>NC_015574.1:880000-1245000 GCF_000214725.1 Methanobacterium paludis | reverse complement strand
TAAATCAGTTTTAATCATAAGCCCCCTTTGTGTCATCATGGCATTAATTATAATGTCCCTTGCAAACGGACTTATACCCTTAATAATTGCTTCATTGTTTTATGGTTTTGGTTATGGAGTTATTGGTCCGATTTTGCAAACATGGGCAGTGAATGCTTCACCAGAAGAGCGTGTTGGTGCTGCAAACGGAACATATCTAGCATCACTGGATGTTGGAATTGCCCTTGGTTCTTTAATATTTGGTACAATCTCAGGTTACATTGGATTAGCAAAGACTTTCAGCATTTCTTCAATATGCATGGTAACATTCTTAGTATTATACATATTAAACTTGCATAGAAAAAGAAATAAAATTTCAGTTAATGGATAGGAATTCAAGGAATAGGAATTGAACAAAAAATTTGCACCTGGAACTTAAACAAAAAAATGATCTGGAGATGGAATTACAGGCAGAAATCAAACCAGAGGGGAAAAATCAGTTGAAGAAATAGCAGATCTGGTGGTTGCGATCATTAACAATCTTGATTGTATTGGCCTGGACCATTGGAGGATATTTGCAGATTTGTATAAGTTTAGTCTTGCAAAGCTTAAAAAGGCCATACCTAAAGAATTGAATTGTAAGTTTGTGAAACATCATGCCGACCCTCCAAGCATCTTTGGCTATGAATGGAGATCAAAATGATGGTAATTTGTAAAGAATGCAGGACTGAAATAGAATTTAAAGAGAGGTACGGCTCTAAAAATGAAGGAGTTTACTATACCTCAACAGCAATGTATTGAAATAATAAAAAAAGATGATTTCATGGATAAAAGAATATATTTTATCTTTGTGGAGGTGGATGTTTATTTAAGGAAGGTGATTAATTTGGATGATTTTCTGATGAGGAATTAATAAAAATAATCTTAGGGCAGCGGATATATGTTCCAAGGGCTGAACGAAGAGATTTTATTAAGTTTATGATTTATGAAATGAAAGGCGATTAAGTGAAAGTTAAACTGATCTTTAACACAGGCAAAGTAATTGAGTACGAGGATGTCGCAGAAATAAAAATTAATGCAAAATATGAACATTCAAAAGTTGAGGAAATCATGGGCAGACTCTTCATGAATCCGTTAAAACTTAAAAAAAAGGAGGATTAAAACATGGAAACAGATAAACCACAGGATGGAACCATGAATGCAACCGGAACTAATGATGCAAACGTGGACTTTGATGCACGTAAAGTTAAAGGCATATTTGCAGATTTTGACCGAGCTGTGAAGACCATAAAGAAATATCTGGAAGCAAAAAAAGTTCCAGGCGAAGCTTATGGTTTTAGGGATGAAAGAAATAAGATGGCACAAATCACAGTTGTTTTAAAAAATAAAGATGACTTCAAAACGGTTGAACATGAAATTCGAGAACAATTACGGATGCGACGTCAACAAATGACAGCTTACAATGTTGAAATAAAATTAATATTTGAAACAAATGTGGGTGAACTTATAAGTAAAGAAGTTTTGGAGTTTGATTAAATAAACCTTTAAAGGTTCACTAAAAGCAGTATAAAATCCTGGAAGAAACTTTAGAGAAGATAAAAACTGTTTTTAAAGCTCATAAATATCAAAGTTGGAAGTTTCACAGAAACTGGAAAAAAATAGTACATGGAATATATTAACAGTAATCAAGTAGGACATGGTTTCATGTTATCATATCTATGAACAAATGTAATATGTCCTGTTCGTAAAGTTAGAGCATTATGGAGTAAAAACATCTATAAATGCCTTAAACTCCAAAATAAAAGTAAAACTAAGAGTTTAAATCTATATTTCCAAGGAATCAAAAATTAAAACAGGTTTGTTAAATAATAAAGTGAGTTTTTCGGAAGATAAAGTTTAATATAAGAGTTTATTTAAATATTAAGACTGTGGTAATATGAGAATAGGTACAAAACATGAATATAGCATAAATATTGAAAATACAGACCTTCGTTTGGTTGATCGTGGTACGGATGGTACTTTGAACATTAAAATTCGAGGTTGGGATTTAGATAAAATAAACAGATTTTTAGAATCTGTAAAAGGCAAAAATCTTAAAGTAAAAAATGTGTATGATACTAAGGGAATAGATTGTTCAGGCTCTTATGAAATAAAGACTTTAAATAAGCAAGGGAATGTCTTAGACTTAGCGCTAAGTAATTTATGATCATTTTTTAGTTGTTTAAACTCTCTTCAACAATCTCCCTTTTTAGATGTCAAACCGTACAGATCATAGACCATTTCATCGATCTCCCTGTCGGTTTCCCTTTATCTGTTGGAGAAGAGGATTAATGATTGCAAAACTTCTATTAAATTCATTATTTTAACCGTTCTTGTGTTTTCTTAGGTTTAATATTAACCTTTTTTCTTTTTAACCTATTTTAGGAATTCTTCAAAGTCCAGTTCATAGTATTTTTTAAACTTTTTGGGGAGCTTTTCAACGACCCTAAAGTGGAAAGAGTAGTGTTTTTGAACGCTTCCCAGTTATACATTGATTTTTTCTCTCATTTTTTTCAGATCCTAAAATTTAATGCACGATCTTATTAACAACAATGTTATAAGTTTAGATAGCAATGAAGTGAAAAGGTTAGAGAAAGAAGAAGGGGATGAATTACCCTGAAAAAAAAGAGAAGAATTGGTTAATTAATGGTTTACATATTTAGTTATACATTGCTAAAGAGATAGTAAAACATCAACAATATATGAAAGGAGGGGTGAGAATATGGGTTTTTGTATAACAAAAGAGAATGGTAAACAGAGATGTATAGAGTATGAAGAGTTTACAAGGAACTATTTTATAGGTAATCAATTTTTACAATTATTAATTCATGGTTCTAACGCAGAAATAGTTAACAATGACTTTAACAATTTGGAAGATGTTAAAATAGTTGGGCATGATCATAGAGGGAAAGATGTTTCAGGTTATTATAAAATAAAGGAGATACGATTTGAAGAAACTGAATCACAAGTATTAATGTATTTAATGAAAAAAGGTAAGGATTAATTTTACTTCAATTGAAACATTTTAGTTTTGTTTGAGAGTTTTCTTAAGTTTCTTTTTTTCGGCGATTTTGTAATTTTTTTATGAGGTAACCAAATTAAGCGTTCTATGTGCTTATTGTTTTATTTAACTTTTCATTAAGACTTATCCAAAAAGGCTACATTTGGGCCCTATAGGAATCTACTTAGCCGGGCTCAGAATATGAAATCTAACGGTAGCCAAATTAGCCAAAAAAATGGATGATTATATTTTCTTAGGTTTTATAAGAAATTTTGTATGTTAATAATTAAAACCTAGGAAGATCTCCTAAATTATCTTGAGTTGTCTGGTCTTCATCAGTTCTAATATACTTCTTCCCATTTACGTTGACTCCATGAACATCTACACCTCTACTACAAGACCCCCCTTCATTCATTAAGATTGTTACAAATGTTTTATTATTGTCTAATGATGAAATAACATTACTTCGTAGCCATTCTTCAAAATTTCCTAATGTTTTACCATAGTCTTCACAGACCTGAACTTTTTCAATGTGATTTCCTGTATTGTTATATCTAACTGCAGAAATACAATAATCAGCCCATTTACTCACTCCTATCTCCTCCTTTTTCTATTGAAACAACTTTGTATTTTCATTTCCCTTGATATAGGAATTTTGGAGTATTAACAATAAAAGTTCCTATTTGGACGTTAATAGTAAATTTTATGGATAGATTAAAGAAATGATTAATTTTACTCAGTTTGGATACATAGAATTATTTGATAACAAATAAGAGGATGGTTAATTATGGATAAACTGGTTTAATCTCTATGTGGATCTAAATTAGTTAATTAAATAAAAAATATGGGTGAATTCATGGATAAAAAAGATTCAAAAATGGAAATAGCTGCGTTATTTTGGCATGAAGTAGCATTAATGGACAGGGTAACTTTAGCTAAAAAATATGGAAAATTACATGATAAACATTCAAAACTAGGACTTATGGAGTATGAAGTATATCAGAATTTTAAAAATATTATGTCTGATAAAGACATGTCTGTTGAAGTGAAAATGGCAAAGCTATCTACATTACTTCAATTTTGGACAGATAAACGTGACATAATACTTTAATATTTAGATTTAATTCTATTTTTCAAATTTAATTTCAAAAGAATCTTACTCAAGAAATCAAAACTCTGTTAAATTAGTTAAAAAGGGTAAGATTACGTTTAGTAGGTTCATGAAAGTTGAAGGGAAAATGAAGGTACATCAGAAACAAACCTTATTAATAAAGTAATATGATAAGATAATCAAACAAATAGATGGGACATGTAAATTAAATGAATAGACTTTTTAAACAGGTTATAGGAGTATAAACTATGTTTAAGGAGGATTTTAATGATACCATCAGATAATAATTGGAGTGAATTAGTACAAAACGTAACAATAACATTGAGTAAGTGGGGCTTATTTGATGATTCTAGGTCAATTAATACTAGTTGTATTGAAGATGAAAAGGATGAATTAGATTATACTTATGAAATACCTATCCTCAAAAAACTTGATGAAAATCAACTAGACATACTAAAAAAATTAAATACAGATTCCAAGAAAACTCCAAAATTCAAATATATAAAACATGAAACAGGATTAAAATTAATGATATATTAATATCAAAAATATTACGGATATGATTTTTTTAATACTCCAAAAAATAATAAGAAATTTTAGTTAAAATTTAGGTAATTTATCTAGATTATTTGATGCTGTGTTATTTGTATCTGTGCGGATGTATTCTGCGTTGTCCACAGGGATTATATGAACCTTTTGGCCTTTTGCCCATTTGCCTGCATCTTCTATGATTGTAACGAATGTTTTACCTTTTTCTAATGCGGAAATTACATCCGTTCTTAACCATTCACTTGCAGGTTCCAGGGTATCTCCATTGTCTAGATGGACTCTAACTTTTTCAATATGGGTATCTGTACTGTTGTATTTAACTGCAGAAATACCGTAATCTGCCCATTTCATTTTCCTCTCCTCCTTTTCTAAAATGTTTTAACATTTTATTTCAGTGATTGATAAGTTTTGGAGTATTAATAATAAAAGTTCCTATTCAAATATTAATAGTAAATTTTATGGTTAGGTTAAATTAAAACAATTAATTTTGATGATTATTTTATTATTTTTTTCCTGAAACTTGATTTACCACGGTTATAACACAAAATATAATCTTATAGACTGTTCAATTATTAATATGGAGATAGTGTGTATTAAAATAAGGGAGGGAATCAGGAAAATGCGTTGTAATTAACTTTATCCGTTAAAATAAAAAAATGTAAAAAAAAGTTTCATAAGTTTTTTTAGCTCAGCAATTTTCGGATAATTTTCCATCGAGTACGGTTACAATTCTTTCAGCTCTTTTTGCCACCTCTGGTTCGTGTGTTACCATTATTAAAGTTACGTTTTCCTTTTTTTGGATATCATTCAAGAGGTTCAGTATCACATCACCTGTCTTGGAATCCAGAGATCCTGTAGGTTCATCAGCTAAAATAATGGATGGATGATTAACCAAAGCCCTTGCTATGGCTACTCTTTGCCTTTCTCCACCAGAAAGTGTGTTAGGTCTTTGGTCTACCCTGTGACTCAGGTTAACATCGTCTAGAAGCTCAAGTGCCCTTGCTCTCATATCCTTATTTGATGTTTTAGTTTCATACAAAGGAATTTCCACATTTTCAACTACAGTCAGGTTGGGGATCAGATTGTGGAATTGGAAGATGAATCCGATCTTCTTTGATCGGAATTCATCGAGTTTTTTTGTCTTCATAAGATCTATGCCTGCCACCTCAATTGAACCTTCATCTGCAGTATCCAGTGCTCCGAGCATGTTAAGGAGGGTTGATTTTCCAGAGCCAGAACGTCCCATTATGGATATAAACTCTCCATCTTTTACTTCAAGGTTAATACCGTTTAAGGCTTTTATCTTTCCTTTGTCGTAACTTTTTTTAAGGTTTTTAATTTCAATTATATTTTCATTTTTTTTGGAAATATTGTGGTTATTCATATCTCAGTGCCTCCGTTGGTGCTAGTTTTGTAGCCCTGTAAGCAGGGTAAAGCCCACCAATTACTCCTACCAATAAAGCCACTCCGAAAGCTCTTAATAATATAGCCAATGTAAACGTCGCTGTCATTGAAGTGCCTGAGAAGTACAGTAGAGCTTCAACTCCCACCACACCTACAATTGTACCTACAACTGCAGCTAAGAATGTGAGTACGATGGATTCACCGATTATCATTCCTAAAATTCTTCTGTTTTTCCATCCGACAGCTTTAAGAACTCCTATTTCTCTTGTTCTCTCAAACACGGACATTATCATGGTGTTTATAACTCCAATTCCTCCAATGAATATTGCCAGGAGTGAAATTGCCCATGAAGCTGAGTCTATTGTTCCCATGATACTGTTCATTTTGTTGGCCTGATCTTCCGCTGTTGTTGTGGACAAATCATTTGGATATGCAGCTTTAATTGCGTTACTCACCTGTGTATCGTTTGTATTGTCAGCATCCTTAACATATATGCTGCTGATTTTGCCTGTGTTGTTTGTGATGTTCTGGAGGGTGTTAAGTGACATGTATACGTTTTGATCTTGCATAATGTTTCCAGTTTGATAAATTCCTGTGATCGTGAAATCTTTACCGTAGAGATTTATTGTATCTCCAATAGTTTTGTTAAGAGATTGAGCTGAATTTTTACCAATTATAACTTCACTTGTACTTCCGTTGCTGAACAAACTTCCGTTAACATCAGTACTACTAACTCCTGCAAGACTTAACTGGGTGCTGTCAATACCAATTATGGTCAAACCACCCATACTTGATCCACCTGGGCTTGATCCACTGGAGGAACTTGTAGAACTTCCAGATGTATTGCTGGAACTAGAGTTACTTACACTTAAAAATCCTGCAGCAGTTTTAACTCCGCTTATATTTTCCACCTTGGTTACCCAGCTTTGGGCTAGTGTACCTCCACTTGAACCAAATGAGTTTGAACTCGCGTTTGTCACCGTAATTTCGGCTGCACCCGCCTTCAGTGTGCTTTGGGTACTAGATTGAAGACCACTTGTAATCATACCCATTGCCACTATGATAGTTATTCCTATTGCAATCCCAACGATTGCAAGGGAAGTCCTTGTTTTGTTTCTGAATGGATTTTTCACCACCAGCGATAAAAATGACATAAATACATTTTATCATATAATTACGTTAAGTAAGTATTTCACATTTACACCAAAATCCCTACCAAATTCATACCAAATTCTCATAAATACGATTTAATTTATTTTGTGAAGAAGGAGTCTATGAAGTATATGCCAAGCCCGGTACTGACCCTGGAATATGTGAAAAGGTACGAAAATTAGGTTTACGCACAATAGCAACAAATAATTGGATGGTTTTAGTTTGTAATAAATGTGGTAACGTCCAACTTTTTCGCCAGGATCTACTAGAATAATATTTTAAAACTATTTTTTTAAAATTTGAATTTGATTTATTCTAAAAAGAAATAAAAACTTTATGAATATTTTGTATGTTCATTAACCTGCTATTTGTGCTTTTTTTAAAGTAAACTTTTTTAAATTTTTGAGTTATAAAGTAATAGTTTTTATCCTATTTATTATCTAATGATGAATCAGGTGATTTGATGTGTGAATTTTGTATTCAACATGGTGCTGGCAAAAAATGGTTTTTAGAGAGCAAGAATTATGCCGAAAAACTGGCGTCTTCCGGTGGAAGAGATGAATTCATCGAGGATTTTTTTAGAAACTATGAAAAGAACTACAGAAGAAAAACCAGAGAAATGGATATCGCTGGAAAAATACCCTTCATCCAAGGGTATGCAAAGGTGAAACTTAATAATTATTTTTCTCAAAAACATGCAGGGCAGGTGATTTCACTGGAAGATGCCACTGCCATCTGCAGCATCCCTGGAAGAGTCAGTGTTATAGACTGCCCATGCCAGAAATACTTATTCGGTAAAGGAGAGAAAAAATGTATACTCTTTGGAACAACAGCTGACATCGTGGAAAATATCCCTGAATTCTCAGGACTGTCTGATATGGGATGTGAAAATGTTACAGAATTATTAGAATCAGTCGAATCGAATGGTGCTATACATACAGTATGGACATTCCTAACCCCTTACATTGGAGCTATATGCAACTGTGATAATCAAGGTTGTTTGTTATTTCACCTTAAAAATCAATATAAATCTTCTAAGATAATATTCAAGGGGCATGAGGTAGCAAAGGTGAATCACGATGCATGTACTGGATGTGGAAAATGCAGAGATGTCTGTCAATTTGCTGGAATTTCAATTAATAACGGAAAAGCAGAGATAAATCCTAATTGTCACGGTTGTGGTGTTTGCAGGAGGTTTTGCCCTGAAGAGTCGATTGATCTGGTCCCAAGGATTAAACTCTGATCAAATATTATAATCATTAATCTTTTGGAACTGGTTATGATTTGTACGGTTTTGACACTAAAAAAGGGAAATACTTTAGAAATAGGAGGCACGGAAGACACAGCTTGTGTGTAGAAATATTTTGAGCAGAATAGTGGGCTGTGTCTTCCTTTTTTAGTATGTGCAAGCACTTAAAAAAAATTGTTATAAACTAACACCATGGGTTGATGAAGGTTTATTCACATCTATTACTAAGAACATCATATTATAAAAATTTTTAGGAATAAAGTTTATCAAAAAGATATGAATAAATTTAATTCTAAGGTGGGAGGAATGGAATGATTAAATGACTGATAAAAACTTTTCAAAATCAATTGATTCCATGAGGGAAAATGAAGCGGACTTAAGCCGTATGTTCCACCATCTTTTTGACTGTGAACTCCATTTTGAAACAAATTCTATTGTTATCTCCTTCAAAAGGGATGAAGAACCTCAAATCCGTAATATTTTGAGGCGGGCAATTCAAGCAAATGTTGTAAAAAGAATAGTATATGCTCCCAGTACTGTGAGTATGGTGTTAAATTTGGAGGATGCATATAACTATTTTTTAAAATAATAAGAAAATAGAGAAGTTTAATGGTAAAAAAGGGGTTAGGGTGTCTACCTCCCCCTTTTTTACCTATCTTGCATATCTATCCAAAGTATTCTCAATATCCAAGTTATGAGTTAATTAACTCACGTTTAGTTTAATTTATTTTTTTTATTATTTAAAATTTTCTAATTGTTCGTGTTTTAGTCTTATGTCCCTGTATCTAGACATATATCTATAACGAAGTAAAGGTAAATTCTTAATTGTATAACGAAACCTGAAAACACTATAAACACTAAAATCTAAGTACTATTTAAAGTTTTAGGAATAACCTTTTAAGAAAATTTGATCATAATATTATGATAAACAAAGGTGGAACTGGGTGGGAATATATGAACATGAATAAAATTTTACAGATCATTGAAACAAATTGGGAAGATAAATATGAAAAATTAGATCAAGAACTCAAAAAATTAACACGAGAAGACTTAGAAACATTAACAAGAGCAGCGATTATTGATCGTGAAAATACTAAAAAAGTATTTGAGGAATATCTAACTAAAGACAGTGACCCTTCTATTTTCATGTCTAACCAATGAATATAAGAAAAATATAGATCTGTGTTCTATAGGGATATAAACTTCAAAAAGATGGAAATAGTTTAACTAAAGTTTTTTCAATAAGTAATCAGGTAGTTTATTAGGAATACAACAAAAAGGGAAAGGTAATTAAAATGGATAAACAAACGGCTGAAAAAATTATAATAAACTTTGCAAAAGATGCTGTAAACATCTATGATGACCTAATTGAGATGTTGCCTGAAGAAAATAAGGAAAACATAGAATTGGAACAAAAAGAATTAATGGAAGCCATAAACATGGTTGAGAATAAATGAGTTAGTAAAAATAATTTAATTGATAATTTCAATCCTTGATTTATGTTTGGAAATAATTGTTTTGATAGCAGTATTCATTTCTTCTTTTTCGAAAGGTTTACATAAATAACCATAGGTTTTAGTTTTTATAATACGATTTAACACGTCGTCGTTTGAATATGCTGTCATATAAATGATTGGAATATCTAAATTTTCATTTATTTGTTTTGCAGATTCTATACCGTCCATTTTTCCTTTTAATGTTATGTCCATCATGATTAGATCCGGTTTCAGTTCATTAGCGGACTTAATTGCTTTTTCACCAGTATCAACTACATCTACAATGTTATAATCTAGATTCATCAGTTCCTGTTTCATACTCATTGCTAAGATCATCTCATCTTCAACTATCAAAATATTTTCATCAGACATTATCTTCGCTCCGCATAATTTAATTCTTTAAATTTTATTTTAAATGTTGTTCCAGGATTGTTATCTATTTCTAATGAACTATCTAATTGTTTTACAAGCATTTTTATTAGAGCCAATCCAAAAGAGTTTTTATTATTAAAATCAATGCTTTTACCATTGCTGCTGATTATGAGTTTAAATTCTTCATCACTGTATGAATGGAAATCTAATGTTATTTTACCGGTTTCATTATTTGGAAATGCGTATTTAATGATATTGTAAACTATTTCACTTACTATAAATCCACAGGGAATTACAGTTTCAATATTGAAGAAAATTTGGTCAATATTAAACATTGGTTTAATATTATTTTTTGCATCATAGACATGAAACAGGTCAAGCACCAATTTTTGGATGTAAACTGAAAAGTCTATAACAGATAAATTATTTACTTCATGAACCATATTATAAACATAAATCATTGCTTTAAGTCGATTTTGTGTTGATTGTAACAGTTTAATAGCTTCCTCTTCTTTTAGATAACTTTTCTCAAGATTAAGTAAACTATAAATCATCTGCAGGTTATTTCTGACTCTATGATTTAATTCTCTCAAAAGAACTTCTTTTTCTTTAATACATATCTTCAAATCCGCTTCTGTTTTTTTAAGTTTTGTAATATCCTGTATGGTCACTACCAATTTGTCGGTGTAAGAAAGTAAATTTAGAGTTAAATAAACATCTAAAATATTGCCTTTTTTATGTACCAAGCAAGTTTTATAAGTTTTGGGAGGTATACATGAATTATAATATCTTAAAATGTCGTAAATCCTTACTTTTTCTACCTTTTCTTTTAACAAAAACTTTTCAAAACTTTTTTTACCTTCTATCTCTTCCTTTGAGTATCCACAAAGATTCTCAAATTCATTATTTACATGGAAGATAGTACCATCTTTTTTTATTATAACTATTGCAATTCCAATATTCTCAAAAACAGCTTTGTTATAATCTTCCCATATTTTGGTAGCTTTATCAGCACTTTGACAACGTTTAATATCTTTTTTTTGCATCTAAGTAACTCTCTATTTTTATTTGATACCTTAACTATGGCAGCAAAATTTATTAAAAAAATATTTTAAAACATAGATAAGTTTTTAGACAATATAACAGCTATTTTAAAACTTAAATTCATTATCCGATTTTTTATTTAAAGGTGATTTATAAATAAGTCCAAATAACTTTTTATTAAGGGATAGTGCTTTTCTAATGTCACATCTATTTATTTTTTTTATAAATTTTTTGTGAAATATATCACAGATTATCAAACAATATAAAAAAAGGAAAAGCTTTTTTCAAAATTACTATCCCTATTTTTTTACCTGAAATATCTCGCTTTAGTTTATACCCCTGTTAGTTCTGATATATTATTAATATGAGCATCGGGGGAATCTTGAATTGTCTATTGAACCTGAAAACACCACAAAATATGATCAAGCATTAAAAATATCTAAAATAACCCATGCAAAGCATGACCGTTATCGAAAGGATTCAATAATTGTTGGTACGGTCAGTAGCAATGGTAGAAAGAAGAAAGTTGAAAGAGTTGAATATGGCAAATGTTCGGAATGTGGACATGAAATCAAAGCATCAGATCAATGGAGGGGTGAAACTGTATGTCAACGATGTGGAGCCCTTTCTAAAGGAAAACCAAAAGGAAATAGAGATTATATTGGTAAAACATTCGAATCATTACCACGAGATACAGGAATAACAGATGAAGAATGGGCTGTTCTATGTAAACTCAAATCAAAAAGACATTTAAAACTTGAAACTGAAGAAAACTTTCTCAGACCTCCAAAAGGAGTAAAAAAAACAGAATATCGTAAATCACATTACTTGATCACAGTAGATATTTTCGGATCCCAATTACAGATGAACATGTTCCAAAAAGACAGGGTTAAGTATATACTAAAAAACCACACTCTAAAAGAAATTCATAGTCGTGTTAAAGCAAAAACAGTGATTGCAGGAGTATGTAGATATGTCCTTGAACAAGATGGACGAGGACGAGAATTAAGATTTAACCGTGACCCATTTATCTCCGTTGGATTAAACATGAGTAATTATAGGGTTATGAAACAAAATCTCAACAGATTAATGAGAAAGTGAAAATTTATAAGACGCTCTATTATAGTAGGCAACATTAAGGGTTGTCTCAAAACTTTAGATCTTTTACATGCAGACACAACCATAGGGAGGGTGCAATTCCCTCCATTCCTACCTTAAAATTTATTTTTTTACCTCCTTGACAACTCCCTGGGAAAATGAGAGCAACTATTTTTTTCCAGGGATGAAAGTCAAGTTTTAATAAAAATCTCTTATTTTTCCAGGCCCGAAAACTTGGGGACTGGTTTAAACAATTTAGGTTCCAAAAATTTTTTATAAACTATTTCAAATTCAGATACCAAAATTTCATTATACCTGTCTTGTCTGATATTCTCATTTGGCCATCCAATATCCAAATATTCGAATTTTAATCGAATTAATACTGTTGAATCAGAATTATAAGTTAATCTCCATGTAATGGATGTTTGAGGACGGGGAATCCCATAATATTCACCCATAAATTTTGTTAACTCTGCAAATTCTGTTTCAGCTATCACCTTATTTTCAACAAATGTCACTTCAAAAGTTGTGGTTGTTGATGTTTTCTTACCGTTTGGTTCTTTTAATAAGCCCAAGTATTTTAACATCTTATCACTAAGTCTCCACAAAAATAATAATTATTTTTATTTTTTAACGCTTATAAAGATCTCTATTTTACATAAGCCAAAATATTATGGGCTTAATCATGGTTTAATGGCTTAATAAAGAGTTTAGAGATCACTATTTTCTATAATCTAAAATATTAAGGGCTTAATTCTGGTTTAAATGATTAACTAAAGCTTTTAAGATCATCATTCCTTATAAGCCGAACTATTAATGGCTTAATCATGGTTTAATGGCTTAATAAAGAGTTTAGAGATCACTATTTTCTATAATCTAAAATATTAAGGGCTTAATCCTGGTTTAAATGATTAACTAAAACTTTTAAGATTATCATCTCCTATTTAATGACAATTTGTGGATAATAATTAGATTTAATTAAATTATGAAACCTGAGAATAGTATAAAAATCACGTTTTATGAGTATAATAGACTTCTAATGATGGTAACGAACCTGAAGAAAACTTAGAAATTCATTTAAAAAAAATTGGAGGAATAAATCATGGTAGACCAAGAATATGAAAAAATTGGAGTAATAGGAATTTTAGGTGTAATGGGTATAGGAGGCATGCTCTTACATCAACAGGATATAGAATTTTTAGTTGCAGGCGGCCTTCTAACATTCCTTGTGCCAGGTTATGTAGCTCCTGCAATTCAGAACATGACTTCAAAACTAAAATCCTCTAAAAAAGAATAAACCACCTTTTTTCGAGTTGATCAAAAATGGGTGGAAATGAAATAGTAGAGATATGTCACGAATGCAAATACGAAAAGCGATGGGATTCTTTTTTTACCTGGAAGGAAAAAGTCATAGATTTCATGGCAGAGAAAAGAACCACAAACGGTAATCTCACCCTTGAAGATAAAAAACTTGAAAAAAGATTAACATCAATTGAATCTAAAATGTGGGGATTACTAATATCTATTCTAGGCTTTGCAGTCTCAGTAATTATTGCAATGTTGGCATTAATCAGATTTCATTAAAATCTTATCTTATTCTTTTACACTTCTATTGTTTTACATTGTTTTACAATTTCTTTACATTCTTTTACAGTGATTTTTATGGCTGGAAGACCAAGTGCAGTTAAAAAATCTCCTTACAAAAAAGAAATTGAGGAGATGATAACGGAAGGTAAGCCAGATACATATATAGTAGAATGGCTTAAAGAAAATGGAGCTCCAATATCACGACCAACTATCAACAAGTACAGGAAAAAAGATTTTAATTTCAAGGCCGAAGCTGTAAAAGAATACCAAAAACAGGAAAGTAAAAAACGATTCAACAAAGCTAAAAATAAAATTGTTTCTGACCTGAATTTTTTAGATGGACTTATCGAAACCGCTGCAGGTACAGAATTATGTGTTGATGAGGAACAGGGGATTACATCATTAGATATTAATAAACTTGGGGTCCAGGCTGCCAAAGTCAAACATGACATTACTAAAGATGAGCCTCCTGTTGTTGTGGAAGTTAAAGCAGGGGAATTAGATGATGATGAGCGAAAACTTGCTAAAGCAGTTGCAGACTATTTCGCACGACAAGGAGAAAATTCTGAAGAGCCTGAACCTGAACGCTAAAGAATATGCAAGAGAATCATTACCTTACTACGCCAAACATTACCTAAAATTACAGGTTCCAGATCATCAGTTTGAATGGTCAAAAAAGTTAAATAAACACAGATTTACATTACTTGAATCCCCACGTGACCATGGTAAAACAACAATTGTACCACGTGCATATCCTGAACATATAACTCTTTTTAATCAGAACCGTAATGTTTTACTTTTATCTAAAACTTATAAACAGGCCAATAAAACTTTAAAACTTACTAATACAGATTTAAAGAAAAATCCATACATTCAAGCAGATTTTGCAAAGGAATTATTGGACCTGAATAAGGTTGATAACCAATTATTCTATAATCAAAGTTCAGCCCTGCAAGATGTTAAAAGGGACGCTACAATAGAAGCTGTAGGTTTACTTGGAGATATCACAGGAGGACATTTTACAGATATTATTCTTGATGATATTATTGATGATGTGAACAGCCGTACAGTTGATAGTCGAGAGAACGTCTGGAAATGGGTTAATGGTACAATTGTACCATTATTAGAACCTGGAGGCCGTATCCTTGGTATTGGTACACATAAACATTATGATGATGTTTACACCAAGATGGAAGAAAACACAGCCTGGTATGTTATTAAAGAGAAAGCCATACTCCAATGGCCTGATAGTTGGGATTATGTTTATGACCCTGAAACTGGTGTGGCTGTAGATGTAACAAATATCAAAGGCAGTTACAAAGTCTTATGGCCTGGTAAATGGTGCATTAAAAAGCTCCTTTTACAGTTAAATGCCATGGGCCGTGTACTTTTCAACCGTGAATATCAAAATGATGCAGCGGGAATGAAAGGTAAGATCCTAAAAGAACATGGCTGAAGTGGTATGCAATTAAACCAGAACATGAAACAGATAAATTCCAGGATGCCCTTCATGGGATTCCATGGAGATCTATCAAGGAACGACTTAGCCATCGGTAAAAAAGATAATAATGACTTCTTTGTATGCACCACAATAGGTGTCATGAAAGATCCTTTCAAAATTTACTTCCTGGACTGGTATCGTGAAAGACTCTCATTTCCCGAACAAGTAAAAACGGTTAAAAAACTATTCAACGGACCAATCACACCAATATGGAAAGGACGACAATGGAGACCTTTACAGATAGGAATAGAATCAAACGCTTACCAGGTAGCACTAGCACAACAAGTACTCAATGACACAGCATTACCTGTTAAAGAAATTATCAGTGTGAAAGATAAAACCACAAGAATTACAGCTGGAGCTGTGAATTATGAGAATGGTCTGGTACATTTACCAGTAGACCATCCTCAGACAACTAATTTAATAGCCTCGATCTGAAGTCAATTAATAATTTGAAAAATTTAGATCTGAGATGGTTTAGATTCAATTTTTTCTATTTTATAATCATACTTATGTATATAGTTTATATGTTAAAAACGGGCATAAAGAACGGAAATCAATGATTATTTTCATTTGGATAGTAAATTGATTTCAATAATTTTTTTTTGAATTTGGCAATAAAAGTATAAATATAATAATCACGATTATAATATACAAGGTTATTATAATGGAGGATTAGTATATGAAAACAAATCTAGATTTTATTTCAGTTCAAGTTAAGGATTTGAAATCTTCTTCCAAGTTCTATACGGAGATTTTGGGATTTGAAAAAACAGAAGATAAACGTCCAGATGCAGTAGTATTTAAAGATGATAGTGGAGCTATTTTTGCTATCCGTAAACCAATGTTCGAAATTAAAGAAAACATGCCCCTAGGTTTAGGTGTTTCCATATGGTTTGGTGTTGAGGATATTGAAAAAACGTTCCTCAATGTTAAAAATTCAGATGCACAGATAATTAGTGCTCCAATTGATGGTCCGTTTGGAAAAATGTTTATAATAAAAGATATTGATGGATATATGTTGACATTTCATCAACTTTAATCTTTTTTTTAGGATAAAATATATGATCGACAATAACGAATATGTCAAATATTGGCGTGAAAAACCGGAAGAAAGCGTTGGGTTTCTTTTATGGCAAATAACACATCTTTGGCAACGTAAAATGAATTTAGATTTGAAGGAACTTGATTTAACTCATGTACAGTTTGCTTTGTTATCAGGTATTGCGTGGCTTGAAAGATTTGACGAGGATATAACTCAAGTTAAGCTGGCTAATCATGCTAAAACCAATATTATGATGACATCAAAAGTCTTGAAAACACTTGAAAAAAAGGATCTCATATCCAGAGAGGAATGTAAATTTGATACACGTGCAAAATCTATATCACTAACAGATGATGGGCGTGAAAGGATAAAAAAAGCACTTCAAATTGTTGAAGAGATGGAAAATAAATTTTTTAGTGAACAGACTAACGACTTGGATTTTATAAAAAAGTTAGTAAATATTTTACAGTTAAATCAAAAAGAATACTTTAAAAATAAATAATTTTTAACCCGCTTTCACAAAATCCAATTTCAAGCCAAAAAAACAAACAATACCCCTCGTAGAACCACCAGCCATTATATTATAATTAAATAATTAATAAATAATTAATTAATAAATAAGTAAAAAATCAAGGGTATCCTGGAAGCCGTATATACCGTATATTTGTATATACTGTATATACCAAAATTCAGTGAGCTTCGATCTCAAAGTCAATTAATAATTCCTTTTTTTGAAAAATTATTTCTGTTAGCATGTTCCCAACTTTAACACGAGAGTTGAAAAGTTACCCGTGCGGTGAATTTTTCAAAAAAATATCCTTTTTACTAAACATCTTGCTTTAGGTTTATAACCTATTTAAACCAATATTAACTAGGAGGGTGATATTATGACATTTATCGTCTAAAAGTTTAGACGTTAAACTCCGGTGGCAAAAATGTGGCATGGTCAAATTCACGCAATGCGGATTTTGGCTGATGAACAAACCATTTAGGAGGCGATTAAATTAAGATTAAATTATTTGGAATACTTTTACTCGTAGGAATCTTCCTAATTTTACCAGTTTCAAGTGCATCTAATGCTTATAATGTGACTGTTCAAGATGAATACGTAAAGGCCACGGCACTATGCAGTTGTGGTGAATGTTCATATACCTATCACATAGGTATCTTTGAAAACTATTGTCCTTTCTGTCATCATTATGAGTGTCTTGAGTGGAACCCAAAAGGAACATCTGAAGGTGAATGGACCTGCGATGTTTGTGGTGCTGATTATTGTGCAGCTGATGGACACTGTAAAGCAGGAGGATCCCAATTGTATCTTCATGAATATGAGATCCCAAAGCCAGTTGTTGTAACTAATGTAAAAAGTGCAGAAATTGCACAAAAAAGTCCTGGAGAACTCATGTTTGAACGGTTGAATCAGTTTAAAGATGTAGATATGTTAAGAAATAGTCATTTTAACTAAATGACTTTTAATACATAATGAGAATACTAATTTTACCTATTTTTTTTATATTTTTTAAAGTCCAATTTGAAAAATGAAGCAATATAATTTTATTTACATAAATATAATCTTATTTACATAATAAAAAGCACTGAAAGAGGGGTTTTAAGTGTACAGAAATGTTGCAACACTTTTAGATTTGCAAACTTAAAAGGAATAGGCTCAAAAGACTCAATATCAATTTTAACGTAATCTAATGAATAATTGAAATAACACTATAATGCTTATCAGGAGTGATATGAAAAATGTAGCAATAAAATTAAGTAAAAAATTAGGCTTATTTCTCAATTCCAATCCAATATAAAGGCCTGTCAATAAACTTGGTATCCACAATACATAACTTCCAAAATCATAGAGTTTAACGGTAATAAACATGAAAGTGAGTGATGCAACACTTATAACACTTCCATTTAAATTAAATTTAGTATTAAGATGTTTCATGTCGATCCACCATCATGTCTGCTGAAAGTTCTGGAGTTATTTTATAAAGGAATTCCCGTCAACATTTTATTGTAAATTTTGCTATTGTTATTTATGAGAATTAATCCATTTTACGAGAATTAATCCATTTTACGAGAATTAATCCATGATTCATAATATTCTGCAAGATTTAATAATCTTTCAAATTAAATTTCTCGTAAATTATTTTAATTAACTTCCCATAACCCCATAAAACAACAAATAAAACAAATAAACCAATTATCAACTCTAATGTCTTTCCAAACCATAATGGAACGAATTTCTGTGAATATGATATAGCACTTTTAACAAAGAAGGATACTGCTCCAGTGATTCCTGCAATAAAAAGTCCAGCTGTCCAATATTTTCCATAATTTTTAATATTCATCTTAAAAATCTCTCCTAGTAAATTTAAAATCTTCTCACTCAAACCGTACATTTAGCCTTCCAATATTCTCTTATGTATTCAATGGTAAACCGATTTATTAACATTGCTCACGAATTTGAGGGCCTTTCAACTTGCTATCTATGTACTACACATGTTGAAATGCTTAAAGTGAAATTGACAGTTTAATTAATTTTTTTCGTGTGGGGATGTTTCTCAATAAAAATATCAATGGAGCAATTGGTAATTCAAGAATATTTCCCCACACATCCTATTTTATGAATCTTAGGGGTATTAATAATGATAACATGTACAGTTTGAATTGAGTATAGAATTATTTTAAGCCAGTAAATGACAGAAATAATTGAATAGAAAATAATAAAATATTTACAAAAAATATTTGAAGAAATAGTTCAACCCACTGGTTTCTCTTAAAAATTAATTTTAACTATTCTATTTTAACTGTTTTAAAATGTATTTAAATCCTGTACTGACCTGTATGTATCAAAATGCCTATTATAATAACGGTTAGAAGAAGAATTAACACAGCAGCCATTATTAAGATTGTTATCTCTCTTTCCCTCTTTTTTTTTAGTTTTTTAAGTTCGTCTTCATCTGCTGCCATGTTAATTTATTTGTTTTTAATATTATTTACAAATTAATATTATCTTATTATTCGTTACAAATCTGTTCAAAAGAAAAACACGATCATAAAATTAATTTAATAATAGAACCATATAATGTAATAAAAATCCCAAGTAATGCAACAGAAATCTTAGATACATAACAAAAGCTGTAATATAAAATAGAAATTCCTAAATTAAATTTAATACTTTCAAAATGTATCTAATAAAAAATATGTGTAATTTAAGCTTTGAATCAGGGTTCATTAAGATTTATTTCAATATTAAAGATAGGAAATATTTTAGTTACATTTTGAATCTAAAAGAATAGCTTTAAATACATTTTAATGATTTATCGGACTTCCAATATTTATTTAGGGTATATAATTTACTACCTTCATTTATGCTGTACATTATAACACAGTTATTAAAAAAATAAGAGTTTTACGGCGTTTTTAATCGAAAACTTTATATGTGAAAGTAATAATAAAGGATGGCTTGGAGTTTAGTTAAAAAAATTAAGAACCCCCAACTAAAAGTTTGTAAAAAATAAGAAGAGCAGATAATCTTTTTCAGCTTAACTCCTGCAAAAATAATGAATTTAAGAACAAAAAAAATCTAATTTAGATACCTTTAGTTAAAGTGGTGTTTGAATGCAAATATCAAATCTTAAAGGAAACTCATATCTTAAAAAATTAAAAACCACAGTTCAAGATTTATTTAGTTTTCAAAGATCAAAATCCTTTGAATCTGAAACAGATTCATCAAACTTGATTAAATTCAATCTAACATTTTATTATAATTTATACATGCTAGAATCTATGGGAGGTTAAGTATATGGATGTTAACAGCTTGATTTACATTATTTTATTCTTTGTAGTGGCGATACTTCTTGCATGGCCTCTGGGTAAGTACATGTCAAAAGTATTCAGTGGCGAAAAGAATTTTATGACTCCTTTAGTTCGCCCTGTGGAAAAGTTCATATATCGTATTTGTGGTGTGGATGAGGCTGAAGAAATGACTTGGAAGGGATACGCCAAGGCACTTATTCTATTTAATATTCTCGCAATATTATTTGTTTTTATTATTCAATTAATACAGGGAATACTACCTTTGAATCCGGAAGGCTTTTCTGGTGTCAGATGGGACACAGCCCTTAACACTGCAATATCATTTGTAACTAACACCAACTGGCAGGCTTATGCTGGTGAAACAACCATGAGCTACCTGACACAGATGGTAGGACTCGCTGTGCAAAACTTCCTTTCAGCGGCAGTGGGTATGGCTGCGGCCCTTGTACTTATTAGGGGTTTTATACGCAAAAATACAGATAAACTCGGAAACTTCTGGGTTGACATTACCAGAATGGTTCTTTACATTCTATTGCCATTATCTATAATCTTGGCAATTTTATTGGTATCTCAAGGTGTTGTCCAGACATTTGATTCTTATGCTACTGCTCAGACCATTGAAGGTGCCAGTCAGATTATACCTCTTGGACCTGTAGCTTCACAGGAAGCAATTAAAATGCTTGGATCCAATGGAGGGGGATTTTTCAATGTGAATTCAGCACATCCATTTGAAAATCCAAACGGCTTCACTAATCTCCTTGAAACACTGGCAATCATATTGATACCAATGTCCCTGGTATTCATGTTCGGATATTTAGTTAGGAACATAAAACAAGGATTGGCTCTTTTTGCAGTGATGATGGTGTTACTGATAATGGGGCTTGGTGTTGCTTTATGGTCTGAAGATCATCCAAACCCAGTGATAGAGAAAATGGGGGTAACTGGACAAAACATGGAAGGTAAAGAGGTCCGGCTTGGAACCACAAACTCTGTTTTGTGGGGTGTTCTCACAACTGATGTTTCAAACGGTGGTGTAAACTCAATGCATGACAGTACCATGCCACTTACAGGACTGGTTTACATGTTCAATATGGGCACAGGTGAAGTTATATTCGGAGGAATAGGTGTTGGACTGGCGGGTCTATTATTCTATGTCATATTAACCATGTTCATAGCAGGACTGATGATAGGAAGAACTCCAGAATTTCTGGGTAAAAAATTAGGACCCTATGAAATGAAGTTGGCATTGATACCATTAATAGGGGCACCTGCCAGCGTATTAATACTTTCAGCTTTGGCCCTATCCACACCTGATGGATTGGCAGGAATTAGCAATCCTTCAGCTCATGGTTTAAGTGAAATATTGTATGCATATTTCTCAACAATAGCCAATAACGGTTCAGCATTTGGAGGATTAACTGTGAACACAGTGTTCTATAATCTGACAACAGGATTGGCAATGCTAATAGGTAGATTTGCTACAATAATTCCAGCTATAGCAATTGCCGGAGCTTTAGCCCAAAAAGGAAAAGTTTCAATGAGTTCTGCATCATTCCCAACCACAGGACCTCTCTTTGTTATTATGGTTGTGGCTGTGGTGATAATTATTGGAGCACTAACTTTCTTCCCCGTATTTGCCCTAGGGCCCGGTCTAGAACATTTATTCTTGCAAGCAGGTAAGATATTTGCATAGGAGGTGGAAAAATGAAAGAAACATCATCAAAACAAACATCAAGTATTTTTCAAGGAGAAATTTTAAAACAATCATTTAAAGGATCATTCACTCGACTTAACCCTTTAAAACTCATAAGAAATCCTGTAATGCTTATAGTGGAAGTAGGTGCTGTAATTACAACATTACTAACCATTTTAAACATAATTTCTGGTGCAAGCTTCGATTTCAACCTCCAGATCACAATTTGGCTGTGGTTCACAGTTCTTTTTGCAAACTTTGCAGAAGCAATAGCTGAAAGTCAGGGAAAGGCAAGGGCAGAATCATTAAGAAAAACCAGAAATGAAGTGATTGCCAAAAAAATCATGAAAAACAGTGAGGTAAAAGAAGTACCGGCACCAACACTTGTCAAAAATGACGTTGTCCTGGTTGAAGAAGGAGAACTCATACCAAGTGATGGAGACATAATTGAAGGTACATCACTTGTTGATGAATCTGCAATAACTGGAGAATCTGCCCCTGTTATAAGGGAGTCTGGAGGGGATAAATGTGGTGTAACTGGAGGTACTAAAATACTTTCAGGAACCATTAAGGTCAAAATAACAGTTGAATCCGGAAAGAGTTTCCTGGACAACATGATAAACATGGTAGAGAGTGCTAAAAGGGAAAAAACACCCAATGAAAAAGCTCTTGAGATCCTTCTTATAGGTTTGACAGCATTGTTTATTACAGTTGTAATTACACTTTCAACATTTGCGGGTTATATGGGAATTGCCATTACCACACCTATTCTCATAGCTCTTCTGGTCTGTTTGATGCCAACTACAATAGGGGCACTTTTACCGGCCATTGGTATTGCTGGTATGGATAGGCTTTTACAGCACAATGTTGTTGCACTGAGCGGTAGGGCAGTTGAAGCTGCTGGAGATGTTGATGTGGTTTTACTTGATAAGACGGGTACAATAACCCTTGGAAACAGGATGGCCACAGAATTTATCCCTGCAAACGGTGTGAAAACAAATGATATGGTTAATGCGTCTTTAATATCTTCCCTTGCCGATGAAACTCCTGAAGGACGTAGTATAGTTAAATTAGCAAAAAAAGAGTTGAACATAAGAGGTAGTGATATAAAACCATCTGCAGAATCTGTATTTGTTCCTTTCACACCAGAATCACGTATGAGTGGAATAAATACTGGTTCTAGCATGATCAGAAAAGGATCTGCAGATGCCATAGAAGAATTTGTCCAGAATCACAATGAAAATGTTTCAGATGAGATAAAAAAAGTTGTTGAGGGAATATCAGTTAAGGGGGACACGCCCCTTGTAGTTGCAAATGAAAAAGGAGTTATGGGAGTTATACGGCTTAAAGATATTGTTAAAAAGGGTATTAAAAACAAACTGCAACAGCTAAGAAGAATGGGCATAACTTCAATCATGATCACTGGAGACAATGCTTTAACCGCTGCATCAATAGCAGCTGAAGCAGGGGTAGATGATTTCAGTGCCAATGCCAAGCCGGAAACCAAACTGGAGATGATACGTAAATATCAATCAGATGAACAGCAGCATCTTGTTGCAATGATTGGAGACGGCACAAACGATGCCCCAGCACTTGCACAAGCAGATGTTGCAGTTGCAATGAGTGCAGGTACTTCTGCAGCCAGAGAAGCTGCTAATATGATTGACCTTGATTCATCACCATCCAAACTACTGGAGATAGTTGAGATAGGCAAAGAAATACTCATAACCCGTGGTGCACTAACAACATTTAGCATAGCAAATGATGTGGCCAAATATTTTGCCATTATTCCAGCCATATTTGCAGTTACTTACCCTGAATTAGGTGTGCTGAATATTATGGGACTTTCAACGCCCACCAGTGCTGTTTTATCCGCAGTCATATTCAACGCCATCATAATACCTCTACTAATTCCTTTAGCTTTAAGAGGAGTTAAATTCCGTTCAACATCATCAGTATCTGAGTTACTGGGATTGAATATTTTAATATACGGAGTTGGTGGACTTATACTGCCCTTTATAGGTATTAAACTCATAGACATTTTAATAACCCTTCTTGGTTTAGGAGGCTGAAAATATGAAAACAATTAAAAATGCAGTTATGATGTTTGTGGTACTAACTGTACTTTTGGGAATTATTTATCCTCTGGCAGTTACAGCTGTATCGCAGGTTGCATTTCCAAATCAAGCAAATGGTGGTTTGATAACTGAAAATGGTACAGTTGTAGGCTCACAGCTTATAGGACAAAACTTTTCAAGTCCCCAGTATTTCCATGGAAGGCCATCAGCTATAGATTATAACTCAAGCTCTTCCAGTGGAAGTAATTTAGGGCCTACAAATCAGAAACTTATAGATCAGGTGCAACAAAGAGTAAACCAGGTAAGACAGGAAAATTCATTAGCATCAAATGCATCAGTTCCGTCAGATCTTGTCATGACATCTGCCAGTGGACTTGAACCCTACATTTCTGTGGACTCTGCATTGATCCAGGTTCCAAGGGTTGCCAAAGCAAGGGGAATTAGCGAGGCAGAAGTTGTAAAACTTGTGGATCAATACAAGCAAACATCTATGTTTGGTTCAGATGTTAGTATAGTAAATGTGTTAAAACTCAACCTTGCACTCGACAATCTTAAAAAATGAAATATAAAATGGTATTGTAGTATTTATCTCAATTTAATGGAATTAAAGAAAATCATTTGAATGAAAATGCTGAATTGAAATTTGAATTGGGATAATAGAAGGAAAACAAAATGACAGAAATTAAACGACCGGATCCTGACGAGCTTTTAAGTCAGATAAAGGAAGAAGAAAGTAAGCAGGATCAAAATAAGGGGTACCTGAAGATTTTCCTTGGATACGTGGCGGGTGTTGGTAAAACTTACAGAATGTTAAGTGAGGCACGTGTTCTGAATGAAAATAAAAAAGATGTGGTTGTGGGAATAGCTGAAACCCACGGTAGAAAGGAAACTCAGGATCTCCTTAAAGGTCTGGAGGTGATACCACAAAGAAAAATCAAATATAAAGAAATTTTATTAGAAGAATTTGATATTGACGCTGTTTTAAAAAGAAAACCAGATTATGTTATGGTCGATGAACTGGCACACACAAATGTGCCAGGTTCACGCCATTTAAAACGTTACAATGATGTTGAAGAACTTTTAAGTCAGGGTATAACAGTATACACAACATTGAATATACAGCACATAGAAAGCGTGAATGACATAATTAAGCAAATAACTGGTGTGCAGGTTAAAGAAACAGTTCCTGATAGAATTATTCAAATGACAGATAAAATAGAGCTTGTGGACCTACCTACAGGAGAATTAATTGAAAGATTAAAGGAAGGGAAAGTTTACATACCTGAAAAAGCTAAACAAGCAATGGAAAGATTCTTTAGAGAAAGAAATCTGGTTGCGTTACGTGAACTTGCTCTGCGTTACACTACAACACACATTGACTATGATATGGATTATTTTTTAAAACAGGAAAAAATCATTGGACCGTGGGATGCCAGTAACCGGATAATGGTATGTATCAGTTCCAATTCATCCTCTGAAAAACTTATACGAGTAGCACATCGGTTTTCAGACCTTTTTAATGTAGAATATTTTGCAGTATATGTTGATCCGTCCTATAAATTTAATATGAAATCTGAAGAAGTCATTCAACTCGATAAAAACCTTAAACTTGCTGAAGAATTGGATGCTAATCTTTTTCGTCTGGCAGGTAACAAAATATCCGATGAGATCGTCTCATTTGCAAAATCCAAAAATATAACCCTTATTATAATGGGACATTCCAGGAGGTCCCGCTTTCAGAAAATCTTTGAAGGTTCTGTAATCAATAAGGTAATCCAAAAAAGTCAAGCACAAGTTTTAATCCTGGAAAATGAAAATAAAGAGTTTATAAAAACTAAAAATGTAAAAAAACCATATTTTAGTTTAAAAAAGGAATTAAAACCATATACAGTGAGTATTTTAAGCATAGGACTTACATCCTTAATTTGTTTTGTTATAAGGCCATATATCGAGGCAATAAATATACCTATGATATTTATAATACCTGTTGTGATTTCTGGTTTGGTATCTGGAAGGAAGGCAGGAATATTATCATCTGTACTTGCGGTAGGAGTTTTTGACTTTTTATTTGTACAGCCCTATTACTCGTTCAGTGTTTCAGATGTTCGTTTTGTCCCAACATTTCTCGTATTATTAATAGTGGGAATAATTACCAGTTTCCTTGCAGATGTAGTCAAAAAACAGGTTGAGAACACAAGGCAGCGGGAACAATTTATAGCTTCTTTATATGATTTCAGTAAGGACCTATTGATATCACAAAGTTTGCGTGACATTTTGGGGAGAAGTACGCAGTATATATCTGAATTATTTAATTATGATGTTATAATTTTGATGCAGGATGATCAAAAACGTTTGAATATTGTGTCTCGTTTTGGGGATCATGTAAGTTTTGATGATAATGAGTGTGGTGTTTCTAACTGGGTTTTTGAACATCAAAAATCTGCTGGAAGAACTACTGAAACTTTATCATCTTCAAAATGGTATCACATTCCATTAAAAGTTCCCAGTGGAATACTCGGTGTGTTGGCAATTGCAACAGATGAATCAATAGATAACGAGAAAAAACATTTAATTGAATCATTTGCCAGCATAGTATCTCTTACGATGTCCAATTCCATTAAAGAATGATTAATTTTCCTTTAAATTTTTCAAGATCGTCTTTTCAGCGATATTTACATTTTTTGGAAATTATAATATAAAATCTAACAAAATTCGTTTTCATAAACTTCTTCAAATTCTTCTCTCAAACTCATCATAATTTTTTCCTGTGTACGCTTATCATTTGCCCATTTAATATCTGGATAATGGAGTTTTAATTGGATTTTTACACTTGAATCATGATTATACTTTAAATTCCATGTAATTGGTATTTCAGGGTATGCTGAACTATGATATTCACTCATAAATTCTTTTAATTCTCCAATTTTTATTTCTGTTAACTTATTGTCATCAACAAATTTTATGTGAAAAATTGTTGAAGATGGTATTTCATTGCTGCTTGGATTTTTTAATGTACCTAAATATTTTAACATTTCATTACCCCAACTGAATCATTCCATTTGTTACCTTCCGATTTTTATAATATTAATCATGATCTGGAAAGTAATGCGTCAATGGGTCTATTATACTTTAAATTTGTTCAATAATCACATATCATATGTATCATAAATTTTATTTTATAACATATGAACATTTGTTATATTTTTATCTTTTTAACTAAACAAAGATGAGAGAAATAAATAATTTATTGATTAATTCTAACTAATTTTTCTAATTGACAAATTTTTGAAATTGTATGATGTAAGTGAATGATGAAATTTAACTGTAATTGAAGGTATCTTAGAACTGGGTGAAGGTATCAACTGGGGACAAAAAAAATTACTGATTCCTCATACTTGTTGATGGCGCATCAAATTATAGAAATATCCGTGCCATTTATCCATTATATTTAACTACATTGTAGACAAAATGGAAGTTATGAATTTTAATAATAAGAAAATTTTGATTCTGGTAGTTTGTATAGCGATAGTAGTTGCAGTGCCATTTTTCTTTCATTTAAAACATGGGATATCTCCTAATGATACTGAAGCATTGATATTGCCTGTTGAGCACGTTGAGGGCCAACAAAACTCTATTCAATCTGTTGATAAACAGGATACTATTTTAAATGATTATTTTAATTCACTTTATCAGTCTCAAAGGTCAGATATTGAAAATAGATATAAACAGGGAAGCATATCCCAAAAAGAGATGAATAAAGAATTGATTGCAGTTGAAAATAACAATAACGTCACCGTAAGAACTTTAGATAAACTGGCAGAAATTAAAACACAGTTTGTAACGGGTAACATAACAAAAGAAGACTTTTTAACAGAAATAACTTCACTCAAAGACATAAATTCCGATTTAAAAACAGAAATACATGCGGTTTTAAATGGATATTAGTAAATTATTAATTCAGTTATCTAATTTTTAATCAGTAAATTTACTCTTTTGAAATTAAATCCTTTAAATATTGCCTTTTTTTTAGCTTGAAACGTTTACTCCATGGATAAGTTTTGTAATCAAAAAAAATATAGTTAATAAAAGATAATTATTTATTAGGATTAAAAAAAAGGGGTGAAAAAATTGGACGAAAAAACTAACGGCATGTTATTGATAATATTGGCTATTGTCCTTGCAATATTGATTCTGGCATTGCCGACTTTTATATACTATATATACTGGATAGTAGTGGTTTTATTATTAGTATATGGTGTCTATCTCTTCCGCAGCTAGTCTTAACCCATTCTTGCTAATATTCCAATTATGAAGCTCTTTAACAGAATCCATATACTGTAAATTTTATACATAAATTAATCACTCTAATTAATCTAAATACTCTCGTTTACTTGATTCAAATCATTTACTACCCAAATTTTATTTACATGGAATTAACCTAAAAACACTAACTTATTAAATCATAGTTAACTTTATACTGAATAAATATAAACAGTATATAAGGATGTTTGTAAATTAGTAATACAATATCAGTTTTTAATTGTTTAGAGTGATGTTATTTGCAACAATTTTAAAACAATTTTTAATAAAACATATTGTGTATCTCTCGATTTGAGATTGTATCATGAATCATGGATATTTTCTTAGATCCTGCTCAAACAACCACCCTATGAGGAAGATAATTGAATATTGGACATGAACTAACAAGTATTGCATTTCAGGCTTATGTTTGTTTTAATCCTCAATTTATCTAGTAATTTTAAATTATCTTTAAATTTAACTCAAATAATCCATAAAAAATATTATAGAATGAATAGGAGAAAAAGTTAAAATGGTGTCTGTAGACTTTTATAAAAAATTAATGGAAATATCAAAGGTAATAGAAGAAAAAGGTGAAGGAATCAGTTATATTCATAATGAACCTGATACTTACACAATTGGAACGAAAAGTTATAGTGAAGAAATAGCCAAATATTTAGATGAAACTGTAGGGACATGGGAAGGCAGCGAAGCTCATGTAACTGAAAAGAAAGGTAAAAATAAACAGGAAAAAGGAAAGAAATTGGGCTATCTCTGGAAAATACCAGTAACCGAATAGTTAATGGATAATAATTTCTAAAAGAGAAATTATTCATCTCTTTAATATTTTAAACATTACTCATCTATTTTTTTACATTTTTTGTAAACTTATTTATTAATTTACTTAAATAATATTAAAAAAAGCTTTCATGAAATTATTTTAACATGGTATGTTTTTTAACGATTTCATCTGCCAATACATCTATTTTTTTAAAATCCTCCTCTTTTGGGAATCCCTTAATGATAACAGGCTCAAGGATTTCCGCCTTTAAATTCGTTAACATCCCTGTAATCTGATCCAGCATTCTTCCACCCCACCCATAGGAACCTATTACCGATATAAACTTCAATTTAGGTCTCAGGGCATTTGCAAGGTAAGTGGCATAAACCACATTTGGATGAGGTCCAATTAGAACCGTGGGAGAAGCTATAACCATTGTAGGTGCATCTACAAGTGCTAAGGCCACGTCACCTATGTCTGTTACGGCTAAATTTAATGGTTTTACTGATATTCCTTTATCGATCAGAGCATCTGCCAGGTGCTCTACCATTTTTTTGGTACTGCCATGCATTGATGTGTAGGGTATTATCACTTCATTTTTAGTATCGTCAGATATCCACTCTTTGTAAGCGTCTAAAATAAATTCAGGGTTGTTATAAAGTGGCCCGTGGCTTGGGGCGATAATTTCAATTTGAATATCCTTCAATTTTTCCAGATTTTTCTGGATGTTGATTCTAAAGGGCATCATTATCTCGGCATAATATTTTTTTGCTGCTGTGTAAACCGCTGCTTCATCAGTTACAAAAATATCGCTTGTTGCAAAGTGAGAACCGAAAAAATCGCAGGAAAATAGTATTTTATCCTCCTTTAGATAGGTTGCCATGGTCTCAGGCCAGTGAACCCATGGGGTGTATATAAATTCAAGAGTTTTATCCCCTAAAGATAAGGTTTCCCTGTCGTTTACAGTTAAAAACTTTTCTTCAGGAATTAAAAGAAATTCCTTCAGCAATTCTTTGCATTTTGAGTTGGTCACAATCTGGGCATCAGGATAGGATTCAAGGATTTTGGGAATTGATCCAGAGTGATCCTGTTCTGCATGGTTAACAATCACATAATCAAGGGTAACGTCTAATTTTTGAAGATTAGCTGTAAGTTCATGAGTTTTAGAGGGATCAACTGTATCTATGAGTGCTGTTTTATCAACACCCCTTACTAAAAATGAGTTGTAACTCGTTCCATCCGGAATCTTAATGAGTTCATCAAATAACCTTCTATCCCAATCTACAGCACCAACAGAATACACATCATGCTTTAACATTTTATAAGCCATGAAAATTCCTCCCATTAATTTTGTACTTTACAAATTCATCCCAACTTGTGGTTTCATAAAATCCTCCCCATTCTTGTAGTTTTATGTACCTACGCCCATTTTTTGTTCATTTGCATATCCTTCTATTATCCAAGCTCTGTGATTTAAATCAGCAAAAATCCATTGGGAACTAGACTGGTGGCCAGCATTACCATGTTGATCTCCCTGTGTTCTGTCCAGTTGCAGGTTTCTCTGTTTTTACTATCCATCCAGAACCTTTCGATGGTTTTTCCAATTGGCACATACTCCCTGATGGCTTCAACCTGTTGTCGCAGAGGATTTTTGAACAAATCAGGATTCTCTTCGATCCATTCCCTCAACTTTTCAACACCCTTCAACCCGATGGAAATCCCCAGTTCACGAAAGGCCAGACGATAGTCTGCAGGTAACCTCAAAGTATTGTCTCTCACAAATGATCCCATACCAATCATGGCGGATTCCATCACGACTTCCAGAAGATTTCCGTAGGCGAAACCATCCCTCATCAACTGTGCAATTCTTAAGGCATCCGAGAGGAGCCCTCCAATACCAAGAGGATCATTAGTTGCCCAGCTTTTTCCCTGGCAGATATTGGCCATATCTGCAATCTCAGCACTGAGATCTGAGCGTGAATATTGTTCTGAATTTTTTGTACTCATCTGTAGCTCGCTGTAGGTGATGAAACCGTCGAGAGGATCATGCTGACCCATGGAAGGAACTAAAGGATAGGTAAGATCTATACTCATCTTCCAGTACATTCGTTTACGGCCGCCTGAGGGGGGAACGTATGTAAATCCGGTATGAGCAGCTTTTGCAAGTTCTACGGCCCATTTTATATAATTCGGATCACCTGTGACCCGGCTCACCTGATTTAGTGCATGCATCCACTTTATTAGGTAATGATAATACTGTCCGTCCTGATCCCATTCCAAACGCTCACTGGGAGGTTCATCGGGTCTGCGTTCGTTTAATTTCTTCCCTATACGCAGACCACCTTTTGTTGGATGACGCTCACCTTTTTCATCGTCTAGGCCACTGATCCAACCATTCCGTGTGTCATCATCACGATGTCGGCCGAGTGTATGATGCACCTGGTCAACAAGACGTAGAGCGAGGTCACGGTAAACATCATCATTGGTGAGGCGGAAAAGTTCGAGGTAGTTACAGACTGCAAACGCATCTGTCCACAGGTAACGCTTTGGATGGTCACTAACTGGTTCCAGTCCAGTAAGCTGGGCAAAGTCCACCATAGTTTCCTGAACAAACTCAAGAGTTGTGTTTGGTTCCATTTTTCCTCCGATGTAAACATCATACGGAAAATATAAAATAAAATTTTTAAAAATAAAGAAGATTTAGCTATTTCTATTTCATTTCCATGTGTGGTTCAAGTATCGCGAAGATATTGCCTTCAGTGTCCTGGAACGATGCCATGTCACCCACACCAGGAACAGTCATTTTGGGACTTAACATTTTCCCGCCTTCCATTTCAATTTTCTTGGCATATTCCTCAAATGAATCCACATTTATTGTGTTTTTGACAATATCCCCCATATCCTTTGTCATTATAGCCCCATTTATCCCGGGTTCATCTTCTTCTCCTGTTGTTATAAGCCAATAATCGAATGGACCTTCCCATTTCTCAATTTTCCACCCAAAGACATCTTTATAAAATTTTGCAGCTCTTTCAGGTTCTTCTGCAGGTATTTCAAAATGTATCACTCTGGACATGTTTAACAACCCCTATTTTTATTCTGGAGGTATCTATGATCTTTATGGCACATATTTTTTTAGATAGGTCATACAAATTCAGTATCTAATCAACTCAGAAAATTCAAGAGAATATTTTAAATGATGTTTATTCCTAGAATTTTATACCCTCATGCTCTAGCAGGCTGTATACTTTGACTTTTATAAAATCAATAATCATAAAGGTCACGAGTGTGTATCCCCATATAAGAATGGCTAAATTCCAACCCATTGCAGGTAAGAGAAATCCATAAACTGTTATGAGAGTGGCAATAAATTGGGTTCCAACTATGGCTAAAAATAAAGGCAAAGCTGGTTTAATAGACCAGAAATGGCCTCTGGTACGAGCCATAAAAACCATAAGATGGCCCGATACTGATAGTTTTAGATACATAAAAGATTGAAGTACAGCATGACTTAATTGTAGTACATCAAGTCCAATATAAAATATAAAAAAAGATTCAATAACTCCTAAAAATCCTAAAAAAGTTGCTATACTTAATATAATTCTTAAATTCCATTTTTCAGGTTTATCTGAATATACAACATTGTCGTAGGCTATGGTGAGTATTGGCGCATCATTTAAAAGCGCTAAAAGAACTATCATAAGTGCAGTTACAGGATAAAAATTAAATATAAGAATAGAGAAGGTTATGAAGAATAAAACTCTAATAGTCTCAGCTATTCTGTAAATGGAATAATTGGTCATTCGCTGGAAGATTTTACGACTCTGTTTTATGGAATCAATTATTACTAAAAGACCAGGTTTAGTTAGAACTATTGTTGCTGCTGATTTAGCTGCATCAGTGGATCCGGAAACTGCGATTCCAACATCTGCTTTTTTAAGTGCAGGAGCATCGTTAACCCCATCGCCTGTCATACCCACAATATGTCCATTTTCTTGAAGCAATTCTACAATATGATATTTATGTTCTGGAAAAACCTGGGCAAAACCATCTGCATCTTCAATTATATGTTTTGCATTTCTATCTGGTTTATCAATGAATTCGGAAGGTAACGCGATGTTAGTGCCTAGATCAACTTCTCGTGAAATTTCTTTAGCAATAGCAATATGATCACCTGTGACCATTTTATCACCTGTGACCATTTTAACATCTACACCCAGAGATTGAGCTGTTCTGATTGTTTCTGCAGAATCTTCTCTAGGAGGATCATAAAGTGCTATAACTCCTACATAATGCCATTTACCATTTGCATCGGTTTTTGAAACGCCAAGTGATCTGTAACCCTTTTTAGCCAATTCTTTTACTGTTTTATCAACTTTTTCAGCACTTTCATCAGTTAGTGCCTGTATAACCTGAGGTGCTCCTTTAGCTACTTTGAATCTTCCACCATCATTATCTTCAACTGAAGCTTCAGTACGCTTTATAATCGGGTCAAATGGTTTAAATTTTGATATGTTAAATTTATCTGTTAACTTTCCCATTTCTTTCTGTGTTCGGGATATTATAGCATCATCTATGGGGTCTTTACTTTCTTCCTGGGAAGCCAGACTAGTGTATAAAAGTAACTTGCTATTATCAAATCCTGGAAATGATTTTAATCCAGCAACTGTTAATTCATTTTTTGTTATTGTACCTGTTTTATCAGAGCAAAGAACATCTACTCCGGCCATTTCTTCAATGGAAACTAGTTTACTAACTATGATATCTTTTTTAGCTAATGCTATAGCGCCTACAGCCATGGTTACCGAAAGCACAGCTGGTAATGCTACGGGTATAGAAGCAACCACCAGAACCAGAGCAAATTGTAAAGTGGAAAGAAAACTCTCATGACGGAACAAAGCCACAATAAAAATGACTGCCACCAGCATAGCAGACATAACAATCAAATAATCCCCAATTTTTATAACTGCCTTCTTTAAATGACTTTTTGTTTTGGATTCCTCTACCAATTTGGCTGTTTTACCGAAATATGTGTTCATACCCGTGCTGACTACAAGAGCATCCATTTCCCCCTGATTGACAACAGAACCAGAATAAGCCAGATCTCCTGATTTCTTTTCTATGGGTAAAGATTCTCCAGTTAAAGCAGATTCATCTATTGACAGATATTCACCTTTTATTAGCTTTAGATCAGCAGGTACAATGTCTCCTAAACGTGCATGTACAATATCTCCAGGCACAAGTTCCTTTGCTGATATAGTTTCCCATTTTTTATCACGCAAAACACGTGCATTAACAGCCAATTTCTCTTTCAAAAGTTCAACTGCATTAGCGGCTTTGTATTCCTGCCAAAAGCCCACAACTGCGTTTAAAAGAAGAAGCAGGGTAATAATTTCTAAATCAGCCCAATGACCAATTATTAAGGATATAATAATGGCTACCTCTATCATCCCGGGAATTGGACCCCAAAAATAGCTTAAAAATTTAACAATAGAACTAACTTTTCTTTCGGTGATCTCGTTAAATCCAAAAGTTTCAAGCCGTTTTTTTGCATCTGATGAAGCTAATCCTTGTTTACTTGATGATAATTTTTCAAATAAGATTTTTATGGAATTTTTTTTGGCTTCTTCAGTTTCTATGGGGGCAATATTCATCATTATCCCCTTCTTAACCATTTTTTTGTTTTACATAGAAAAGACGTATTGACATGAAAATCTAAAAAACATCAATTTGCTTCAATAACTGTAAAAAATTAAGGATTTTTAAATCATTTACACACTTATGTTTATAATTTTTATATTATTAATGAATATTAATTTTATAGAAAAAATCTGTGAAATTAAACTTGATTATTAAGAGTTATTTCCATTTTTGAACTACAAACTAAAGTTAAACATAACAAACTATTACATAAAATAAAGATCGACCTATTAATTTTTTAAAATCAGTATTAATTAACATTATTTTAAAATAAGTTTATAGATGTAAATTAATTTAAATTTAAGGAATTATACTCAATAAAATACATTTTTATCTGTTTTTAGTTATTGACCAATAAAATGAGGAGTTTATTACAATTTAAAATTTTGAGAAGGGTTTAGTGAAACAATATTTGCTAAAATATTAATTAATCTTCCAAGTTTAGGCATAATTACTCAAGAAATTATTTTATACAGTTTTTAAGTCATATTACTACCTATATTTTCAGTATTCTGGTCAACTGATTGTTTATAGTTCCTGATAAGAGAATATTTTTATATGATGACGAACAACATTGAAACTTTGATTCATTTTATTATAACAAAAGTTTACTATAACAAAGATTAACCATTTAAATTGTGAGGATGGAATTAATGATAAAAGGCGCAAGAGAAATCTTTAAAAATGATATTAAAGCTATTAAAAGTAGCCCTGTAGTTTTATTTGTTTTAATAGTGATTATATGTATACCTGCACTTTATGCATTGCTTAATATTCAGGCAACATGGGATCCCTATGCTCAAACTTCAAGTATTAAAATTGCCGTAGTTAATGAAGATTTAGGTTCTAATTCTAATGGAACCGACTATAATATGGGAAATATGTTTACTGATGAATTGAAAAATAATACAGACTTTAACTGGCAGTTTGTTGATAAACAAACAGCTTTAGACGGGCTTCAACATGGAAAATATTATGCAGCCATAATAATTCCCAATAACTTTAGTTCAGATTTATTGTCTATTGAGACATCGGATCCCCATCAGGCCCATATGCAATATGTGGTCAATGATAAATTAAATCCTGTATCTCCAAGAATTACCAATGCAGGGGTAGATGCAATACAATCAAAAGTTAATGATGAGGTAGTTAAAACTGTTGATGGGCTCATATTTGGTAAGCTCAGTGATGCAGGAGAATTGGCTAAAGAAAATAAAGCACAATTTCTTAAGACAAAATCTCTTGTAAATGAATTAAATGGAAACTTAGGGGATATAGATTCATCGTTAACGCAGGCAAATTCTGATATGGCCACAGTAAATGATGTATGGTCAAAAGTTAGTGCAAATCTACCGCAAATAAAGAGCAATGCGGATTATGCTAAATCAGAGTATGATACATTATATGGTTACATTGGAAATGACCCAACAAAGGCTCTTTCCACAGTTCAGGATATGGAATTGAAAGTCAGTAACCTGATCACATCATTAAAGTACATGGATGCAATTTTAACAGCTTTATATAATGTAACGGGAGATCCACAGTTAAAAACAATTATCACTCAAGTTGAAGGCGATATAACCCAAGCAAACACTGCCCTTACTGTTTTAAAAGAGGTAGAATCAGATATCAAAAACAACAATACAACAGGCAGACTATCTGAATTAAAAACTTCAATTGATCAAATGGACAGTGCTGTTGATACTTTATATAACAATCAAGGAGAAATAAGCCAAGCAATTAATGCAGCATCGGCAAAATTGGATTTGGCTAACTCACAGTGGCCAACATTTAAAAACGCAATTCAAACAGCTGCAGCTAAACTCAACTCAGTAAATGAAGGAGATCTGGATAAATTAATTTCACTTTCTGATGTGGATCAAAATGGAGTAAATAATTACTTTGAAAGTCCTCTTGATCTGGAGAAGGAACATATGTACCCAGTAAAAACTTATGGATCTGCTCTTGCTCCATTTTATATAGCCATATCCCTATGGATAGGGGGTATTATATCAGTTGCCATGTTAACCATGAGGGTGAAATCAAGGAAAAAATATCATAGCGCAAGTGTTTATCTGGGAAGAATGGGAATATTTTTAATAATAAGTATATTCCAGGCATTGGTAATTATAGTGGGAGTACTATGGTTGCATGTTCAGATCTCCTCTCCACTGCTGTTCGCATTAGTCACGGTGTATATCAGCATGTGCTCTATGTTGATCGTATATTCCATGACATCTGCAATTGGAAATGCTGGAAAAGCCCTTGCAATTATAGTACTGGTATTACAGATCACAGGAACAGCAGGAATTTTCCCATTAGAACTTTTACCATCTTTCTTCCAGGCCATACATCCATATTTACCATTGACATATGCTGTTGGTGCGCTTCGTGAGGTAGTTGCCGGAGTTTTATGGAGCAATTTCTGGTACAATATGGAACTTTTAACTGTATTCCCTGCCGTGACATTTGTTTTAACTTTTGTGATCAAAGAAAAAATGGATAAACGTGCACAGTGGATGGAAGAAAAGTTAGAGGAGAGTGGGTTGTTTTAAAAATTAGGATGATCTGAAATAAAAGAAAATAAAGGGAATTTTACCCTTTAATTATCTTCTTTTTTTAAAATTAGATTTTTTGAATCAAATTATTTATAGAATCGTTTTTATTAAAACATTTGATTGCACTTTTAAGAGAAGGCTGTTATTTTAATTGTTCCTTTTGCTGAAACATCTAATATTCCAACGCTTTTTGCACCATTTGATAGTAAGGTGAGATTTCCTGTTGGATGAGTTGAGTTCACTGACACTGTTCTGAGGTCAATATTGTTATTTTCATAATTTGTTATATTTTGACCTTGTTTTGGAATGAAGTTCAATGTTATGAACTGGAAATAACTAGTAGAATTAGTTGTATTGGTTAAATTACTATATTCCACAGTAACACTCGTAGTTCCATTTGGTAATGGAATATAATTAAATGTTTCAGGATTTACTGTAGATGTTGTTAAATTAGATGTCCAAGTTGTTTTTGTTTGATTTCCTGAGCCAAATGCTCCACTAATTGCCCCAATTCCTAAAATTACCACTATAAGGGCTATAATAATAATTCCTAATTTTTTTCTATTCATACCTTTTTTTTATTCTTTTTTTATTATTCATATTTTTCCTTTTTTAGTTTCTTTATAAAACCAAATAAAACCTGTAAACATCAAAACACGCAGAGGTTGATAACTTTTTTGATGATCCGATGTTTAAATGAAAAGCTTTTAAACCAAGAAGACCTAACTAATTTTAAGTAGATCTTCATGAAAATGTATAAGACTAGATCTGGACAAACATCCCCCTATGAAAAGAGGAAGTTCAAGAATTTACAGGCCAAATATAGAAATTTGGATTGTTTAAAGTTCGTTCTAGTAAAACAAGATTGAAGCATGATTAAATTATTTAAAACAGAATATTATGGGCCGGTAGCACAGTCTGGCAGTGCGCAGGACTCTTAATCCTGTCATCGAGGGTTCAAATCCCTCTCGGCCCGTTTGTTTAAGATACTATTTTAGGATTGAATTTTTTAGAATTGATTTTCATGAACTTTTAGGATAGACTTTCATAGAACTAAAAATAAAAAAAATTAATTTTTTTATAGTGGTTCTAAAGTTCTGATAAGTCGTTCTGCAGCGATTTTTATTTCAGGGTCTTTTATTTTCCCACTTTTTGCTATTTTAAGTGCCATTTCAAGAATCTTTGGAACATCTTCTTTAGAAATGCTCTGTGCCATGTGTGTATAGTCCTTTTCAGGTTCATCTTCCATTTCAAACTTTTTTTCAGCCATTGTGTCCAGCATAATTTTACATTCCTTCATTACAGCTGGATCATCCTTCATTTCCTCACATTTAGCCATAAATTCTTTAGTTTTCTCATCATACATTTGAACACCATACTATTATTTGTTTTTCAAGGGAATTATAGTTAGTGAAAACATATAGTGTTACCATGAATATGTCACGTAGTTTTAATATAAATGTAAATAACAACATAATAATCTTCTTGGATGAGAGTCTAAATATTTATGAGCTAACTGTTATTTAGATGGATGAGAATGAGCCAATCTTTCTTTTATAATCTAGGGAAAGCTTAACTGAAACATTCACATTATAAAAACTAAATTTATTCAATTTCTAATAATTTCTTCTAATTTTTACATAATTTAATATATTTTTATTGTAATATTAGTTACAAGAAAGTTATTGAAGTGATAAATGTGGATGCTAAAGATGGTGATGGAAATAGGCAGGATCATGGTCCGAGTGAGAAAGAACTTTCTTCACAGATGAATAAAATATTCTCTCCTCGTAGAGGTGTTATAAGGATTATTGCTGGCTTTTTAGCCTTTTTATTATGGATTTTTATAGGTATTTCACCAACACTAATATTTACGTCAGGTATACAGGAGTTTATTGGTACATTCTCGTTTTTAGTTAGAAATCCAATTATATTTTTGTTAGTAGCATTTTTAAACATCTTTTTAGGTGCAGTTTTTTATGTTTTAGTTGGAATTTTATGGTGGGCTGGATTTCATTTTATCTGGTCGATAAGATGGTTCTATGGTTATTTTAAATATCGTAAATTAGAACCCCAGGATATAATTAAGGGTATGAAACAATGAAAAGACACTTTCAAGTGATTTTTGAAGCATTATTATCTGTTTTGATAATAGTTGACCTATTACTCATGGGTTTGATGATTGCCGGATTTACAGTAGGTATAATGCCCAGTACAGTTTATAATATCAGCAATTACGATGTTGTAGTAGTTATATTGATATTAATTGATTTCATAGTTTTTAGAATTAGGAAGGATAAATTGAATGGAAATTGGCAATTTATTCGGGAGAATTGGGCTTATATTTTCTCTATAATTCCCTTAACCTTTATTTGTTTCAACATTTTCCAATTATTTGGTTTTATCGATGTTATATGGTTAATTGTGTTCTTAAGATTTTATGCCTTCTATAAAGTTTTGCGAATAACTGGAAGAGAAGTACGTAAATACCCTTCAAAAACAAAATTAGATTATGCCACGGTCATATTGTTATTAGTTCTTGTTATCGGTTCATTTTTATTCTTTATTGTTGAAAGAAGTGTTAATCCTGAAGTTCCAAACTATGAATCTGCAATGTGGTACGCTATCGTCTCAATGACCACCGTAGGATACGGAGATATTGTTCCAGTTACAGGAATTGGTAGAGTAGTAGGAACAATTCTAATTTTAACAGGTATGGGATATTTAAGTTTAGTTACTGCCACACTGGCCTATTCGTTCGTAGATCTCTTTAGAAAAGAAAGCCGAAAAGCAGCAGACAGAGTAGAAAAAAGGGTAATAAGCTATGAAGAAAAAATGGATGAACTCATACTCAAAGTAGATAAACTCGAAGAAAAAATAGACAAATTTGAATGAAATGTCCTTCTGAATATACGAAATAGATATAGTGGTAACCGATAGATATAAATATTGGATAACCGATAGTTAAGAAAATAAATTGAGGTTTCCAATACAATTATAGTTATGCAACAGCCTGTAAAACTTTTCCAGCCGCACCATCACAGCCATAAAACAAGATTTCTTATGATCATACTATTTTGAAAGTATATTATAAAAATTTATGAATCTTTACGGAAGATGTGAGAATGTAGTTGGTAATGTTGAACACTTTTGGGACCATGAATAGAAATAAATTGTTGATAAAAAGAAAAAGAAGGATTTTATGAACTGGAATTTTTCAGAAATATCAAAGTCTTTTTTAAAAGATGATAAAGGAAAGCTATTGGTAGAGGGCAATTTTGGCATGGAAAAAGAGTCTCAGAGGGTTACATCCTCCGGTGATCTTGCGTTGACGTTTCATCCTGCAGTATTTGGGGATAAAATCAAAAATCCGCGCATTACCACTGACTTTTCTGAAAGTCAAATTGAGATGATAACACCAACTTTTAAGTCGATTGAAGAAGTGTACGCAGAATTAGATACAATAAACATTGAGGTTGAGAATGGTATCGGTGATGAGCTACTTTGGCCGCTTAGTATGCCTCCAAGGCTTCCAGATGAAGATAATATCCCAATTGCAAGGTTTCCTGATTCTGAGGATGGAAAATATATGGAAACATATAGAAACGGGCTGGCACTGCGTTATGGCAAGAAAATGCAAATGATATCAGGAATCCACTATAATTTTTCTTTTAGCGAAGGAATGGTTGATTACTTATATAAACGATTTGGAAATGGAAATGATAAACGTTCATTTATTGATGAAATGCATTTTGCGCTTGCGAGAAACTTTCTACGCTATCGTTGGATGTTGATTTATCTTTTCGGTGCATCACCATACAGCCATCATACTTATTATTCAGTTATAAACAATGAAATTGAGATTATTCAAAAATGCTGCCAGTGCTGTGTAGATGTTATTGAAAATTTCAATAAATACGCAACATCCCTACGAGTAAGCAGATTTGGGTACTCAAATGCTCTTAAAAACAAGCATAGTATATACTTCAATAGTTTGGAGGAATATTCTGAAGAGCTCCGTAAGTTGATGGCAACCAAAAATACAGAATATTCCAAATTAGGCGTATACAAGAACGGTTCTCAAATACAACTGAATGGGAATATTTTGCAAAAAGAAAACGAATTTTACTCTTCAATTCGACTGAAACAGAATACAAATGAAGGGGAAACCCAACTGGATGCACTGGAAAAGCGAGGAGTAAAATATATAGAGGTAAGGATTTTGGATTTGAACCCCTTTGAAAAGGTGGGTTTAAGCATTGACGAGATGAATTTCCTTCAAGTTTTCATGCTTTTCTGTTTGTTTGAACAAAGTGACATCATCACTGAGGATGAACATGCGAGAATAAATTTAAATCACCATTTAGTGGCCCTCTATGGAAGAAAAGAGAATTTAATGCTCCAAAAATATAATAAAGGAACAATTGGGTTGAAATCATGGGGAAAGGAGATATTTGAAAGGCTCAAAAACGTAGCTGAGTTGATGGACAAAGGCACCGGAGATGATAAATATTGTAAGATCGTTGAAGAGGAGTACAAAAAGCTTTTTGATATATCATTGTTGCCGTCTGAAAGGATACACAGGGAAATGGAAGAGAACAATGAAAACTTTCTAGAATTCGGAACTAGATATGCGATAAATAATTCACAGAAAAATATTATCAGGAAGACTTGATTATGTCAATAAAAAGTTATGAAGGACTTGAACTTTCAACTCAAATTCTTATCCAAGAAGCATTAAACAGGGGTATTGAGGTTGATGTACTTGACAGGGATGATAATTTCATCCGTTTGAAAAAAGATAATAAATTTGAATATGTAAAGCAGGCTTCAAAAACTTCTGCCGACACATATGTAGCCCCATTAATCATGGAAAACAAAGAAGTAACAAAAATAGTTCTTAAAGAGCACGGCATTAATGTACCTAAGAGTATAACCGTAAATGATGTAAATGAAGCTGTAAAAAAATATTCCGACTTTGTGGGTAAGGATATTGTGATAAAGCCTAAATCCACTAATTTTGGACAGGGCATTTTAATACTGAAGGAGTTAAAATCACAGGAAGACTACAGGAGTGCAGTTACACAGGCATTAAAATATGATAGCTCCATTATGATTGAAGAGTTCATACAAGGCAAAGAGTACAGATTTTTAGTAATCGGTGATGAAGTGGTGGCAGTAATGCACCGAGTTCCAGCAAATGTTGTGGGAGATGGGGTGCACAGTATCAGAGAATTGGTTGATAAAAAGAATAAGAGCCCACTGAGAGGTAAGGGGCATGTGACTCCACTGGAAAAAATCAGTATAGGCATTGTTGAAAAGAATTATATTGCCTCTCAAAAAAAGGACATATTTTATGTTCCACAAAATGGTGAGATTGTATATCTCAGGGAAAATTCCAATATCAGTACAGGTGGTGACAGCATTGATTGTACAGATGAGATGTCAAAGCAGTACAAAATCATTGCTGTAAATTCCGCAAAGGCAGTAGGTGCAAAAATCTGTGGGGCGGATATGATCATACGGGATGTAAAAGCAAAACCAGATAAAAAAAATCATAGCATCATCGAACTGAATTTCAATCCAGTATTGTATGCACACAATTTCCCATTTAAAGGTCAAAACAGACATGTTGAGAAGAATGTACTTGATTTATTAGGATTCTAAGATTATACTCTCATTGAAACCATATTCAATTTCATCCACTCCAAAAACATACGTCTTGGACTATATTGCTCCCCAAATTAACGTTCACCCTATTTTCAATCCAGTTAATTTGAAACTAAATTTTTAATTACAATGCCCTTTTTAACGAGATTTTTCTTCTGTTTTCAATTCTCGAGGTTTTAAATCGGCTTTTGAATTTGTTTTAAGCGCTTCATGTTCATGTATAAATTTTTCTCCCCGAAGTGCGGATAATATGGCGGATACGGCACAAAATACTGCTCCGATATAAAATGATATTCTGAGTGATGGTAAAAACGCGTTTGCAAGGGTTGATGGGAACCATGTGGTCCCGGTAAGTGTGTTTAGAGTTGTTTTAGGTATGGCAGCCACGATAGCTGGCGGTAAAACCGATAGTATGGCATTAACTGGGTTGTATCCTAAAAAAGCTGAAAATAAAAATTAGTCAAACCAAAATTTATCACCATAAAATAACATAGTAATAGCAGAGGTGATATCATGTTATTTGTAGCAGAACACACCCATCCTGCCTCAGAATGCCCTATTTTAACGGCTGGTGGGAAGATATGATAAAAGAGTTTTTTTCAGATGAGCATATAAAAAGTGCAGGTATTGAACTTGTTGGAGCATATATGAGCTGTCCTAATGATGAAGGCGCAATTCATAAAGGGTATTTCATAATAGAATCACCAGACAAAGAAACCATAATAAAATTCTTTGGAACTATGGAATTATTGGAGCTCAGAGAAGTAAAACCTTTCAGTGAAATAGCAAAAACATTGTAAATCAACTCTTAATTTTTTTATCACAGAATTGACTGCTTTACTGCTTAAAGGGTTAAAGTACACATAATGTAATAATTAGACTGGTTACTGGTAACACTATAACCATAGAAAAAGAGTATTGGGCTTGGTTTAGGTGAGGAGGGGAGGAGGACCCCTCCAGCACAGGATTTACAAGCGAAGTGAAATGCTCAATCATATTATTTGTAATACAAGTTATATAAAAGTTATGTATGTTTTAGTTAGACCTAAAAAAAATAGTTGTATTTTTGTAAGATTTGAATAGGGAGGCAGAAATTCCCCAAAATCAGCCTCCTCCTGAATTGACAAGTTCAAAAATGGTCAATTATATTATTTGTAATATAAATTATATAAAATTTGTTATCCTCGAGATCCAATGATTAATTTTAAACCGTGATTTTCAATGCGGTTGCCCATGGAATAACTGCCCTGCCAGTATCCAAGATATGTATTCAACTAAATCAGTCCAAAGAATATTTAATCCATATTAACAAAATATGGAAAGATTTAGGTAGTATAAGTCAAATAATATAAATGGAGGTAAGAATATGCAAAAAATGGCGAGTGCATTGGTTTTGATAGTTTTGGGTTTGATAGTGATGGCATTCCCTTTGCTTGGACTAATTCCAATTAGCGTTCTAACTGGATTTATAGTTCTGATTTTGGGTATCGGTCTATTAATAGGCGGAATAATGGAAATAGGCGAAAGCATTGGTATGGGAATAGTGGAAATTATATTGGGAATAATTGCCCTGGTTCTAGGTATTGGATTCATCGTGAACCCCGGACTATTCAGCTGGTTAGCTGGTTTCCTAGTATGGATTGTAGGTCTATTCCTGGTTGTTGCCGGTATCATTGGCGTCTTATCTAAAGTTGGTGGAAATCGATGGAATGGTGTTGTCGCAATAATATTAGGTATAATCTACTTAATTGTTGGTAATCTCATAGCCGATCCAGTAATTTTGGGAATATTAATTGGACTATGGTTATTAATAAGTGGAATAATGATGCTTTTTGTAAAAGAGTGAAAAATTAACGTCCAATAAAATTATTAAACCCTTTTTAAATATTTTTTTTATTTTTAGATAACAGTCATATAATTTCTAACCCTGACCAATACTTAAAATAGTACAATTAAAAGACAATAAAACCATTAATAACCATTTTAAATCATCTAAAGTTAAAAAAGACTGAAATACAATTCAAGTGTTAAGACTTATCAAAAAAAGAAAAAAATAAGGGCTTAAGATTTGTTTCATGTCCAAACAAACCTTTAGATTTCTTTGGATTCTTCTAATTTAAGGCCCTGTTCATTCTTTATATTAACTTCATCTAAATCAAAATTAAACAGTTCAAATATTATTTTATTTAATCTAACACCTTTTTCAGTTAAAAAATACTCTGTCTCATAAGACATGTTCAATTGTAACATTATTTTGTTCTCTTTTCCATATCCTGCATATTTTATTGTTATCGCACAAATTATACAGTTTTAAAGGATAAGCCACTTACAAAGAAGTACAACAGCAATAGCAGCTGTAATTATTATTATAAAATTAGTTTGAACAGTTTTGTCTTTTATCTTAGAAATGTCTTTTATCTTAGAAATTTTGATAAAAAAGTAAAAAAATAATATAAAGGCAAGTAAGAATATACTGAGAGTTAAATGTCCTCCCCACTGTCCATTTATATTTCCATACATTGCATTTAAGATTAATTCTATAGACAGGCTTATTACGAATAAGATTATTGAAAAATAACCTATCAAAATTGTTTTTTTATAATCCTCAGGCAATTCTCTTATCATTTATTAAAACCCCTAATCTTATATTTAATATTCTTACTTGGATATATAAAAATATTAACATAAAACCATTATTTTCTATTATCATAAACTAGTTCTCTAAGCTCTCTCGTCAATTGAATATGTAAATAACAACAAAATAATCCTACTTAAAGGAGGTATAATATTTATGAGGTTAAGTGTTATTGAGAGGGATAGAAATGATACTTAAAAATGGGTAGTTACATTATATGGGACTGCTTACTTATGTTGATTCTACTTATCTTAGATTACTTTTTTTGGAAGTTTGAGAGTTTAACTTATAAAAAAATTCTCTTGAAAAAATGTTGTAATCCCCACTTTGTTATATCATATATCTGTCGCTTATGCTAGATATTTTAAGTTTTTAATTACTCCTTTACATTAGAACCCAGAAGAAAATGATTTAATTTTTTTTACTTCGTAATATTGGAGTATTGATAACTGTAATGTCGTTATATTTATAAAGTTTGCAACTAAATAGAATTATTATGAATGGTGAAGACGAAGAATTAATTGAAACATGGTTCTTGAAGAGGAATATAAGCACAGGAACTCAAAGAAGTTACCAAATAGCAATTCGATATTTTTCTGAACTTATCGGTAAGACACCATCTGAACTTATCAACGAAGCAGAAACAGAAGAAGATGCAGGCATTCGTCCACGAAAACGTAGAGTATCAATATATCTCCTTCGATACAAAAAACAACTCGAGGAAAAAGTAGCTCCTTCCACAGTCAACTTATATTTTTCAGCTATTAAATCATTTTATAAAGCCTTTGACATAACATTACCCGAAATAAAACTAAATAAAGGGGATATAGGACTTGAAAAGAATATTGGAAGGTCACTTACCAGAGAGGACATCCTTAAATTAGTTAGTGTTGCATCAACACGTGAAAAAGCTTTAATATATCTAATGGCCATGTCAGGGATGGGACAACAAGAGGCAAGGGATCTAACTATTAAAAAATTTTTAAGTTCAGCAGCAGCTGCTATCAATAAAGAATTAAAAACTGTTGATGATCTTTTTCAAAATGAAAATGAAGTCTTAAATGAAGTTTTAACCCTTGAAATAAGACGTAAAAAAGTTAATTACAAACATCACACATTCATACCTCCAGAGGTATCCCGAGAAATATTAACTTACCTCAAAGAACGATGTTATGGCAGAAATGAAAAGATTCGTATTAAAGATCAAAATGAACCAATTTTCGTCAATAATTACGGTGGAAGATTAAGCAGAGACAGTATAGTCACCAACTTTCGACATATCGGAAAACAAGCAGGTTTCCAAAAAGAAAAAGGAGCTTATGCATATTGGAGAAGCCACTCCCTACATAAATATTTCATAAACACTATTATCAACAAAATTGGTGAAAAAACCATAGCTGACTACATGGCAGGACACAAAATAAGTGATCAGGACCGCACATACTGGAGAGCCAACCCTGAAGACCTAAAAAAACATTATCTCAAAGCACTCCCTTATTTATCACTTGATAATGCTAAAGTAAAGGATGTTGAAACTAAGGAATTTAAGATAATCATGGAAGATTCAAAGAAAAAAGATAAAAAAATTGAAGACCTAGAGAAAACAGTGGAGTTATTAAAAGAAAAATTAGAATAAAGGAAAAATTATCAGCAAATGAGGAATTTCCAAACGATATTGAATAAATTGAAGAATAAAAATAAAATTTAATTGATGATTTTTAATAGGACAGTGCAAAGACCCATGGTTGACCCGTGATTGTACTCCCTGAAGAGGAAGTTTTTGCAAGTTGGCCTTCTGAAAGTCCTATCAATATTTAGTTTTAAATGTAATTCAATTAAAGTTGAGAATTGTAGTAGTCTATGAAATCTTTCTCGTAACGTTGAATGATTTCATCAATATTAATCTGTTTTTCCTCTAATTTTAAGTCAGAATAATGTATTTTAATATCTATTAAAGTTTCAGAGTCCTTTAACTTGTACTTCCAGCCGTAATCACCAATATCCCACATATTTCTCTCATAATCTGTTAATGTGTTTATTAAATTAGGTTCATCTATTAACTTTTTATCAATAAAATGCATCAAAAAAGCCGTATAAAATGGCCTTTCTTTACCTTTTGGTTCTTTCTCTGTACCTATATGTTCTAACATATTATCACCGTTTAAATTTATTTTTTCCTTAATAAATTATATTTTTGTATTAATAATTATTAAAATTTTTATTTTAATTAACCCAATTTCGGTATATTTATTTAAAATTATGTGAAGAGGATAGGTATATTAAATTGAACAATATAGTATAATTTATAATAAAAAATCATATATTATTGCATAATTTAAAAATATTAATATATTTTTGTAGTAGAAATCATTAAATTAATTGAAAATTATATAATAACATTGGTAGGAATTATCAATCAAAATTGAGGAATTGGTATAAACCTATGATTTCCACATAAACCCCTTAATTTTTTTAGTATTTATGGAAAGATAATTTAGGATTAGTTCCTCAGTTTTCCACCTATTAATTGAAAAAATGAAACAAGGAGTGGTTATAATGGGTGAAGAGCATATGAAAAAAGAAATGATTGAGAAAATGCATGGTGAGATGAAATATGGACATGTGTCCGATGAAATGAAGCAGAAAATGATAATGAAGAAAATGTTCATTAAAAAAATAATGGAACATCTTTCTGATGCAGATAAAAAGAAAATTTTAGTCAAAATGATTGATATGAAATTAGATATGGTAGAACATAAAGCTGAAATAATGAGAGAGAAGAAAAAACTCGTGGCCGAAAAGTTAGATATGAAAGCATCAATGATAGATCAGAAAATTGAACTGCTTAAAATGGTCAGTGCTATGCTAAAAGACTAAATTTTTTGAGTAATATAAATAGAATTGGGTATCAATTAGAAAAAATGTTAGTATTGAAATCAAGAAGTTGTAAGTATAATCCACAACTTCTAAACTTTTTATTTTTCTAAACCTTGAATTACATACTCAAAATAGACAGTTAACATGTACTGAGTTTGTCGATTTCTAATGAGATAAATAGAATTAAAAGGTTTAATATAATTATCTTAAAAAATAAGGTAAACATCATTTAAAGAATCAAAATTGAAGAAGATGATTATTAAGCCTTTCAATGAATTCATCACGTGTTTTTTCAATAATTGAGTCTTTATCATATTCATTTATTGTAAACTTGGTTATGAACTCAATTTTTAAAACAAGATTAGTTCCGTCATCGGTTTTTTCAAATCCTGAGAAAGATACTTTATACCTTTGTTCATGTCTATTTTGTCCTATGAACTCGTTTGAGATATCTGTTTCGATACGTTCCTCAAGGTCTTTAAGTTTCAAATCCTCAATTTTAGGTGTTACAACAAAATATAGAAATTCTCCACCCGCTAAAGGTTTAATTTTAGCCATTTTTTCCCTTTTTAAATATTTTAATTCATATTCTGCCATATTAAACCTCCATACTTATTATTTCTACTTTAAAACATTACTATTAGTATATTTTGTGTTATTTGGCATAAGTACTTACTCATATTACTCATACATCTTTTAATATACTAAAATATAACCCGCACCCTTGCTTGAAGGAAGGTAAATGTAAAATGGAGTGGAGTTTTAATTCAAATAGATAAAATAGAGGACTTCTACAAATTTAACAGGGTTATAAAAATAGTATTTGATTGTTTTGCTCTATTACTAGTTCCCTGAAGAAATGGAAACTAAGGATAAGATGCTGAAAAGTATAATCCGTGATTTACAAAAAAGTGAATTTCTAACTTGTTTTTCTAGCTTCTAAAATAATTTTTTTAGCTTTTAAGGCGGTTTCAGAATTAGGATCTAATTTTAAAACTTTATCAAAGCATTCTAAAGCTTCTTGATACTTTTTAAGTTGTGCCAATGCAAGCCCTTTGTTATTCCATGCATCAACATAGTTTGGATACGATTTTAGAGCTTTATTAAAAGATTTCAATGCTTCTTGATACTTTTCAAGTTTTTTTAAGCTTATACCTTTATTATACCATGTTTCACTATTATTTGGATCTAATTCTAGTGATTTATCATATGATTTTATTGCTTCCTGATACTTACCAATGTCTTCAAAGGCAAGTCCTTTGTTATTCCATGCTTCAGCATTCTTTGGATCTAGTTCCAGAACTTTATCAAAATAATCAAGTGCCTCCTGAGCTTTTCCAAGAAGTCCATAGGTAACCCCTTTATTATCCAAAGCTCTAACATTCTTTGGATCTATTTTTAGGACTTTATCAAAACATTCTATTGCTTCTTTATACTTTCCTGATTTTCCCAAATTAATACCCTTATTATTCCATGCTTTAACATTATTTCTGAATTTATCAAAAAATCCCATTTCTAACACCACATCCTTTCAAAAGAAGCGTAAACTCATGAAACCACCATTAGATTAATTATAACTTGTTATTATTTCATATATAAATCTATTATAAGAATAAATAAAAAATTGTATAATATGATTATAATATAAATATAGATTGAAAATATTTTAGTTTTAGAGATATTAGCAATAATGAATTAGTAAAGAATTAAATTATGGGAGTTGAGCAAAATATGGCAAAAGAAATAAACCAAGTAGTAGTGGGCATAACTCGAGAGGGTGATATAATTGTTAAAAGTGCAAGAGGCAAAATGTATTCTGTTAAAAAATCTGCAAGTGTAAAATTTAGTTGTGAGGATTTATTCCAGGATGTAGAAAAAGATTTATTCGCCACTATTGATACTGAAGCTCAACCTTGGGAATGTATCTCTATAAAATTAGAGCAATGATTCATAGAAATAAATTATCATAAAATGCCGCGAGATAATAAATCTATTTTTTTCTTTTTTTTGATGTGATACTCTTTTCTACAATATGATGAACAATATATCTGCACTCCGCTTGTTGTTTCAAACTTTTGTCCACAGTTCTTGCAGATTCTTGTTTTAAAGTTTTTTTGCATGACTATACTTAAAAAAAAAAGAAATATTTTCTATTTAATAATTTTAGCATTGAAACAACGTTGTTATAGATCTACACTTCATGCTTTTAAAACTTAGTAAATGTTACATATTCCATCATAATATTACTCCAATTGCTGTATATAGAGGTGGAATGAACGTTAATTTTATATAGTGTGAAGTTGAACCTTACTTATTAAGCGAACGAACGTTAGTTCAAATTCGGTGTATATCATGAAAAACAAAAAAAACCAGAAAAAACTCTAAACCAACCAAAAGAAAAATAATCAATGATCCTTGACTTATTTCCTGAAAAAATGGTTTCGAAGATTTAACCACTGTTTTTATCGTGAAATAGCTTGATAAATAGGTATAAAAGAAAATCAAATAAAAATTATCACTATTCAAAGTGTTTCTAAATTAAAGGTGAATAAAAAAATGTTAGATATAGCTTTTAAAGATTTTAAGGCCAAAAAAGGCCGCGCAGCCATGTGCATAATTGGTGTCGTAGTATGTGTTTTATTAATTGGTACTGTTAATTTGGTCTTATATGAAATGGAATCAGGTCTCGAAGGTGACTTGGGAACAGTTCACGGAAAATTATACTTCGAAAAGAATGGGACCAACTTCCCACCCTCTGGGAGCATAATCCCACAGACTATTGGAGATGAAGTATTAAAACGTGGAGAAGTTGATCATGATAAAAGTACGGAAGCTCTATTTACACCCATTCAGGGAAGTAACACCCAATATACTATGATTGTAGGAATTACACCGGGCAAGGAGCAGGCTTTCATAGAAAATACCACAGTGACTGGTAAAAGTTCCCTGGTGGGTGAAAGTGATAATGCGGTTATCCTGGGATCAGAGGCTGCCAAAAACTACAATGCAACAGTGGGAAGTACAATAACTGTTCAGGGAAACCAATACAAAGTCATTGGTATTATGAAAAAGGTAGGCACTGGATGGCCCCTTACCATTGACAATTCCATGGTCATGTCCCTGTCCCATGCACAATCAGTTATGGAAATGTCTGGTATCATATCCACTGTTATCATCTCACCCATCGGATCAATTGACAATACAGAGACCAGTCTACAGGATGCATATCCCAATTACGCCATCTACTCACAGAAAGACACCCAAAAAACAATAGATGATAATCTAAGCCAGATCAGGATATTCATGAACATGATCAGTGCCTTTATATTTGTGGTTTCAGTGATTATCATCATGATCGTTATGATGATGTCAGTTAAAGAAAGAACAAAAGAAATAGGGACTATGAGAGCTATTGGAACAAGCAAAATTAAAATTTTGGCACTGATAATTTATGAATCACTCATTTTGAGTTTGATCGGTGGTGTTATTGGGATCTTACTTATGTCACCTACTTATAACCTTTTAGGACTCTTAATGGGTGAGAAAAGTGTCAATTTCCTCAGTTTCAATATACCTAGTGCAATAGTTACCCAGATACTAGTGATAGTTTTTATTATTGGAACATTCAGTGGACTCATACCAGCTTATATTGCCACCCGTATCAGTCCTATAGATGCTTTAAGATATGAATAAAAGTACATTAAAAGAAGGTGTGTTTGAATATGAAAAGTTTAGTAAAGGGAGAAAAACTTTGGAAAACGTATAATCTAGACAGCACCGAAGTCCATGCCCTTAAAGGATTGGATATAACCGTTGATGAGAGTGAATTTGTATCTATAATGGGACCTTCCGGCTCAGGAAAATCAACCCTCCTAAATTTGATTGGAGGTCTAGATACTCCTACCCGGGGAGATCTTTACATAGGAGGTAGGAACGTATCCTCAATGAAGGATTCAGAACTTACTAAAATGCGAGCAGAAAATATAGGATACATCTTCCAAACTTTCAACCTCTTACCTGCCCTAACTGCCCGTGATAATGTTGAATTCCCAATGAGGAACTTATCAGGCAATAAAAAACTCGATAAATCATCCCGAATTAAAAGGGCTGAAGAATGCGTTGAAATTGTTGGCCTGGGTCACAGGATGAATTACATTCCATCCAAACTTTCTGGAGGAGAAAGGCAGCGGGTGGCTATTGCTCGCTCTCTGGTTAACCATCCAAAATTCATTTTAGCAGATGAACCAACAGGAAACTTGGACAGCGACGCCACTGGTAACATAATCGAACTCCTACATCAAGTTAATGATGAAGGAACAACTGTAATCATGGTTACCCATGATGTGGAAACCACTAAGGATACACGGGTGATGCGGATTAAGGATGGATTAATTGAAAGTTAAACCCACCTTAACCTCTTTTTTTTTAAAAAACTTTAAAATTAAAATTTTTTTTATGGATTATTATTTTATTAGCATTCCTTTACAATCATTCATACATATCATCAACATACATATCATCAATCTAAAACCTTTTGAAATATCAATTTTATTGGAATAACCTTACTTTATCAATGATTATGGTGTTTTTTAAGATTTAGAGAATTTTAAACCAAGAAAAGAATATGCCTATATGGATTGTACAGGACATGAACTCCAAACCAACTATATAATTTCTAAACTTGAATCAATACTTAAAAATAGGTAGTTACATATATATGGAACAGCTTACTTGCGTTGATTTCTACTTATTTTAAAAATTACTCTTTTTTGGAAGTTTGAGAGTTTAAACATTTATAAAAAAAACTTATTTTGAAAAAATATGTAATTCAAAACTTTTGTTATATCCATAGATCTACTACTTTAGGGTAGAATATTTTTAAGTTTTTAATTTACTTCGTAATAGTGTAGTTTAACGAAGTAAATTTGTTAGAAAATATCTCAAATTCCTCTGAAAAAAACAATGAAAAAGGCATGTATTTCAACCATTAGATATGTATATAACTCGTCATTTTGGCCCATTTTCAAGATATTTGAAAATTATACGATGATACAAATCATAAATCCCAATTATATTAAACTTTTAAGACCTGAAATTTACAAAAATCTTTCCAATTTAAGGTTTTAAATTAATATAACGACCCTATAGTAAATAATATAAAAATATAAAAATTATAAATAAGTTGTTGACTTCTTTTGAGTTGGTTTAATTAAAATATGATTGATAAAAGTTGTTTCAATTTAATAGAGTTATCTAACTCCTTATAAAATAAAAGTGTTAGATGATCCTGCTTTATAAAAAAATATTTGACAAATGACTATTGGTTATGATTCTATTAATTTTCAACTTTTTAAAAATTTAGTACATGGAATATCTTTAATTTGCTCAAAATAACACTTTCAATCTCTAGTTGCATACATCTAATTCCCTATATTTAAATTTTGTTAAACAAGCTTTATAAATTATTAAAAACTAGTTTAGTCTGTTAAGTTTACCTTCACTGGCTACTTACGGTGAAATTGCCAAACTATTACAAGTCAGATGAACAAAAAAAGTATGTCCAGTCAAGCAGTTGCTGGAGCTGTAGTTCATAATCTAATTTCCATTATCATTCCTTGTCATCGTGTTGAGGAGCAAACGGCAGTTTCAGGTTATGCTGGTGGCATTGATAAAAAATTAAACCACCCCGGAAATTAGGTTTGTTAAAAGGTTTATACAAATTAGGAGACAATTAATGTATCATTTGACATCCAAACTGGTGATTTACAAAAATATCAACAAAGATAGCATCTTGTTTAGATTATCTAATATCTGCAAAAAACTTGAGGCAGACGACTATGTGAAAGAAGATCTGATTTCAGATATTTATATCGAAATCAATCGTCTGCTTGATATTTCAACGATTTATGGCTTTGACAAAAATCTGTGGCACAATTATCTGGCTTTTGTTTTATCCATGACTGAAAACCCCTTTACGCTTGTTTCAGAAAAAGTTGGAACCAATGAAGGTACTGTAAACAAATTTGCCCGGAACGATTTTGGCATCTTCAAGCAATTGTTTGACTATGACTTTTCTAAAATAGAAAAGGAACTGGACATTGACTGCTTTACGATTATCACAAATTATAATGCTGTCGTGAAAAGTGAACAGATTTTCAACAAGAGCGTAAGTGAAAAAGTTCAAAAACTCAGTTATGCTATTGAACAGACTAAAGATGACGAGGAGTTATACAAAATCGTTACAGATTTCTACAAAACATATGGTGTTGGAGAATTTGGACTAAATAAAGCTTTTCGTATTTCAGCTGATGATAAGTCTGGAATCCTTTGCCCGATCACGACAACTAGTGATATGCTGCTGGATGATTTGGTTGGCTATGAATCCCAAAAGAAAGAACTGGTGCAGAATACAGAAGCTTTCGTTGAAGGGCGCAAAGCAAACAATGTTCTTCTCTATGGTGATGCCGGCACTGGCAAATCTGCAAGCATAAAGGCAGTTCTAAATCAGTATTATAGCCGCGGTCTCCGTATGATAGAGGTCCACAAACATGAATTCAAGAAACTGCCAAAGGTCATTGCAGCGATAAAAAACAGAAACTATCGTTTTATAATTTATATGGACGATTTGTCTTTTGAAGAGTTCGAAATTGAGTATAAATATTTGAAGGTAGTTATGGAGGGTGGTTTAGAAACAAAACCTGAAAACGTACTGATCTATGCAACATCGAACAGGCGACACTTGATCCGGGAAACATGGAGTGATCGTTCGGATATTTCGCAGGATGAACTGCATCGTTCGGAGACTGTGAATGAAAAACTATCCCTGTCGGCGCGGTTCGGTGTGACAATTGGTTATTACAATCCTTTGAGGAAAGAATATTTCAACATCGTCACAACTCTTGCAAGGCGACACCCTGAAATCAAACTGACAGATGAAGAACTGAGATCGGCAGCAAGTAAATGGGAAATGTATCATGGTGGAATGTCAGGACGTACAGCACAGCAGTTCATCGATTCATTGCTTGGAGCTCGTGATCTATCTTGATTGTTTTAGAAGATAAAATAGAGAAATTGTCACCGATTGAAAAAATCAAATGCAGCTTCCGACGTTTGCCTGGCAATGTTAAAGAATAATAAAGAGTGCTAACATATGATTCTCGACACATTTGATTAAATAATCTTATATATTATTAATGGCTTAACACATGGAACGTGGATTTTATCAATTATTCATGAACAGTTTCGATGAGCTCCTCACGGTCCACAATACTTTGAAGCTACTACTTAACATTAAAAATGTGGAGGATAATTATGGTTAAGTGCCCAGAGTGTGGATTTGAAAATCCAGAAGAGAGTAACTACTGTTTTGAGTGTGGAAATAAAGTAACAACAGATTCCAATGAACCAATTAAAAAAATGAATTCTGTCTGGTTCATTATAACGATCTTATTTCCCATAGTAGGTATAATTGGAGGAATATACTACTGGAAAAAAGGCTATAAAAATGCCCCTGAACTTCTCATGTTAAGCATATTCATTGCTGCTTTATATTCATTAAGGCTATAAATACTTAATTTGTTCTTACCCTTGATTATTTAGTTGGTTGAATAATTAGGCGCAGCCATACATAAAATCCAGTATAAACCACAGATTGTAGGTTTCAGGAAAATGAGTGTTTCAACTCTATAAATAAATCACACGCAGTCTTGGAAAAACTGAAGTTCGAACCGGGTCCACATGGCAGACTGCGAGCTTATTGAAGATAGTAGCCAATTTAAGATATAAAATTGGCTTTACGTCCAAACTACATTAACTCCTATATTTGTCGAAATGTTTTTTTTTATTTTACAAGTTTGATTTTCATTTCAATCAACTACATTTTCGTGAATTTCATTTTTAAGCAGTAATTTATCCCCAATTATTTTAACCATGCCATAAGGAACTACAGTTTCACCTCTAGACCTTCCAAAACTAGCAAAGAATCCACTTTCTCCACTATGAACGACTCCATTATTTGGGTTTCAAAGTCTACTTCAACATCCTTAACTTTACCAATTACAATACCCGAACTGTCCACAACTTCTTTTCCTATAATCTCTTCTTTTATCCTCATGGTATCACCCGTTATATTTCAACCAATCCTAACAATTACAATACTATTTATGTTTAATATCATACTAGTAAACTTTTAAAAACCCAAATGATAAAATTCTTCTTGAATAATCCAAATGAATCTTATTCTTCTTTAATTACCAATTAGTTTATCAATAAAACACTGTTTAGATAGGGACAATCCTCTTTAAAATTTAAAAAACATAACTATATCTATAAAAAATAATATATTATCAATTAGTATGATAAATGAAATTGCTGTAGAGGATTAAAAATAAGGAGTGAAAAAAAATGGTAGAAACTACACAAGCGACTGGTGGATCGATGGTGGGAATCGCTATTATTTTCTTAATTATTTTCCTATTATTCCCAGCTTTCGCAATTTGGCTACTTTGGATCGCATTATTAGTATTGATAATTGGAGGCATTATTAACATCTTGAGTTCATAATCTTGTTATCTAAACTTGAATATGAACTCTTAAACCTTTTTTTACTCCCTATCTGAGGATAATTATTGGTTGTTATGCTTTTGATCCTGAAAATATTAAAAATTAGTTAATTACTCATTCAGGAGTTAATTACTCATTCAGGAGTTAATTACTCATTCAGGAGTTAATTACTCATTCAGGAGTTAATTACTCATTCAGGAGTTAATTACTCATTCAGGTTAGAAAAGTTGGAATATTTTAGATTAATTCCATTTGTTTTTTAATTTCAACATAAGATAAATGCTCCTCTTTACGAGTTTTGATAAGTTTCATGCACTATTTTCATCATGTGTCTGTAATTCATTTGCAGAATACAGTAAAAAAGCTTTCTTCTCCATATTTTACAATTATCTGCCCTATAGGTAAATGAGATTAGATATATTAACATGTCCCAGATGCAGGGTAAAATTTAACATTATTAAATACTCTGTCGATTTAAACACAAAACCTTTATATAAAGTTTCATAATAGTATATCATCACTTCGATATTTATCGAATTGTAAAATTTGATTACGGTGTAATTATGGATACAAAAAAAATGGCCAAGGTATTTAAAGCCCTTTCAAACCCTAACAGGTTAGAGTTATACTTACAAATCGTTAAAAAACATGAAACGAGTTATAAAACAAACTGTGACTGTTTAATAAGTGATATTACTAAATCATTGAATATTGGGGCACCTACCATTTCTCATCACCTTAAAGAATTAGCCAATGCAGAATTAATCTTCACTGAAAGAAAAGGTAAATATTTAGTGGCCAGAGTTAACGAAGAAATGGTTAATGAAGTGAATGAACTTCTAAAGCTAAAGTGAATCTTATTTTTCAAGCACAATTCGAAGTTATCAAATTAATAAAATAAAATGATTAAAAAAGAGGATTGTTTAACTAACAATGAATTTCGTAATTAATAGGTGAGATTATGCAGATGAGAAAGACTAATGATAATGATGAAATTTCCGCACTGGGATTCGGTGCCATGAGACTCCCCACTAAAAACGGGAGGATAGATAAAGAAGAAGCTAAAAAACAGATATATTATGCTATAGACAATGGAGTCAACTTTATAGACACAGCACTCCCCTACCACGGCGGATCCAGTGAATTGTTCCTAGGAGAAATACTCCAAGGAGAATACAGGAAAAAAGTAAAACTCTGCACCAAAATACCATCATGGTCTGTGAAAAAACATGAAGATATGGAAAAATATCTTGTAACACAACTTGAAAAGCTTCAGACAGATTATATTGACTACTACTTAATTCATAATCTAACTGAAGGAGGATTTTTCAGACTTAAAGAATTAGGGATTATAGAATTTCTAGAGTCCGCCAAAAAAAAGGGAAAAATAAAACACATAGGATTTTCTTTTCACGATAATAAAGAAGCTTTTAAAAAAATTGTCGATGCTTACCGGTGGGATATATGCTTAATCCAATATAACTTCTTAGATGAAACCAATCAAGCAGGAACGGAAGGATTGAAGTATGCGGCTTCTAAGGGAATAAGCGTAATCGCAATGGAACCATTAAAAGGCGGAATTCTTGCTGGAGAAGTGCCAGAAAATGCTTTAAACATCTGGAATAAATCTAATATAAAAAGAACTCCTGCTGAATGGGCTTTAAGATGGGTATTGAACCATCCAGAAATTACTTGTGTGATCTCAGGGATGGGACAGCTAAAACAAGTTGAAGAAAATATTAAAGTTTCAAATGAAACTCTTCCAAATTCGATTCCCGCTGAGGAAATTAAGCTTTACGATGAGGTTAAAGAAGTTTATCGGGAACTAATGAAGGTGGATTGTACTGGGTGCGGTTATTGTATGCCCTGCCCCCAGGGAGTTGATATCCCTCAATCTTTTAATTTATACAACCATAAACACATGTTCAAAAGTAATAATGCATCTTTTATGTATTTAACAGGTTTAGGTGGCGTAATGAGTGGTAAACAAGCCAATGCAGGACTCTGCAATCAATGCGGGAAATGTGCTAAGGCATGTCCACAAAAATTAGACGTCCCTATACTTTTAAAAGAGGTTTCCCAAGATATGGAAGGTCAAGGATTCCAATATAAAGTTAAAATAGCTGGTGCTGTAATCATGCCTTTAATGGATGCATTTCTATCTTTAAATAATAACATATCTAAATTATTCAAAAATCGTGGCTCAAATTAACGATTAAATTCAATGAAAACATCAAATACAGCACCTATTCCAATAAAATAACAGATAAACATATAACAAAAAGACACTTTAATTTTTGTATTATGCAACTTCAGGAGGCTGAAATAAATGGTAAATTCAAATTCAAACAGTTCATTTAAAGAAAAACTTGATTTCAGGAGTTATAAATCTTCCAAAGATATAGAAGTTCCTGAGAGAATAATTGACCAGATCATAGGTCAAGAAGAGGCTGTTGAAACTGTAATAAAAGCAGCTAAACAAAGGAGAAATGTCCTTTTAATTGGAGAGCCTGGTATTGGTAAATCCATGCTTGCTAAAGGAATGGCAGAGTTACTTCCGCCAGAAGAACTTCAAGATATACTCGTTTATCCAAATATTGAAGACAACAACAACCCACTTATAGGTGCAATGCCTATTGGTGAAGGTAAAAAAGTGGTTATGAACTACAAAGTAAAGGCCAAAGGACAGGAAGAAAAGAAAAATATGTCCATGATGATCATAATCGGTGCGATTTTGGTCGTTGGATTTGTATTACAACAGTACCTGGCAGCCATCATAGCTGCAGGAATAGTTCTACTTATAGTAATGCAGATGAAACCCAAAAACACTTTTATGGTTCCAAAACTTCTTGTAAACAATGAAAATAATAAAACAGCCCCATTCGTTGATGCTACAGGAGCTCATGCTGGAGCGTTACTGGGTGATGTTAGGCACGACCCATATCAGTCCGGAGGACTAGGAACACCTGCTCATGAACGTGTTGAAGCTGGAATGATACACCGTGCAAACAAAGGAGTGCTTTACATAGACGAAATTGGAACTATGCAAATGAAAACTCAGCAAGAACTTTTAACTGCAATGCAGGAAAAAAAATACTCCATAACGGGACAGAGCGAGACAAGCAGCGGTGCGATGGTGCGTTCACAGGCAGTACCATGTGACTTTGTACTAGTTGCATCTGGAAACCTCCAGGTTCTCAAGGGCATGCACATAGCACTCAGGTCAAGGATACGTGGATACGGTTACGAAGTCTTCATGAAGGATTCAATGCCTGACACGCCAGAAAATAGGGATAAACTGGTTCAGTTTGTTGCTCAAGAAGTTGAAAAAGACGGCAGAATACCTCATTTTAACAGAGAAGCCATAGCTGAAATAATCAGAGAGGCAAAGAGAAGATCAGGTAAAAAAAACGCATTAACTCTTAAATTGAGGGATCTTGGTGGTCTTGTAAGGGCTGCAGGTGACATAGCTAATGGTGAAGGTGTTGACAGTGTTACACTTGCCCATGTTATAAATGCCAAAAAACTTGCTAGAACCCTTGAACAGCAGATAGCTGATCGTTACATAGTTCAAAGAAAAGAATACAGTGTCTCCAAATCGGATGGCAGCAAAGTTGGAATGGTGAATGGACTAGCTATAATTGGTGATAGAAGCGGTATACTTCTACCAATAGCTGCCGAAGCTGCCCCTGCTCAAAGTAAAGAAGAAGGTAAGATTATTGCCACAGGTAAACTTGGAGAAATAGCTCTGGAAGCTGTTCAAAACGTCAGTGCGCTTATTAAGAAGAACACAGGAACCAACATATCCAACTATGATATACACATCCAGTTCCTCCAATCCTACGAAGGTGTTGAAGGTGACAGTGCAAGTGTATCAATTGCAACTGCAGTTATATCTGCCCTAGAAAATGTTCCCATAGATCAATCACTGGCATTAACTGGATCACTCAGTGTTAGGGGAGATGTTCTCCCTGTTGGTGGTGTTACTGGAAAAATCGAAGCTGCAGCCGATTCAGGTATCAAAACGGTTCTTATACCCAAATCCAACATGGACGATGTCATGATCGAAGAAAGGTACAAAAACAAGATTAAAATAATTCCTGTGGAAACCTTAAGTGACGTTCTAGAACATGCACTTATAGGAAACGGCAAGGAAGGAATAGTCACTAAAATGAAAAAGATCAGCGGCATAGTTCCAAAGGAAATACTTTCAAAACCACAAAAGCCATTAACTCATTAATAAACCCAAATTTGCATACTAAAATGAAATTTGACTTCTTTTTACTTCCTTTTTTCCCTCCAAAATTTATTATTTTTTTTTGAGTTAAAGCCTATTGTAAAATTAATATAAATAATATACATACATTTAAACAATCATTTAGTCCATTTTAAGATATTCAAAATGAAATGCGATCTTATTTGTATCCTAATTAATGAAATTATTGAGTTTTATATGATATTTTTTTTCTCGGGGCTTTAAAAATATATCATTTCCAGAATACTTCATAGTTAACAGTTCGATTGATTCTTAGTACCTGTTATTCATATATGACTGCGGTTCCAGTGGCAGTTACAATCAAGGCATTGCCTTGTAATCCTCCCACAGAGATATAGTCAATTAAAACTTCAATCACAGTATCTGCTCCAATTGACTTAGCATTTTGAAGCATTCGGGATAAGGCCTCATTTCTGGCCTTTTCTAGATTTATGTCGCCTAATTCTATTGGTTGAATGATACTTAAAAGCTTTAAAAACAGCCCTTCAGATTCTTTTTCTTCAGCTATGGCTTCTCCAGTAACTAATCCTATATTCCTCTTTATTTTCCCTTTTACTACGTGAGGAACCGATACTAATGGCATATTTAATTCATCAACTAAGATTTCATCAGCTGATGGTCCACTTATTTCCTCCTCAACTTCAGCAGGTTTTTCCCAGATTTTAGAAGGAAGGTACACCAAGGCTCCGATAATCTTTCTGAGTATACTAACACCAACTACAAAAAGAACATAATTCATAAATATAGGGAATGCAGCTTGAATTGTCAGTATTATAGCAATCAAAGTAATCAGATTAAATGTAACAGGATTGTTAGTAACCCAACCAACGTAAAACCAGCCGTAAACATTGATCAAAATGAATGTTAAAAGAGCGCTGATAGCACCTATGCTTTCACCGTACTTTTTACGGGCTATGATTGTTTCAACAAATCCGGCCATTAACGGAGACACTATATACATGATATTGAATCCAAAAATAACTAAATGATATAAAACACAGAGAAAAGCAGAAATAAATCCTACTAAAATTCCCAGAACTATGGCTACAATTGCCCAGCGTTTTTCTTTAAGACCTTTTTTTATAGAAGTAGGCAAATATTTCACCTTCAAGATTTAATTGCTTTATTATTTAATTGTTTTGTTAGTCAATTATTCTTGGTATGAAACTGCAGTTCCAAAGATAGAGACCATTATGGTGTTTCCCATGGTACCGCCCAAGTTGTGATATGCCACACGAGTCCCTATGATAGCATTAGCACCTTTTTCCTCTGCTTTTTCTTCCATACTCTTTCGAGCTAAGTCCCTGGCAGCTGTAAGCTCCTCTTCATATTTAGAGGTTCTTCCTCCAACCACATCTCTCACTCCTGAGAACATATCTTTATAAAGATTTGCTCCCAAGAGGGAGTCTCCAGAAACTAAACCATAATATTCAATTATTTTTTTCCCTTCAATAGTAGGTGTGGTTAAAATCAGCATGCGTAACCTCCAATTGTGACATTTTTTACTATTAATATATTATTTATTTTATTTTAGTTTAGTGGTTCCGCATTCCACATTTTCTTATTTTGGGAAGATTAAATGTGTTAATCATTAATCAATGGATAGTTTTGAAGGATATTAGGTTTATTATTTAGTTTTTAGCTTCTTTTAACTTTTAAAACTCTTTTTTATTCATTAACTACAACCCAAATTCCAAAAAGCTTAATATTTACTACTTTAATTACACTTTTTTTAAATATTGATAATTCACGTTCTCATCCCAAGTAAGTTAAATTGAACATTTAGTGTTAAGAACATTTAATAAAATTATTTATATAATAATTAATAATAATAGTAGTATTATGGGCTTGTTTAAACTGAAAATAGGGGTTGATTGAAGTGGCAGAAGGAAAGAATGTTTTGTTGGGTATTTTTGCAATATTTCTTGGTTTGATAATTATGGCTTTCCCGCTAATCAGTGTTTTTACTGTTAGCGTGCTTGCAGGATTTACCTTAATGATTTTGGGTATTTGGTTATTTGTGCAGAGCTTTGAAACCTGGGACTCCAGTAAAGCCATGAGTATAGCCTATTTAATATTGGGTATTCTTGCAATAATTCTTGGAATAGGTTTATTTGGAAGAATAGTTGCATTCAGTATATTTGCAGCTCTTTGGATCTACATAGGTGGATTATTCCTTGTAATAACAGGTATATTATCCCTGTTCTCTGATAGTAGCACAGCATCCAGAGGTGCTGGTGGATTAGGAATAATTATGGGTATTCTGTACATGATTTTAGGTATGTATGCATGGAATCCCTATTACCTTGCACTGCTTATTGGACTATGGTTGATAATTGCAGGTATAATGGAGTTTTTCAAACCTTCAAAGTGATTAACTAAAAAACAGGCCCCTTTATTTTTTTTAGATCAGGATATTTATCCATATTTTTGAACATCAGTATATTATCCATTTTTTGAACAATTTATCCCAAAACAAGTATAAAATCCGTTGAACTTGAGATCTTCCATGTGATTTATCAAATATCAATACAGCAGTCCATGCAAATCTCTGGCTTTTTAAGCTGACCATCCATGTATCCATAGATATCCAGAAGCTTTGCCCTTGTGTAAACAACTTCAGTTTCTTTTCCAGTTACAAAATCAAGTGTATGAACCTCAAATGAATTTAAAATGGATTTATTCTCCCCATAAATTTCATTAAGTTTAAGTAAGGATTTTTTAGTAACTTTCTTCATTTTAAAGCTGTTTTTGAAGTACTGATCAAAAGTGGGGATGTTTCCAAAAACCCCAAGCATTATCCTGGTTACCATATTCTCTGTTGGTTTATTCTCATTCCCCAATGAATCAGTTATTCCCTTCTTACACTCTAAAATGAGTTCTATTGTTTCTTCACTGTAATTATCGAGATCAATTTCCCAGAGCTTGGGATCCATCCTTGAGATTGCCATTATTAATTTTTTGAAGTTTCCCACACTTCTTCCAAGAAGTGGTGAAGACCCGCGCATCATACCCGAGCTTGCAAGGTAAAACCCAATTTGAAGACAGCTAATCTGGAGATTTTCCTTATCTGCAAGTTTTTCAATTCTTTTAGCTTTGTAGAATGAATGAAAATAGTTATAACAATAATCAAATGAAGCAGGTTTCTCATCAAGATTTCTTCCATTATCCTCAAGGTACTGGTTGATAAATTTCTCCATATCACTTCTTTCCATATCAATAAATAGAATGAACTTGTGATTTAATATATAATTTGTCGTTTAAAAAGAATTAAATCATTTGTATAATGAAATTTCGAAAAATTGAAATTTCGAAAAATTTAACAATCTAAGCAAGTTATATAAAATCAGTGATTGAGTGTAGTGAATCCTATGAATGTAAAAAACAACGTTTTAAAAGTGCTTTCAGGAGAGGAAAGCGATATCACCCCAGTGATCAGTGTTACCCAAGTAGCTGTAGTTGAAGCTATGGAAAAAACTAACGCATTCTGGCCTGAAGCACATACTAACGCAGAAAAAATGGCAACCCTCGGAAGTTCACTCTACGAACTGGCAGGGTTGGAAAGTGCAAGGATACCATTCTGTCTCACAGTAGAAGCAGAAGCAATGGGATGCAAAGTAAATCTTGGTGGCGAAGATAGAACTCCTCAAATCGCCGAAACACCCTTTAGGAATGCTAGCGATATAGAAGTGCCTGATGATTTCTTAAGCAGAGGACGTATCCCTGTTGTTTTGGAAGCTGTGGAAATATTAAAGGAAAAATACGGAGATACCCTTCCCATTGTTGTTGGAATCACAGGTCCCTTTACCTTAGCCGGACATTTGCTTGGTGTGGAGAACCTCGTGAGATACATGAAAATCAGGCCAAGCGAGATTGAAACAGCCATAGACAACTCCCTTGACGCATGTATGGACTATGCAGAAGCTATCTCTGAGGTAGGCCCGGATATTATTTGTGTTGCTGAACCAACAGCTGCTCCAGAACTCATTGACCCACTTCAATTCAAATCTATCGTCAAACCAAGACTGGAAGACCTTGCAAATGTGATAAAAACGAAAAAAGTTCTTCATATATGTGGATCCACCCAGCCGATAATAAGGGACATGGCCAGTATAGGCTACGATGGAATCAGCATAGAAGAAAAGGTAGATATCAAAACTGCAAAACAGGACCTGGGAAAAGGGGGGAAAGTCATAAGGGTTGGCGGAAAAACCATGAACATGGGAGGAGAAACCTCTTCCAAAATAGTGGGAAACATCTCCACAACACAGACACTCTTTAGAAGTTCACCAGAAGAGGTTAAAGCAGAAGTAAAACAGGCTTTAGAAGATGGAATAGATATATTAGCCCCTAGCTGTGGTTTAGCCCCAAGATCTCCTATTACAAACATTAAAGCAATGGTTGAAGCAAGAAATGAGTTTTTCGGTATTTAAACTTGTTTAATCTGTGAATAAAGATCGAAAGATGATTCAAGCTAGTCTTTAGAAGGCATGATCTAAAAAGATTAAAAATTAAAAGCAAAAAAAATTTTTACTCTATCCATTTTTTATTTATTCCCTAGCCCCACATTTTTTTCTTATTCTTCATTTTTCGTTGAAAATGCCACAAGTATCGTTGCAAGGTGTGGATCATCCGGATAATTACATCTATTCTTGATGTAAGCATCACCCATTGTTGAGGGACTGCCTGATACAACGTTTGATATCTCCTTGATCTCGTTTAACTCTGGAAATGGTATGGAAGGTAAAAGGAATAGTTCTTTTTCAACCCCCACACTCCTTGTCATTGTATCAGGTTTGAACACAATGAAATTGTTACTCAAAAAATAAACATCATTTCGATCAGCATATTTTTTCTTATCTTCAGGGGAAATTAACTCCTGACCCAATATCCTTCCTTTATCTGTTACAAGGAGTACCGTGGGTTTGGAGGGGTTGCGAAATTCTTCAGTTTTGAGCATGACTAAACAGAATTCCTTTTTCAGACATTCATCCAATCCCTCATTGACAACGGGTACTACATCATCTTTTCTACTGGATTCAATTTTAAGTAGAGTTTTCCTATCCTCATCTGAAAGCTCTTGAACATCTACAACTCCTTTCAAGCTTTTTATTATTTTTATTGCATTTTCAACTACCATTTTTTGCATATCTCCACATAACAAAGCCATACTGATTTATTCAAATAAATTATGAATAAAAATTAATTCCGAAAGGTTTAAACATGAATTAGGTTACATAGTTTATCTAATATATCTATAGTGGTGATCTATATGAAAAGATTTACAAGAATGATATATAAAACTCCAGATGAAATGGTTTTTGGCCGTGCTAAATTTCCAGTTAGCCAACGTTGGAATACACAGTTTGGTGCTGGATACGTTGTGCCAGAAATAAAAGTAGCTCCTGTAGAAGGCTCCGAAGATTCAAAAGAAAAAATGGTATCGGAATGCAGAAACATAGCTCAAAGTGCATGTGAAAGGGCAGTAGCCGTAGGTTTACCGGCCTTTATGTTAGAACAGGAACATATTTTCCAGCAAACCAACAATCCTGACTGGACAGCAGAGTGCACACAAATTCAGGCCGAAACTCTGGAAAGATACCATGATGAATACGATATCAGAGTTTCACTCATGGCAACCCCTGCAGATATAAGGGTTGAGGAAAGGGCTCCCGGACTGAGAGGATCAGACTACGACAACAAAGTCATGGAATCCATAGAAGCCAGTGCTGCCAATGGAGCATCATGTGTTGCTATAGAAACCACCGGTGGAAAATCTGTATCTGACTATGGTATAGCAAGAGGTGACCCAAAGGCCATACTCTTTGGTATAGGAGTTCTTGGAAGCATAGATATGGAGTACATGTGGAAAAGAATAGTAAATATATGTAAAAAATACGACTGCAGACCCGCTGGTGATACCGACTGTTCTCAAGCCAACACCGCAATGTTCCTTGCAGGAGGATTGATGGATAAGGACTGCTCACACACAATAGCAGCACTTACAAGAGCTATAGGGGCAGCAAGAAGCTTGGTAGCAGTAGAATGTGGTGCTATCGGACCTCTAAAAGACTGTGGATATGAAAACCCAATAATCAAAGCAATAAGTGGAGTTCCAATAGCCACTGAAGGTAAAAATGCAGTCTGCGCTCACTCTGATTTGATGGGTAACCTGACCGCCGCTGTTACAGATGTATGGAGTAACGAATCAGTTTACCACCAGCAAGAAATGGGAGGTACCACACCTGAAGTATGGTTACAGGCAACAGGGTACGAAGCAGCACTCATGAACACAGCCCTCCAAACTGGACAGGAAAAAGTCTTAAGGGATCTTTACACCCTTACAGACAAATACAGGGATCCTCAAGCATTAATATTAGCTTATGATAATGCTTACAGGATAGGAGAAGCAATAGTAAGGTACGGTAACGATCCATACCTCAGAGCTAGGGCAGCAGCTCTTGAAGCTGGAGCAATAATAAACGAAGCAGTTGAGGATAAAAAAATGTATCTCACCCGATTCGAAAGAGACTCACTTGACAGCGCTCTTAAAATATTTGAAGGACTGCCTACAGAATCTGATCAGTTTATTGACGAATGCCTGAGGAAGTACTCAAGGAAAATAGCTGAATTTGACGCAAAAAGCTATGGACTATAGGAGGTGCTAAGATGAGTTATGAAGAATTAGAAAATAAAATAGATCAAACCTTTGTAGCAGTGCGATACAACGTGGAAATAGAAGGACCTGCAATAAAACCCGAAGAAGACCCCGATGTAGTAAACATTATCCCAACAGAAGAACCTTACAGAGCCATAGCACTTGCAGTGCTCTACGAGGACAGGGATGCATCACTCACCAACGTTAAAAAAGCATTAGCTGATGGTACATCTCCACTTGATATAATCAACAAGGGTTTAATGAAGGGAATAGACGCCGTCAGCCTGCTCTACACAAAAGGATTTTATTTCCTACCAGATCTTATGCTGGCAGGAGACGGGATGATGGAAGGAGTGAAAGAGTGTGAAAAAGTTTTAGGGCACAAAAGCGAAACCAAAGGTACAGTTGTTTCTTTTGTAGCTGAAGGAGACCCACACGATATAGGTAAAAACCTTGTTGTCATGTTCTTAAGGGCCAGTGGATACGAAGCAATAGATATGGGAAGAGACGTACCTACAGTGGACGTTGTGAAAGCTGTGAAAGAGTACAACCCAATATTCGTGACTGGAACGGCTCTTATGACAACAACCATGACAGTTTTCCCTAAAGTTGTTGAAGCATTGCAGAAAGAGGGTCTTGAAGTTCCAGCTATCGGATGCGGTGGCGGTGCTGTGAGAAAGGATTTCATTGAATCTTTCCCAATGAGTGTTTACGGTGTTGAGGCATACCACGCCCCTAAACTCGCTGATGCCATACTAAAAGACAAAAAAACATGGAAAGATCTTAGAAAAGAATACGCAGATATAGTAGGAGAATTTGTTTCAGAGTACTCCTAATTGTGTGTTTAATATTCCATCACCTTATTTTTTCCTCTTTTTTGATAAAATCTTAAGAAAACTTCCAATAAAAACTGGATCCAAGTTTGTTTTCCCAGTGGAAGTTAAATTAAAATTTTTTTTAATAGTTTCCCATGGAAATTTATGGTTTTTTTGATTAGAAATTTAAATAGATTTAAATAGCTTTTCAGATTAGAAACTAAATAATTTCAGTAAAATTAAATTTATAGAAATTTAAACTCAAATGAAAAGAGGCAACCTATGAAAGAGAAATACGCAATAGCGTTAGATATAGGAACCAGTGGTATCAGAGCACAGGCCCTGGATCTTGAGACCTCAAAGGTAATTTCTACTGCTATCACTCTGAGACACCCATTACCCGGTGCTAATGTGGTGGATCACCTCCATTTTGCCATAGAAGTGGGTGAAGAAACAGCACACAAACTCCTTATTGGCACGATTAATAATGTGCTAAAGAGTCTGGGCATAGACCTTGAAAATGTTGAGAGATTGGCTGTCTGCGGCAACCCCATACAGCTTTCATTATTTCACAATATAGAAATCAGAGATTTAGCTTACTGGGGAGAAAATGCCCTTAAAAGATTGAATGTAACTCCACCATCAAGAGATGCTACAGTTGTATCCCCCGAAGAGATAGGGCTTGAAGTAAATCAAAAAGCTGAAATATACATTCCTCCAGCCATAAAACATGAAATTGGGGCAGATGCTCTTGCCATGCTTTTTAAATCAGGTATTTTAGAAAAAAAGGGCATTTATCTGGTTTCTGATTTTGGAACCAATGCTGAAATAGCTCTGGTCATAGATGGAGAAGTTTATACATGTTCTGCTGCAGCAGGACCTGCAATAGAAGGACAAATGATAGAGAAAGGCAGGTTGGCTTCTCCAGGAACAATCTGCGATTTCGAACTCGTTGGTTCTGGATGGAAAAGTCATGTGCTGGACGATGAACTCATGGTCAAAGATGGAAATGTAGTTGATCCTGCAACTGGGAAGGTTCTTCTAAAAGGTGAGATGGATGGGAAATCCAAGGGTATAACTGGAACAGGGGTTATTGCTGCTTTCAGTTTGGGTTTGGATACTGGTATAATATCTCTTCCCAAGATAAAAAGTCCTGATCACATGATCAATCTGCAAGATGGGATTTATCTTTCAGAAAAGGATATAGTCATGATAGGCAAGGCTCTAGGAGCTTTTAGAGCTGCTTATTTAACCCTGGCAGAAGAGGCAGGAATTCTTCTAACTGATATAGATTCAACCTATATGGCAGGGGCCTCAGGATTTTATGTAGACCCACACAAATCTCTGGATGTTGGGCAGATACCACCATCTTCTCAGGAGATCTACCAGTTAGGAAACACTTCTCTGGCAATGGCAAGGGACCTGGTTTTGGATCCAGATCTCCTTGGAAAACTCCAGGAAATAGCGAAAGGTATGCGTAGCAGGCACATAATGCTTGCCACATCGGATATATTTGAAAAAATATACTCACTTGAGCTATCTCTCTACGAACAGGGCATGCCATTCTGGATGTACAATGACTGGTTGAATAAGTACGGTTTCCAGAAGATCCCCCCAAAGGTTTCCAATCCTCAGATACACAGAATCTTCGAAAGGGACATACCAGAACTGGGTGAAGATGGCCTAAAAATAGTTAAAATCAGTTCCACATTGAAGGCATCTTTTGAAGGATGCACAAATTGCATGACCTGCACCAGAAATTGCCCTGAAAATGCCCTCAAAATGGAAAATGGAGAAGCCACGGTGAGAACAGACCTGTGTAATGGTATGGGATGTTTGAAATGTCAACTCTCCTGTCCTGAAAAGGTATTTAAGTTTGGGAAGTTTCTGTCCAACGAAACAAATAAATGATGGTAGTTTGTAAAATTTAAATTCAATTTTTCAAATTTTTCATCCCATATTTAGGGATCATGGTATAATCAAGATCTTTAGGATCTTAAATATAGTCCTAGGGATCCTATAAGATCGTGAACATAAATATCTTAAATAAGTGATATATTCTTAATTTTCATTTTCTAAATCTTCCTTATTTTGAAACAGTTCAAAACTGTCATATATTAAGCCAACAGTATACATGTAACCGGTAATTTATGGTAATTTCCACAGTTATAACTTTTAACAAAATTATTAGGGTTACAGCTTGGTAAATAAAAAATTGAAACGGATAAAATAGTTTTGATAAATTTAGAAATGAAATTGCAAATTATACTTGTTATATTTTTAATATTTTGAATTTATTTGAATATTGATTTGTAACCTGGTTTTTAGATATATTGTAAATTTTAATAGATATAGATTTGATAAATTAACGTAAATTTAATAAATTCCGAATTTTAACTCATTTTTGAGTACCAAATTTTAAAAAGTCTTTTAAAGCATTAATACAAACTTATTTTATGGATTTATTGGGCAAGAACAGGATGTTAATCCTGCTTTTCATCGGAGTTTTCATGGGGTCCCTTGATATAGGGATTGTTGGACCAGCACTTCCAGGGATTCAGGTCTATTTTGGAGTAAATGAGAGGGCAGTTTCATGGATATTCACTATATATATCCTATTTTTCATGATTGGAACACCATTAATGGCCAAATTATCAGATATTTACGGCAGGAAATCCATATACATTCTAGACGTGTTTATCTTTGCTGTTGGGTCGCTTATAACCGTAACATCCTTTTCATTTGAAATGCTGCTTCTCGGACGCGCAGTGCAGGGTATTGGAGCTGGAGGAATATTCCCAGTTGCAAATGCATTCATAGGTGATACATTTCCTCCAGAAAGCAGGGGCAGTGCACTTGGTATTTTAAGTTCAGTTTGGGGTTTATCAGGAGTTTTAGGGCCCGTTTTAGGCGGATTACTCTTAAGTTACGGTTGGCAATGGCTTTTTATTATAAATCTACCAATAGCCGCTGCTGTAATTATCGGAAGCTCCAAGATACTTCCAAAAACAGCGCGAAATGAGGATGTTAAGTTTGATTGGTACGGTATAACAGTTTTAAGCGTGCTTGTAGCTGCATTGGCCTACGGTGTCAACCAGATAGACACCACCAATGTAATAGGCAGTTTAACCTCCATATCAGTATTGCCCTTTTTATTGACAGCTGTGGTTTTACTTCCTGTTTTATGGAAGGTGGAAAAAAGTGCTGCAGATCCCGTGATTCAGGTGGATCTCTTCAAAAGTAGGGAAGTAAAACTTATAACAAGTATATCTGTAGGTACCGGCCTCTGTCAGGCAGCCACAGTATTTGTACCAGCTCTAGCTGTTGTTGCACTGTCTCTCAGCACACCCATGGCAAGTTTGATGGTTTTACCCCTTGTTTTGGCAATGGCTGTAGGTGCCCCCATTATCGGGAAACTCCTTGATAAATTCGGTTCAAGGAATATAATGTTCGTTGGAACATTTATACTGGTTATTGGGCTTTTTTTAATTGGTTTATTTGCAAACTCCTTTTATCTATTTATATTTGCAGGTATTCTCATGGGTATCGGTATGAGTACAGATATAGGTTCGCCTCCAAGGTACATCATGCTGGTGGAAAGTCCTCCAAAGGAAAGAGCAGCAGGACAGGCACTTATAAACGTCAACAGCAGCGCAGGTCAGCTTATTGGTGGTGCCCTTATAGGGGCTGTTATAGGGTCTCTTGGAGGTAAAATAGGAGGATATGAGTCAGCTTATATTCTTATAGCTTTTGTAGCTATTTTTATGGTCATCTTGTGTATTGGACTTAAAAATAAAAAAGAACAGCTTGAAACCATGAAAAGAAACTTTGATACATAAATGAAACTTGGAAGGTACTAATAATAATTTTAAATATGATACGTCTTTTAACGTTAACAATTTGCTTTAAAAATTTATTTCAGTTATATTTAAATAGGAAGATTTAGTTACATTAATATGATTATATAGACCAGTCATTATAATTTGGTTTTGGTAATATGGATGAAGAGATTAACACAAGGGATAGGATAGTTAGGGCTGCAACACGCCTTTTTCAGTTGAAGGGGTATCATGCCACAGGATTGAATGAGATTCTGAGGGAAAGCAATGCACCTAAAGGTTCCTTGTACTATTATTTTCCAAATGGAAAGGAAGAATTGGCCCTAGAATCTATTGAGTTAACCAAGGTCTTTGTTGAAGAGACCATAAGGAAAAGGCTTTCAATGATTGAGGATCCTGCTGAATCCATTAAAAATGCCATTCAAGAGATGGCAGATTTCATTGATATGGAAGAAAACGAGAAAATCTCCTTTAAAAGTACTAAAAAGGTTTCCGTTAATCTAGTTGCACTTGAAACATCTTCAAGCAATGAAAATTTAAGGAAAGCCTGTGAATCTGCTTTTGATGCGTGGCAGAATGTTTATGCTGAAAAACTGATCCAGGGAGGTTTCACAAGACAAGAAGCCCAAAAATTAAGTATGGTAATTCAATCCATGATTGAAGGAGCCATAGTCATGTCACTGACCAAAAAAAGTGATGTACCCTTTTTTGAGGTTGCAGAAACCATTCCATCCATATTAAGACTAAAAAATAAGAACTAAGGATCATTGAAGCTTTTTTTAATGATTTTTTTTAATTAAATATTATGTAGACCCGTCTAATTATAATGCCGTTTCTAAAATGAGTCAAAAAATGCGCTGAGTTATTATATAGACTGGTCTAATAGAGGAGTATTTAAAAATGGTATCAACTCAAAATGAAAATTACACTATTAATAAAAGTAAACCCAATAAAAGCACCACTTATCGGATTTTAACCATATTGTTGATTGGCGGATTCCTCTCAATGCTAAATGAAACTGCATTAAACATTGCATTTCCCCATATAATGTTACAATACAATATTTCAGCTGGAACAGTGCAGTGGTTAACCACAATCTACGTTCTTGTTTCAGGTATTGTATTCCTTATCAGTGCCTTTCTTATCCAGCGATTCTCAACAAGAAAATTATTCATATCCTCAATGATCTTTTTAATTATAGGAACCACTATATCAGGAATTTCAACAAATTTTCCAGTTTTATTTATTGGACGTGTAATACAGGCAATTGGAACAGGCATACTTGTGCCCTTAATATTTAACACTGTGCTAATATTGATTCCACAAGAAAAAAGAGGATTAGTCATGGGACTTGTGACTCTCGTAGTCCTCTCCGCACCAATGTTTGCACCAGTACTTATGGGCTTCCTTATGGGATTTATGGACTGGCACTGGTTCTTTTTAATGGTTTTAGTCTTTTTTGTAGCTACAATAATTTTAGGACTATCTTCTTTAAGGAACGTCACAGAAATTACACATCCTAAACTTGATATTTTATCTGTTATCTTAGCTGCTGTGGGATTCAGTGGAATTATAACTGGTTTTAGTGGCCTAGGAGAGTATGGATTAAGTCTAAATGTAATTATCCCCTTGTTTATAGGCTTAGTTAGCCTTATTCTATTTACAATACGCCAATTAACTTTAGAACATCCTTTACTGGATCTTCATGTTTTTAAGTATCCTTTTTTCACAATAGGAATAATAATTAATGTAATTAATGTTATGGTTGTTTTTGCAGTAGTAATTATACTTCCAATATATCTACAGACTGCAATTGGAACCACATCTTTAATTGCTAGTCTTGTAATGTTGCCAGGAAGTATTTTTAACTGTTTCTTACCACTTCTCGCAGGCCATATATATGACAAACATGGAACAAGAATTGTCATTAGCTCAGGCCTTGCCCTTATGTGCATTTCCATGATATTTTTATCGCACCTTTCTGCTTCAACTGCCCTTATGATCGTGTTAATTATGAATTGTGGTTTATATGTAGGATCAGCCCTTTTAATGTCACCAAATCAGACAAATGCCCTGGGAAACTTGGATTCTAAGTATTATGCTTCAGGTTCAGCTATAATGACATCTTTACAGCAAATTGGAGGTGCAATAGGTTCATCATTATTTGTCAGTTTCATGACATTCAGCCAGAACAACTACCTCCAAAATCTCATCAATCCAACTGCCACACAACAGGTCTCAGCACTGGTATCCGGTGTGGACTTTGCATTCTTAATAGGTGCAGTAGTGCTCGGGCTGGTTTTCGTTCTTTCACTGTTTTTAAAACGTGAAACACCCACTTAAATCCTTTATTTAGTGATAAAATGATGAAACATAACTAATGAAATTCTCCAGTTATATTATGATTATCTCACAGAAATGTTTTGGCAAAACACTATGAAGATGTATTGATATTAAAAACAATTAAATCCCAACAGTTTGAATACATAAAACATTGTAATGTTTGATGAATTTAAAAAAAATTAAGAGATGATGAGTCTTAAATTAAATTTATAATCTTTTATTAGACAACAGGTGATTAAATGGGTTATTTAATATGTGGTAAATGCAAGAATTACTATAAATTGCAATCGGAGGAGTCTGCAAAAGATTTTGTTGATCACTGCGATTGTGGCGGTAAATTAAGATACGTTGAAAATTTGGACATTGTTGATCCAAATTGGAAACAAGCCCAAATCACGAAAAAAAGTACAAAAAGAGAAATTCTAAGAAACAAAATACAATCCCTGCATTCTATCCGAAATTTGAATCTAAAAACCCGTTTAGTTCAATTTTGGAATAACCGCCGATACAAAATCCACAACGCCCAAAATTGGAATAATAATTATAACACTCATTATAATAGAGAAACAGGCCTCATAGGCCTTATAAATTCTATAAAAAATGAGCTTAATTTCAATAACATCCGATGGCCTTTAGTAATACCTGTAACAATGGCAATTACTGTAATATTCACCATTACACAAGGTATCCTTACTCTGTTAATTTTTCTATTGTTAGCAGCTGTTGGTTACTTATTTAACGACCAACTGATTGGAACTAAAAATGCCGTAGTTACTGGTGCTATTTCTTACTTTTTAGGAAGTCTATTTACAGGTTCATTCCTCTATTTAATACCATTAACCATATTAGGAGCTATTAATGGAGCTGTTTGTGGATGGATAGGAGCATACATCAAAACAAAAATATGATTATTTTTTGGATAAAAATGTATTATTTAAGTGTTTAAAATTTAGGGAGTTCTACAGATAAACACTTTTTTAAGATTTATTTTCCAACTAGTTTGAAACTCCTAACATCATTTTCAGTTACCATGTGATTATCTGTGACTTGTCCGCGTGACAATATAATTGAATGAAATAAAGTATAAATCCAACAAAACATCCACTCATTAAACATAAAGTAATAAAACCCATTAAATTTGAAGCAAAAAATTTAATGTTCTGATAAACTACAAACAAAACAGTACCTTGACAAAATAATATAAAAAAATAATTGAAATAAAAATTTACATAATCTGATTTCTTAACTCTATATTTATTAAATAAAATAAAAGGAACTATAACAAAAGCAATCCCTAAATATGTTAAAAAAGGCTCAATTAACCAAATTAACAAAAACAAAATAAAAATAACTATACTTAAAATTAACGATAACATATGTTCCCTCATATTAACCACTTTTCCTTTTAACATGATAAAATAATATATTTCCCCTTTTCATTTCAATGTAACAACAATGCAAAAAAAAGTATAGTAATGGTAAAAAAACAAAAACTGGTGAAACCATTAATCCAGTTTCACACCCTGCACAACAGGCAGTCTTCTAAGCCAGCCTATGTCGCTCTTGTAAAGCATTCTTATATCGCTGATTCCATATCTTATCATGGCTAACCTTTCTATTCCAAGACCAAATGCCAGTGCAGGTGTTTCAATTCCTAAAGGTTCTAAAACCTCTGGTCTGAACATACCAGACCCTCCAAGCTCTATCCAACTCTTCTTTTCAGGTAAATAAATCTCACACTCTGTAGAAAGGTATGTGTAAGGGAAGTATGCCGGTCTAAATCTAACTTTAAAACCTAATTTACGGTAAAATTCTTTAAGTATTCCTAAAAGGTTTTTAAAGTTTATATCTTCACCTGCTACAATTCCTTCAACCTGATGGAACTCAGGAAGGTGTTTGTAGTTTATGGTTTCTCTTCTGAAGACCCTTCCAATAGAAAACATCTTGAGTGGAGGTTTGTTTTCAGCTAAATAGCGTGCGGATACACATGTTGTATGTGTACGTAGAACTGATTGCCTTGCAACATCGATGTTCCATGGGTACTGCCATCCTTCAGAACCTGTGTCTCCTCCATTTTCATGAACCCTTGAAACCCTTCGAACAAGCTCATCTGATGGTAACTTTGCATTTTGAGGGTTTTTAACGTAAAAGGTGTCCTGCATTTCCCTTGCTGCATGGTCCTGAGGCTGGAAGAGGCAGTCAAAGTTCCAAAATGCAGATTCCAAAATGTTTCCACTGGCCTCTGTGAAGCCCATGTTAAGGAAGATTCCCCTTATCTCATCAATTATCGTTTGAAGTGGATGTATCTTGCCCGGAAATGTCTCAGGATGCTCTGCATTTATATCGTAACCCCTGTAATGCAGTGATTTCCATGACCCTGTTTTCAACTGCTCATGTGTGAGCTGAGTTGCTTCTTCTTTCAGTTCAATACCAATATCAAGAAGTTCTTTTCCTTTTCCTGTTATTTTCAGGGTGTGGGTGGTTTTTTTATTAATCTTTATGATGTTTTTTCTCTTCTTTAGGTTTTTGAAAGATGTTTTAAGATCCTGTGAGAGATCTTCAATTGGCAGCTGTCCCCTTTCAAGGATGAGTTTTAAAAGGACCTCGTCATTGTCCTCCAATGATACAGCATTCCTGCCTTCCTCAGTTATGATAATATTTCCCTTGTCAATTGTGGCCCAATGTTTTTTAAGAAGCCATCCAATTGCTATTTTAACTTCAGCTGGATCAACACCTGATTTTTGAGCCATATCCTTCATATGAATTGTTTCATATTCATTTAAGGCTTTCAACATTCTCTTTTCAGGCAGTCCATCTGCTGCATATTCTCTGCCAATATCAGTCAGATCTACAAACTCCTCAACATCCTTCTGGACTTCTATAATATCCTTTGAGGCCAGAGAACCTGCCGAACTCATCACAGATTTGATATTCATATCTTGAGCTTCACAAACGTCCTCAGGTGATACTTCACCATCTGAAGCTTCAAGAACCTTTAATATTTTTTTTTCGTAAATGTGTAATTCATTGATAATTTTTTGAAGCTGCATGCTATTTATCCTCACTTTTAATTTAACGTCCTTGTTTAAAAATAATTATTGTTCAACCTTTAAAAAATATTGATTTTAGGGTCGATGAATTTTGTTAACGTAAAAAGACTCTAAGACCATTAACCCTTGAAGTATTCTTAAAATTATATAACCCGATTATAAATTTCAAATTCATCCAGAAGGGCCACCATTATTGATGAAGCTGTTAAATCGGCTGTTGTGCCAGGATTTAATTTGTTTTTTACGAGTTTATCATCAAATCTTTCAACGAGTCCAAGCCCATCTGCTAAAATTCCCCCGTTATTCAGCACAGCTTGTGCACCCTTTGAAACAGCTTTTGCTTTCTCTTCACCGTATTTTCTGGAGATAAGAGTGTCCGGATATTTTGATAGTATGGTGAGAAATGTTTGAACTGTGGCCTTGTTTATATCATAATCAGATTTAACGGACCTGAAAACTGGAAAGCCCGTTTCAAATGTTACTGGCATTTTGTTTGTAAGTTCGTATGAGAGCATATCCCACTCGGCGGATATATCGAGAACATCAAACATGTTGATGTCCTTTTCAATGAGCTCGTCTTTTGCAGCATCACTTCCAACGTCAAGTTCATCCCGTTCGCCCATTCCACCAGCATCAGCAATATTTATGGCATCATAGAGGTTTACAGCATCATCGGAGGTTGTTGAATCCATTATTAAACCGATATTTTTCCTTAAATTAGTTATATCTGTCTCTTTTGAACAGCCTTTACCAATGCTATTATTTGAGCAGTTTTTACTGCTATTTGAACAGCTTTTATCAGTGTCTTCGTTTAAATCTTCTAAACTACCAATCATTCCTGCTGCAGCTGATATTGGTGTAAGGAGCATCACAATACCAAGATTTGTGTTGTTTGCAATCCATTTGTTGGTTTCAATAACTGCGGTTTTTATAAGTTTTCCTAATTTAATTTTATGGAAAGATTCAGGATTATCTTTGTATTTAAGCCCTATTTTTGCGGCTTTTTTCATTGTATCTCCAATTACAACGCCACTTATAAGAAAGTCTTCAAAGACCATATCATCAAAATCATGGGTCCTATGTACGTTTCCCGGCTTTGGATGTCCACTAACTTCAAGAACCGATGCAATTTGAGCTGTTTTTGCAACAAAATTTGGATCCACTTTTACTTCTCCTTTTCTATGAATTTAATAATGTATTTTGTATAATAAATTAAGGGTTGGTCTAATTTATAGACTAATCTGTTTTGATTTAATTGGTTACTGATAAAGATTAATTCAGTTAATCCTATGTTAATCAGGTTTTGATTAGGGGTGATACAAACTAAATTTTCCCCTCTAAAAATTCAGGTGCAAAGTAGGTGATTATAAGGTCTGCACCCGCCCTTTTTATGGATAACAACGATTCATATATGGAATCTTCAGTTATGTAACCTGCATCTATTCCAGCTTTTAACATTGAATATTCACCGCTTACCTGGTAAGCTGCTGTAGGCATTTTAAATTCATCTTTTACAGCTTTTAAGACGTCAAGGTAAGGCATGGCGGGTTTCACCATCACTATATCAGCACCTTCCCCTATGTCAAGTTCAACTTCCCTTAAGGCTTCCAGAAGGTTTGAGGGATCCATTTGATAAGTTTTCCTGTCACCAAAACCTGGGGCAGAAGATGCTGCCTCCCTGAATGGGGCATAAAATGAAGAAGCATATTTTGCAGAGTAAGCCATTATGATTGTGTCATAGTAACCATTCAAATCCAGTGTTTTCCTTATAGCACCAACTCTACCATCCATCATATCTGATGGAGCCACAACATCAGCTCCAGCTTCTGCGTGACTTAAAGCAATTTTTGAGATGTAATTCAGGCTTTCATCATTAAGGATTTTATCATCTTTAACCATTCCACAGTGGCCATGGGATGTGTACTGACACATGCAGACATCCGTCATAACAATAAGGTCTGTTTCTTCCTTCATGCGGCGCACTGCCTGTTGAACAATTCCATCCTTGTTGTAGGCTTGAGAACCTTTCTCATCCTTTTCAAGTGGCAGTCCAAAGATCATTATGGAAGATAGTCCTATATCCTCAAGTTCTCTGGCCTTTTCCACGGCATCATTGATAGAATACCTGTACTGTCCAGGCATGGTGCTTATATGTTCTGCATGCCCGTCAGCCAGCCCCTCCTTTACGTACATTGGGTATATAAAATCTTCAGGATTTAACTTTGTTTCACTCAGTATATTTCTTATCTGGGGAGTTTTCCTTAATCTTCGCATTCTTGTAATTGGAAATTCCATTTTATCACCTAAAACTAAATCTGAATGGATAATTATTTCATAGTGAAATATTATTTTATTTAATATTGGTTTAAATAACTTAAAAATATGTAGTTTTAGATGCAAAATAACTAAAAAATTCAACAAAAAAACAAAAATCAGAACTTTTAACAGAATCAGATTCTTGAGTAAATCAATACACCTACAAATCTTTCAAAGGATCCCCCACACCATAAGGCTTCTTTTTATAGTAATGTTTGGCATGTTCCACAATCAGGGCGTGATATTCCTGGTACATAGCTGTATCCCGTGGTAAACTGGACTCAAAAAACTTTTTTATATCCATATAATTTGCATTATCCTTCACAATTCCCAAGTGTGAAAATATCCTTTTAGTGTAGGCATCCACTACAAATTCAGGTTGTTTAAATGCATAAAGAAGAATTGAATCGGCAGTTTCGTTTCCAACTCCTTTAACAGCTAACAATTCCTTTCTTTCAGGGGTTCTCCCTTTCAATGATGTGAAAAATTTGGTAATTTCTTTAAGGTAAACAGCCTTCTGATTTAAAAATCCTGCACATCTTATGGCTTCTTTTAAGATGTTATCATCAATTTTTAGAAGTTTTTGAGGAGAAACAACATCTAATTTTTTCAAGTTTAACAAGGCCTGTTCAGCCGATGTCCAGGCTGTGTTCTGGGTTAAAATAGCTCCCAATATAATTTCATAAATTTCATCTTCACTTCGGGGTAATTCATAGTTTTCAGGGTGGTATCCCCTTACAGAACCCGTTTTTGTTGGGTTTGTGCCATCATGACTCATTAATGGCCACCATCCCTGAGGGCCGTAGAGATCGTAGAGTTTCTTGTATATCATTACTATCTTTTCTGCTCTTTTCCCTGTCATAATAATAAATAGGAAGAAATGTTATATATTTATTTAAAATAAGGAAATTATTTTAAAAAAGATAAGTTTATGAATTGAATCTTTACGAATTTGAATAACAGCTAACAGAACATAATTTAACTTCATTTAAACTTTATAAACTTTCTGTATCCCCCCATATTAGCCCTATTGTCTTACTAAAGGAGTAACTCTTGAAAAAATGATTTGTTGTGAAGTCATTAACAAGAAATGTTATAAAATCTGGAAAAGTTATAATGAAATTTATTTATAATCCAGCGTTATACACTAGAATCATGAAAAAATCAGTAATAGAGAGATTATATGATTGAGAAGGTACGTTTAATAAAGTATGATGAATTAAAAAAACTTCTATCGCTTTATGAGTATCTAGTTCCAGATGATCCTAAATTAAAGATAGATAAAGCCCTGAAAGGACATTGGGATGAAATACTATCTGATCCTAATCACTTTTATCTAGTAATTGAAGAAGATGAAATGCTTGTTTCATCATGCAATCTAACCATAATTAAGAATCTAACAAGGTCCGCCAGATCATATGGGTTAATAGAAAATGTTGTTACTCACCCAGATTATAGAAAAAGAGGATATGGAACTGCAGTTTTAAAAAAAGCAGTAGGGATAGCTCAAAAAAATAACTGTTACAAGGTAATGCTGATGACAAGCCAAAAAGATGAAAGCACATTAAGATTCTATGAAAAAGCAGGATTTAATATGGGAGAAAAAACTGCATTTATAGTGAGGATCTGAGTTTACGTTTGTTAACTAAATTAATAAAGGTAAATTTAGATATTAAATATTATAATCAGGAAATTTAAGAAATTTAAATATTAAATCAAATTCAAGCTAAAAATTTCATAATCATTTATTAGGATGTGAATCCATGTCAGGAAATAAAATTGGTGAAATGTTTAACGTCACAACCTTCGGTTCAAGTCACGGCACCGCTCTGGGGGCCATTGTTGACGGCTGCCCTGCAGGCCTCGAGCTTTCAAGAGATGGTATTCAGGCAGAACTGGATAAAAGAAGACCCGGCACAAGTAAGATAACAACACCTCGAAGCGAAAAAGACCAGGTTAAGATTTTATCCGGTATATTTCAGGGCAAAACCGATGGAACACCCATAGCAGCTGTGGTTCAAAACAGAGACATGAAATCATCAGCTTATGAGTCATTAAAAAACACACCAAGACCAGGGCATGGAGATTACACCTGGAAAGCCCGCTACGGCCATTATGACTACCGTGGAGGCGGTAGGGGGAGCGGTCGTGTTACAATAGGTCATGTAATCGGAGGTGCGGTTGCAAAAAAACTTCTTAGAACATTGAATATAAAAGTGCTGGCCCATGTAACTCAGGTAGGGAATATAAAAGCTCAAAAAATTGATTTCAGTAAGATAAACTCTGAAATAACTGATTTTAATGAAAATTCTGATGAAATGAATGAATTTAATGAGATAAAACGGAACATAGAAAAAAATTCAGTTCGATGTGCCGACCTTGAAGCTGCAGAAAAAATGGAAAATTTGATCCTCAGCATGAAAGAGAATGGAAATTCAGTTGGTGGTATCGTTGAAACACTTGTCTTAAACACACCTGCAGGTCTTGGTGAGCCAGTATTTGATAAGCTTGATGCAGATATTGCCAAGGTCTTGATGGGAATAGGTTCAGTTAAAGGTGTTGAGATAGGGGAAGGTTTCAGATCTGCAGAACTTTCAGGTTCCCAGATGAACGATGAGTTTTACATCAATGGTAACAATGTTAAAACAAAAACGAACCGAGCTGGAGGAATATTGGGTGGTATATCCAATGGTATGCCAATTGTTGCCAGAATTGCTGTGAAACCAACACCTTCAATATCAAAACTTCAAAAAACAGTTAATATGAAGAATATGGAGGATGCTGAAATCGAAATAAGGGGACGGCACGATCCATGTATCTGTCCAAGGGTTACAACAGTTGCCGAAGCTGTTATGGCCATAACAATTGCGGACCATCTTATAAGGGGCGGTTTTATTAACCCCTGCAAGTTATCCATGTAAATTAAAAATTTATAAATTAGAAATTAAATTCACTTAACTAAATCTCATGATAAATTAAATTATTCAGATAGATTTCATGAATATAGAGGCATTGAATAAATTTATTTTTAGAAATTTGAAAAATTTGTAAGGGTGATAAAATGGATTGGATCGTTGTGGCAAAATGTGATGAATGCGCTGAAGAGAGAAGCTATGAACTGCAGGGAAAAAGACCACCTTATTCCATCGGAGATTTCGTTGATACTTGCAAGTGCGGTGGAAAATTTATTGTAACTGAGATAAGGGAAGTTGGTTGAGGATAGTTATGGTGAGGATGTATTAAAATTTGATAAGGATGAATATTATACCAAACTCACCATTTTTTTTTAGTAAATTTAAACAAAATATTCAGCAAATACTTGGGCAATATCATCAGGCTCTTTCAATACGAATGTTTTGTACATTTTAACCAGCTTTTTGACGTGTTCCACATCTTCTTTTCTTATGGTGATTTTCAAATCATCCCCATCGGGGAGTTTGGTAATGGTAACGCCTTCCTCATAATCTGAAGGCAATATGTATATGGGAACGTCTGCTTTCTGCCCCATGATGGCTGCATTAGAAATTAAGGTGTCTCCCATTCTCATGGCGATCTTGGCTACGGTGTTGGATGTAGCAGGTGCTATTAACATGAATTCATATTTGCCTAACTGGATATTGCCCGCTAAAAATGGTGCATTGGCATTAATTTCAACCCAAATTTTGTCAAAATTTGTTTCTATATCATTGGCTATTCCATAATATTTCACAACCTGATCTCCAGATTTTGAAATAAAAACTTCTATATCTACCTGGTCTTCATATTCTTTTTTTATTTTTTTCATCACTTCTATTGTTTCCAATACTTTATCACCGGCGCCTGTAATTCCCCAGGCAATCTTCCTTTTTTTCATTTTAAACTCCTCTTAACTATTTTTAAGAAAATTTCACCAGTGGTTATTGATGCCTGATCATTGGGCACTGGAGTCTTTGTTAGTCGAAAGTTTCTATCTTTCACACATACCTAGGTATTAAGATGGCTGATATTAACACAGTTATATTATACTATGTTTCTTCGATCATTTTTATTTTTAATCAGATCAGATTATTCCCAATTGAAAAAATTGATGGAACAGGCTGAAATCGTAAAATCTAATCAAAGGAATGGATAAAAATTAGACATTAATGTACTCATAGAATAAATCAAACTTTTAGTTTTAAAATGTATCAAGTTTAAAAGCCTCGGGTGGGAATTGAACCCACGACCACGAGATTACGAGTCACGCGCTCTACCAGACTGAGCCACCGAGGCATAAAAAAGTATCAGTAATCTTTTTTTGTTTAATTAGATTTAAAGTTAACTGTAGCTATTCCCTCTACAAATGTCATTTAATTACTTCATAAATGGACAAATTATTGATTATAATGGTTTTCAGGTTAAAACTCGTCAAGTGTCTGCTGTTCTGCCATAAAACCATCCAGGTTAATGCCCATGCCGTCTCGAGCTGCCAGAGTTTTGATACCAGTATTTTCAGTTATTCTTAGAGCCTCCCCTTCGGGATTGTCGGTTATGAATTTCATACCGAGGTGGGTCATTATGGCAAGTTTGGGTGAAACATTATCTACTAACATCTCAAAATCATCAGCACACATGTGTCCCCTTATTCTTTCACCATCAGCCCTTATAACACTTGCTATGAGTACATCTGCACCTTTATGTTCTTTGTAAAGATCTTCAAAGTACTCTGTGTCTGATGTGTAGGACAGGGTGAAATTTTCGTATTTGAACTGGAAACCAATACATTTAGGGTCTCCGTGGATGGTTTTGGTTGCTTTTATACCAATGTTTCCCAGATTTTTTTCATCACCTGCTTCCATTACCACTACTTCAGGCTTGCTGAGGTGGTATTGGGATATACAGGGGCCCCATTTTTTGTATCCTTTGATCACACTCGTACTTCCGATAATTGTGCCCTTTCTACGGGTCATTCCCCGTGTTATGGCTTCAAGAAGCACCTCTGCATCGGAGTAATGGTCTGTGTGTGAGTGAGAAACCATGACACAGTCCAAATTCATGGGATTTAAACCGAACTGGTAACTTCTAACTAAAGCTCCAGGACCTGGATCCAAATGGATATTTTTACCGTCAATTCCATCTATTCTAAATCCACCAGTCATCCTCTTCTGGGTTATGGTCGCGAAAGCGTCCGCCACCACTTCCTAAAAATGTTAATTGCATTTTGTCACCTTTTTTTATTAATAAAAACTTCATTACAACAGCTTTATTTACAACTTACTTACTTTATTTCATGCACCTTATTATTTATGGAGTTCTTATTTATCAGATTTACACAGCATAACAGTACAATTCAAACCAGCCTTTGTTCTTTTGATACAAAGGTTTTCATCCATTACAACAGCTTTATCACCAATTTTAACCTTAGAACTATCTTTAATTTCCATTTTAATAGTGTCACCAGATTTTGCAAGCAAGTTAAAGTTCAAATCAAGGGCTTCAACACCCTTTTTCAGGGTTACTTCAACTTCATTTCCTTGAACATCTGTGACCTTCCCAACTTCACCGTGGTCAATTATCTTTGATACAACGTTAATTGTCTGGGCAGTCTTTACCATTTCATCTGTTAAATCTTCACGCCATTTTTTAAGGTCCTTAACATCAGTGATTATGGTGGTTCTTAAAAGCTCTTTAGCCTCTTTTTTATCTATGTCTGCATGTTTTATGAATAGATCATATTTTTGGCTCACAGACGGTGTTTTTGCAGCCACTTCTTCCATAGCTGCTTTAAATATTTCTCCGATATCTTTGAGGTTTGTTTTCTTTTTCCAGTGATTCTGTATGTATTTATTTGCAATTTCTTTGGTTACTTTGTTTCCAAAAACCACTATAGAACTTTCTCCAGTTTTAATCCGTTTTATTTCAGAACCAAGAAGTTCTACCACATTGTAAGCCCCTGTTGTCCCGTAAATTCTTTTTCTTTTGGTTTCAAAGGGTGTTTTAAATCTCACTTCTCCAACAACTATATCTCCTATCTCCCTGATCTTTTCTGCATCATCTGTTATTTTAAGAGTTATTCCAAGGGATGAAGCCTTTTTTAACAGTTCTTCATCTGTTTTAATTGCTCCAGAGTAGAGTTCTTCCTCCAGCTTTTCTCTAGTTTTTTCTTCTCCAAAAAAGCCGATTCTTCGTTTATCAGCTATCATTACGCATCCTTTGCTTCCGATATAGGTTATTATGAGACTCATTTGAACACCAGTGCTTATCTTCTTAAAGGGATGTTTAATTGTGACTTTTATATAATTTGCGTTTATCTAAAAATAATGGATTTAAAATATTAACAATAGATAATTTACTACTATAAAACAGGAAAAAAATGAAATTAAGAAAAATTATTGAAGTAGAAATAGGATGAAGTAAGATAATTGAAGTATAATACAGAACAAAGTAGGATAAGTAAATAAAAGTTGATACAAAAAGAGTTTATTAATCTAAAACTTATTAGATCTTAAATCTAAAACCTATTAACCTATTCTATTTAAAATTAAACCTTGTTTTCAACCTTGTTTCTCAAGTATATTTTCTATATCCTCTGAGATTATCTTACTATCCTCATCAACAGGTATTAAGCTTATTTCATCCGCTGATTCAATTCCAACACCCAATTCTGCTGCCCTTCGTATCTGGTCAAGTTCAAATATCCTGCCGTTTGAAACTTCCCTTGTGGTGCCATAGTACCTTAAAATAGCAACCCCCACAGCATCAATTGCCACTCTATCTGTACCTGCCAGGAGAAGACTTGGCTCAACAACAACCCCAGTTTCAGGCCCTTTGTTCAAAAATACTTTCATTGCATCCATTAAAATAACATCAACATTGTAGTAACTGTTTATTTCTGCTATCATGAGCCTTTGAAACGGTGACAGATGAAGTTCCCCCATGTAGTTGTAAATACCTCCGGGCACCTTTTTGGCAACAAGCCCCACAGAATTTTTAAGCGAAAGGGTGAAGTGACCGCCAAATCTGTGGGTTTTAAGGCAGCAAGTCTGAACAACTTTTTCAGCATCAAGAAATATTTTTGAGATGTAAAATCCATTCAACCAGTGTGTTCCATCCCTCTCAATTTTAACCCATCCTTCTGCACCTTCATCATCCAATACAACAACTTCAAAGTTGTATTCCTGGGCCAGATCATAAACTCCCATTTTTTCAAGGACTTTAGTGGTATTCCCCATCCCACTTCGCTCAGCAAGGATTATTTTACCGGATTCTGCTGTTTTAAGCTCATCTAAAATAGTTTGTAGGGTCTGAATGTGGGTTGAAGCAGGAAATGGATCTGCGCTGTTGAAATTGGCCTTTAAAGCCACAGTTTTATCTTTAAAACCATCCATAGCAAGATTTTCAAAGAGTTTCTCTATACCCTCTTGTCTATCTGTTGTTTTAACCAGAAAAACTTCTCCAGCATTATCTTTTACCATTAAAATCCCCCTTATCAGTTAATGTATAATAATGACTAGATTAATGGTTTGAATAATGATTAAATAACGGACGCCTTTTATTAAAGAAATTAATCACGTATAAATCTTGAAAATGTTGGAGAAAATAAAAACATGTGATTTCTGCTGAATAGTAAATTGCAGTAATTGAAGGAAGATACAGTTAAATCTGAAAATAATGAACGAAAAGTTACACATACCCCTTTCACATTAAAATTAGTGTGCATAATATTACATATTTGTCCACTTTATAATATAAGATTATCTCAAGACCATCTTTTCGGCAGATTTCATATCATTGACACTTTCAGGGATAGTGATTCTTTTATATGTATAACTGATAAAAAAAGAAGTTCCTATTTGTGAGGATTCTGGTTTTTTACTTAAAACATTTCTTTTTTGAGATATTTAATTTTTTTGAGATACTCCCATTACTTTAATTTTGATTTTATATTTTAGATGTCCAAATAAAAAAAATTATTTATTTAAACTCGAAGCTGTTTAATAATTGAAATCTGGAAAAATATAAGGATAAATAAAGCTTTAAATTCACAAATAAACAAAATTACATTGTAAAAAAAATAAGTAAATTATCATTATATTAAAGAAAAAAACCAGTAATTACATTTAATTTGTAATGAATAAATAAGTAACTAATGTTATTAAAAATAATTCAAATAAATTAACAGAACTACACAAGTTCAATAGATGTGAGGAAATGAAATAACAACCAATATACTATAAAATCCTTAAATTAAGCCAATAAAATGAAGAAATAATTAGTTAAAAGATTTTAAGGAGTTGGAAAGTATGGCTTTAATAGGCGTTGTTATAGATGAAATGTTTGAAGATGTTGAGTACACAGAACCTGCAAAAGCATTTAAAGAAGCAGGACATTCTCTAATTCATATTGGTCTCAGAGAAGGTAAGATTGTTAGGGGAAAAAAAGGAACAGAAGTAAAGATAGATAAAGCAATTTCAGATGTTAAAGTCAATAGTTTAGATGCAATTTTTATTCCAGGTGGTTATTCACCGGACCATCTTCGTGGAGAACAAAACGCTGTAAACTTCATTAAAGATTACTTCCAAACAAATAAACCTATATTTGCAATTTGTCATGCCCCTCAGCTTTTAATTACGGCCCAAGTCTTGGAAGGTCGAAGGGTAACTGGATGGAAGTCAATTGTACAAGACATAAAAAATGCAGGTGCTGAATTCATTGACCAGGAAGTGGTTGAGGATGGTAATTTAATATCATCTAGAAGTCCTAAAGACATTCCAGCATTCAACAAAGCTTCATTAAAAAAATTGCAAGGAATATAATGGGAATTACTTTAATTAATTAAGATTAAGCAATTTGAAATCCTAAAGCTATAACAATTTATATTGTAAAAGGAAATGTAAATGCTTCGAAAGCCAGTTAATGTATATTTAAATAATTCCAAAGTGAAATTAATGTTCAAACAATAATTTAAATATGGTGGTTAAATAGGGCTTTAAGAACTTAGTGAAGCTTAAATAAAAAATAAAAGATAAAGGTTCCATTCTTTACTTATTTTTTGAAGTGGACTTCTCAAGTTCAGGATTCGAAACCATATTCTCGATATTTCCACTTAAAGCAGGTGAAACCCCTTCTAAAATATCTCTTAAATAGTCTCCAGTGAAACTTTTGCTCATAGCTATTTCTTCTGGAGTTCCCTCAGCAACCACCAATCCACCTTCATCTCCACCTTCTGGACCAAGGTCTATGATGTAATCTGCTGTTTTAATGACATCAAGGTTGTGTTCTATCACAATAACTGTATTTCCAGAATCTCTTAACCTTCCAAGAACATTTAAAAGCTTTTTAATATCTACAAAGTGAAGTCCTGTGGTTGGTTCATCAAGTATGTACATGGTTTTACCTGTACTTTGGCGGCTCAACTCTTTTGCAAGTTTCACACGCTGAGCTTCTCCCCCTGAAAGTGTTGTTGCGGGCTGTCCAAGCTTTATATATCCCAGTCCAACATCATCCAGGGTTTTAAGTTTCTTGTGGATCTTGGGAATGTTTTTGAAAAAGTCCAGTGCTTCCTCAACCGTCATCTCCAGGATGTCTGCAATGTTTTTACCCTTGTAACGCACATCCAAAGTTTCCCTGTTGTACCTTTTTCCCTGACAAACTTCACATGGAACGTAAACATCTGCAAGGAAATGCATTTCTATTTTTATTATCCCATCACCGCTGCAGGCTTCGCATCTTCCACCTTTCACGTTAAAACTAAATCTTCCCGGTTTATAACCCCTCTTTTTAGATTCAGGAGTTTCAGATAAGAGTTCCCGGATGTAAGTGAAGACACCGGTGTAAGTGGCAGGATTGGAACGAGGTGTCCTTCCAATTGGGGACTGGTCAATTATAATGGCCTTGTCAATGTTTTCGATCCCTGTAATGCCATCGTGCTTTCCAGGGTTCACGTGAGCGTGGTTTAACTTTTCATAGAGTCCCTTGTACAGTACATCGTTTATAAGAGTACTTTTACCCGACCCTGAAACCCCTGTTATGCATGTGAACACTCCGAGTGGAAATTTAACATCAATGTTTTGGAGGTTGTTCTGTTTTGCCCCTTTTACTGTTATGTAGTTTCCATTTGGTTTTACACGCTCTTGGGGTATCTCAATTGATTCTTTTCGAGATAGATAACTTCCTGTTATGGAATCTGGGTTTTCCATTATTTCTTGAGGTGTGCCCTCTGCTATAACCTTTCCACCGTGCTCACCGGCACCGGGACCAATATCAACAACATGGTCTGCAGATAATATGGTTTCTTCGTCGTGTTCCACAACAATCAAGGTGTTTCCAATATCCCTCAATCTTTTAAGGGTTTCTATAAGTCTGGCGTTGTCCCTTTGATGGAGTCCTATACTTGGTTCGTCAAGTATGTAAAGCACTCCAACCAGTCCTGAACCTATCTGGGTTGCAAGACGTATTCTCTGTGCTTCTCCACCGGATAAACTTCCTGAAGATCTTTCAAGGGTTATGTAACCTAAACCAACGTCCACAAGGAACTTTAGACGTTCTTTTATTTCTTTGAGTACCTCTTTTGCAATGTAGAGTTCCCTTTGGGATAGTTCGAGTCCTTCAAAAAATCTTTTTGAATCTTTTATGGGCATTTCCACGACTTGGGATATGGTTTTACCGCCCAATGTAACGGATCTACTCTCTGGACGCAGTCTGGTTCCTCCACATACAGGGCACTTACGGTCGCTCATGAACTTTCCAACATAGCTTCTCATGTAGTTGGATTTGGTCTCTAAAAAGAGACGCTCCATCCTTCTTACAACACCTTCAAACTTCCTTTTCACCTTATGAAGTCTGCCTTTTCGTTGAAATACAAATTCAACCCTATCTTTGGAACCGTAGAGAACTATGTTCTGGTACTCCTCTGGAAGTTTGTTGAATGGAGTGTCCATGCTGAAGCAGTAGTGGTCTGCAACTGCACGTAACATCTGGTAATAATAGTTGTCCCTGTGTTTAGATTTACTCCAAGGTAAAATAGCACCATCATTCAAAGAAAGCTCCCTATCAGGCACCACAAGGTCTGTATCTATTTCAAGTTTGCTTCCAAGACCGTTACATTCAGGGCATGCTCCATGGGGGCTGTTGAATGAAAACATTCTGGGACTGATTTCCTCAAAGTTTATGCCGCACTCTGTACAGGCGAACTGTTCGCTGAAGACCTTTTCATAGATGCCATTGCCTTTGGATTTACCTTTAACTTTTGTCTTTCCCTGATTTTTGGAACCTTTACCATCCCCATAAACAACCACCATTAAACCTTCTCCAAGTTCCAGTGCTGTTTCAACAGAGTCTGCAAGTCTCCTTTTAAAGTCAACATCAGATCTTATAACCAATCTGTCCACAACAACTTCCACGGTGTGTTTACGATTTTTATCAAGTTCAAAATCATTATCAAGACTTGAAACTTCACCGTCAACCCTCACACGTACAAATCCTTTTTTTCTAAGGTCTTCGAATATTTTCTGGTGTTCTCCCTTACGGTCCTTTACAACAGGTGCAAGAACCTGTATCTTGGTGTCTTCTTTCTCCTGGAGGATGTTATCAACTATTTGACCTGCTGTTTGATGAGATATCTTTTTACCACAACGGTAGCAGTGGGGAGTACCGACCCTGGCAAAAAGTAGACGCAAGTAATCATATATTTCAGTTACTGTCCCTACAGTTGATCTCGGGTTCATTCTGGTAGTTTTCTGGTCTATGGATATTGCAGGTGAAAGTCCTTCAATATAATCCACTTCAGGCTTTTTCATCTGCCCCAAAAACTGTCTTGCGTATGCTGAAAGTGATTCAACATAACGTCGCTGTCCTTCAGCATAGATTGTGTCGAATGCAAGGGAAGATTTTCCAGAACCACTTATTCCACTTATTACCACGAATTTGTCCCTTGGAATTACAATGTCAATGTTTTTAAGGTTGTGTTCACGTGCTCCCTTGATTATTATGTTTCCTTTTTTGGTATCTTGTAAATTATCGGTGTCCAACACCTTACTACCGTCAACTAATCTGTTTGTGATCATTACTTTGAAACCCCTTCTAAAACAAGTATTTTATCCCTTATTTTTGCAGCTTTTTCAAAATCAAGTTTTAAAGCTGCTTTTTTCATTTCTTGTTCTAAATCTTTTATTAAAAGACTTAATTCATCTTTTGGAATGTTTTCTATATCTGTAATATCATCAACTAAAGATGTTTCATCTTTTTTAGTTTTTTCCTTTATAGATTTTACCACTGATTTTGCGGTTATATCATGCTCTTTGTTGTAGGCCACCTGAATTGTTCTACGGCGGTTAGTTACATCAAGAGCCGAACGTATGGATTCTGTTATTTCATCAGCGTACATTATAACCTGGCCGTTGATATTTCTTGAAGCCCTGCCTATGGTTTGTATAAGTGAGGTTTGTGATCGAAGGAATCCCTCTTTATCTGCATCGAGAATGCCTACAAGGGAAACCTCTGGAAGGTCCAGACCTTCCCTGAGGAGGTTCACACCTACAAGGCAGTCAAATTCCCCTCTCCTGAGGTCGTCAATTATTTCCGTTCTTTCAAGGGTTCCGATTTCAGAGTGAAGGTATCTGACTTTAATTCCTACCTTTGCATAGTAATCTGTAAGATCCTCTGCCATTTTTTTGGTTAGTGTGGTTACCAGAATCCTCTGGTTCTGTTTAACTTTTTCCTGTATAGCTCCTAAGAGGTGGTCAACCTGTCCTTTAACTGGTTTAACTATCACTTCTGGATCTACAAGTCCTGTAGGTCTTATTATTTGTTCTACCACATTTTGACTCTTTCCAAGCTCGTATTTGGCTGGTGTTGCAGATACGTACATGACCTGGTTTTGAAGTCTCTCAAACTCATCAAATTTTAATGGACGGTTTTCACGTGCAGATGGGAGTCTGAAACCGTAACCTACAAGGGAATCCTTACGGGCCTTATCTCCAGCGTACATTCCCCCAATTTGGGGTACTGTAACATGGGATTCATCGATTATGGTGAGGTAATCTTCTGGGAAATATTTAAGTAATGTGTATGGTGTTTCATTCCATTTTCTGCCTGAAAGATGCATGGAATAGTTTTCTATGCCTGTACAGTAACCCATTTCCTGAAGCATCTCAAGGTCAAACCGGGTTCTCTGTTCCAATCTTTGGGCTTCAAGGAGTTTGTTCTGGGATCTTAGAACAGTTAATCTGTCTTCAAGTTCTTCTTCAATACCTTTTATTCCACTTTCCAGCTTTTCTTTGGATGTTATAAAATGTTTTGCAGGAAATACTGTTATTCTTTCAAGTTCTTTGATTACTGTACCTTTCAACGGGTCTATGAATGATATACCATCCACTTCGTCGCCAAAAAGCTCCAATCTAATGGCAATGGTACTGTTTACAGGAAATATTTCTATTACGTCTCCTCGAACTCTGAATTTTCCCCTTATAAATTCTATATCGTTTCTTTCGTACTGCATTTCCACAAGTTTTGTGAGAATTTCCTCTCTTCCAGGTTCATCACCCAGTTTAAGGGATAATATAAATCCACCGTAATCTTCTGGAGTTCCAATACCATATATGCATGAAACACTGGATACAACTATTACGTCATCCCTTGAGAGGAGAGATTGGGTTGTGGAGTGCCGCATACGGTCTATTTCTTCATTTATTGATGCTTCTTTATCTATGTAAGTGTCTGTGTGTGCTATGTAAGCTTCTGGTTGATAATAGTCATAATAACTTACGAAGTATTCCACGGCGTTATCTGGGAAAAACTCCTTAAACTCTTCGTAAAGCTGTGCAGCTAATGTTTTGTTGTGAGATATCACAAGGGTAGGTTTTTGAACCTTTTGAATGACGTTAGCCATTGTGAATGTCTTACCAGACCCTGTAACACCAAGTAATGTTTGATGCTTCAAACCTTTTTTTATTCCCTCTGAAAGGGAATTTATAGCTTTTGGTTGGTCCCCTAACGGTTCATAAGCTGATTCAAGTTTAAATCCTGTCATTTCTAAATCCTCTTTTAAAAAGAATAAACAACATTAAATTATGTGTTGTTTATCATTTAAAATTATTATGTGTTTATAAATTCTAAAATTATTTCTAAATTTGTTCCAATCTTAATTTTAAAAATAGATGGTTATGTATTCTAATAAAATATAGAAATCAAAATTATTTGTATTCTTTATATAAATTTTATATATAAAAAATTTTATTAAAATAGATATATTATATACTTACTTAGCTTACACGTTAATATATAATTTTCTATATTTACTAAACTTTACTTGTAAATATTATTTTTAATCTTTGCAATTTTTTAATCTTTACAATAATTAGAACATAAAATTTTTCAATTTATTTAAAAATAAGATAAAGTTGAAAATGAATAATTAATTAAAGATGTTGATTAATCTAAAATTTTTATTGTTTAATTTAAATGATTCTAAAAATTCTGAATTTAAATGTCTTATTTACAATCCTTTAAGAATTCTATTACATTTAAGAATTCTATAAAATTCTAACATCAATAAGGAGATGAAAATTAGTGGCTCAAAGCAACGAACCAGAAGATTTACCAGATAAACCAGGCGTATACATCATGAAAGATGTTGAAGATAGGGTTATCTATGTGGGAAAAGCTAAATCCCTTAAAAAAAGGGTTAAATCCTATTTTAAGGATGATATTGACTCTCCAAAAACCAGGGCGCAGATGAGGCAATTCAACCATCTTGAATACATAATCACCGATACAGAGAAGGAAGCCCTGATCCTGGAATCAAACCTGATAAAAAAGCACATGCCCAGGTACAACATACGCCTCAAGGATGATAAACGTTATCCATACATAAAAGTAACCAATGAAGATTATCCAAGAGTTTTAATCACAAGGAGAGTTTTAGATGATGGTTCATATTATTACGGGCCATTTACTGACTCTGGAGCCGTTAAAAGACTTGTTAAATTCCTGAAAGCTATTTTTAAAATAAGGGACTGTAAAAGGATGGACGGGCCCTGTCTTAACTACCAGATATATCTTTGCAACGCCCCATGTGGTAGTAAAATAACTAAAGAGGAATATAGAAAACAGGTAGATAAGGTAACCCTGTTTTTTGAGGGTAAATATAATAAAATAATTGAGATACTCAAACAGAACATGGCTGATGCGGCCCAAAATCATGAATATGAAAAAGCTGCAGTTATAAGGGACCAGCTGAACTCCATAGATGACATACTTGAAAAACAGAAGATGGAAGTCACAAGAAACCTTGATCAGGATGTTGTGGCATGTTCATGTAATGAAAAATTGGCATGTGTCGTTGTGTTCTCTGTTAGAGACGGTAAAATCATAGGAAAAGACGATTTCCTCATGAGCGGTGCTGAAAATACTCCGCCGGATCAGGTTTTATCCGCGTTCTTAAAACAGTACTACTCCGGACCTCGACATGTTCCAGCTGAGATAGTGCTTCAATATGAAGTTGATGATAAAAAACTGCTTTTAGAATGGCTTTCAGAAAAGAGAGGGAATAAGGTGATCTTCAAGGTTCCTGAGGAGGGTATGGAGTATCGTCTGGTTCAGATGGTTGCTAAAAATGCGGATATCATTCGAAAACATCAGGAAGAAGTTAAAGGTGCACTTATTGACCTGAAAAAATATTTAAGGATACCAAAACTTCCAAGACGCATCGAAGCATTTGATATTTCAAACATAAGCGGAAAACTGGCAGTAGGATCCATGGTTGTGTTTGAAGACGGTACACCCAAAAAGGGAAGTTACAGAAGGTTCAAAGTTAAGACAAATGGGCCTGATGATTACGCAATGATGAAAGAGGTTTTAACTAGGAGATATGGGCGCCTTAAAAGGGAGGGTGAAAATGAGCCGGATCTTGTCCTTGTGGATGGAGGTAAAGGTCAGCTCAACGTTGCTCTGGACGTTTTCAGATCCCTCGAAATGGACCTGCCAGTTATAGGGCTTGCAAAGGAATTTGAACATGTTTTCATGCCACATATACCAAGTCCAATTATTTTACCCCACGATTCGGAGGCCCTGCATCTCCTGCAGCGAGTCCGTGATGAAGCTCATAGATTTGCAGTGACGTACCACAAGAAGCTGCGTTCCAAACAACTCAATAGCTCAATACTGGATAAAATTCCTGGAGTCGGGAATAAAAGAAAAATAAAACTTCTAAAACATTTTGGAAGCCTTGATAACCTGAAAAAAGCCAGTATTGAAGATATTGCAGGAGTTAAAGGAATAAGTTCTAATCTGGCTTCTAATATTTATGAATATGTCCATAGAGCAGATGAGGAAAATCAAGTACATGATGAAAATTGATTGTAGAAACTTGAATGTGATGGTTTTGGCTGTGAAATGGATTAATAGATTAAATTTTAAGCAGTAAAACTTAAAAAGGGTAATTTAATTTTTAAAAAGGCAAATTGGTACTTAAAAGTGTAAATTGATACTTACAAAGGTAGATTAGTATTTTAATTTAAATAATTTACAGTTAATTACTCCTCTTTTTTTATTTTTACTAAATTTCCATGAAAATTTTTATTTCATCAATATTTTAAACTCGTTTTAAAAGGTTCTGATCTAATCCACCTAAATCATTTAAATAAGATGAATCAATATTTTATTAAGGTTATAAAAGCAAGAGATTAAATTATTTCTAAAAGGAATAATTAAAAATAATATAAAAAAATAACAGTATAAAGTATTAAAGGAATTATATTTTTCATATTTATAGTTAAAACGAGAACAGTATGTTAAATACTTTAAGATCAGTTCTTTAGGTGACTAACGATCATTAACTTCGTTAGAATTTCATGTTCTTTAATTAACACTCTGAAATTATATAAAAAAACTATAATATAAATAATTATAAAAATTTAATAAAGGGAACAGCTATGTCAAATGTAAAAATCCTTGTGGTTGAAGATGAAAGCATCGTAGCTATGGATATAAAACATAGAGCAGAAGTCCTGGGATACACCGTAACTTCAATTAGTCCCTCTGGAGAGGAAGCAATTAGAAAAGTTGCAGAAAACCCCCCGGATCTGGTTTTAATGGATATAGTGCTTAAAGGAGAGATGGATGGTGTTGAAGCAGCCCAGAAAATACGCGACAGCTATGATATACCTATTGTGTATCTTACTGCTTATTCAGATGAGAAAACCCTCAAAAGGGCAAAGGTTACAGAACCATTTGGTTACATAATAAAACCTTTTGAGGATAGAGAACTTCACAGTGCTGTTGAAGTAGCTCTTTACAAGCATAAGATGGAGAGCAAGTTGAAAGAAAGCGAAAAATGGCTTTCAACTACACTTGAAAGTATTGGGGATGCTGTTATAGCAACAGACAATGAGGGGAATATTAAATTTATGAATCCAATTGCAACAGAAGTTACTGGATGGGATTCTGAAGAAGCAATGGGTAAACCTCTTACAGACGTTTTTAGAATGATAAATGAGAAGACAGGAACTTTTATTGAAAATCCTGTGACAAAAGTTGTTCAAAATGATGCAACAATTGAATTAGAAGAACCTACCATTCTTATAACCAAGGAAGGGAAAAAACTGCCCATTGATGACAGCTGCGCTCCAATTCGAGATAAAAATGGTGACGTATTAGGAGTTGCATTAATATTTAAGGATATAACAGAACGTAGAAAAGCTGAAAAGGAGAAAGAAGAACTTTTAAAAGAAAAAGCAAGAGGAGAACTTTCTAGTTTTGTTTTAAGTGCATTACCAGTTTTCGCATCAAACATTCCACCACAGATCCGAAACAATATTGCAAGAAGTTTTTCGGACCGTTTTGAAAGGAATATGAAACCAAAATTTGAGGAAGAACTCAAAAAATGTCTTGAAGACTATGATAATACCACAGCTGATATTATTTTTAAATGTTACATTTCATGGTTATCTGAATTCCTTTTAAACCTTGGGATAAACTCTGAAGAAACAAAAGGACACGAAAATTCTATTAAACTCCTTAACTGTCCGTGGATAGAAGAAAATGAAACCAGCCCTATGTTTTGCCTTATATGTCGAGCTATAATCATAAGAAGCTTCACATGGACCGAGATTAAAGGGAATGTAGAACAAAAAACCTGCATGGCAGATGGTGCAGGCGAATGTGTATTCAAATTTCTTCATTTAAACGGATAAACCATTGATTCAAGGGATTACTATAAAAGGGATACCCCTACTTTAAATTGAAAGGATAATTACCAGATAAATCTAATCATATTAAATGATAATCTAATTATCAGATTAAAAAAAATATGCTAATATATTAATTAGATTAAGAAATTAGATGCTAATATTTATCAGATTAAAATTTAATTAACCATTAATAATTTAAAAGGAGATATAATGCTTGAAAAGGATAAAAACAGGGATAAATGGAATTGACCAGATCACAGGAGGATTTCCAGATGGGAGATCTATTCTTATAACAGGTGATGCAGGTTCTGGTAAAACTATTTTTGGACTTCAGTTTGCGAAAATGAGCTGTGAACAAGGACTTAAAACTGTATATATAACAACAGAAGAAGATTCAAACGATCTTTATACTCAAAGTAGCGCATTCAGCTGGGATCTTAAAAGTTTCGAGGATAATGGAAGTTTAAGTTTCATAGAACTTGCAGGCATAAGAGCCAAAGTTACAGAAGCTGAAATGAGCATAGATATCGAATCCATGAAGGGAAACTTCTCAAAATTTTTAAATGACCTACCTGATGACACTCAAACAGTTGTTATAGATAATATAGGAAGTTATACAGCTAAATTAACACCTTATGAATTCCGAGACCGTTTTGATCTCCTCGTTTATGAGCTTAAACAGCGCAACATCACTGCTTTGATAATACTTGATAGTGCAACATCTAGAGAACTCAATGAAATAGCTCTTTTCTCAGTTTACGGTGCTTTTAAACTCATGAAACGTGACAATCCATATACTGGCCGTAGAGAACGTGTTATGGATATTGTAAAAATGAGAAGTACTAAAACACCCACCCAATTCATAACCTATGAAATAAATTCTAATGGAATAACCATAGTGTCCGGGATAGAATTAGACCCTGAAAACAAGGATAAAAAAGATAAATGAATGTTTAACGTTTTTTTTTGATTGAATGGATTAATTCTAAAAAGATTGATAAAGAGGATTGATTCCAAAAATATAACACCCTTTTTGGTGGGATCAAATAAAAAAAATATTGTTGAAAAAGGATGTAATACTCCTAAAATTTGATTTAAACTATTCTAATATTAATTTTTTTTAATTATTTTGTAAATCTTGAATAATTAACTTAATTAGAAAACTATTGAAAGAAAACTATTGAAAAATAAGAAATTTTAAAAGTTTATATAAATATCAAAAAATGCCTTAACATTTATCTATTTTTTCAAAAAATAAGAAAGGATATAAAAAATTTAAAGGCCGCTTAAAAAGCTTTTACCTTTAAAAGAACTTAAAATATTCAACATTTTAGTTTTAGAATCTACAGGTTGTGGTTGTACTGATGATTCAGCTGGCTGTACTGTTGACTCCTGTGTCTGTTGTGCTGCTGGCTGTACTGTAGAATCTTGTGTCTGTTTTGCTGTCTGTTGTGACTTTACTACTTTTACTTCTTGCGCTGCTTTTACTTGTTTTGGCGGTGTGTAAGTTGATAAGTAGTAACTGCTTCCAGATATTTTTTCTTTCCCATCAGCTGCGCAGTAATCTGAATCACATGCACTGCAAGTCCATTCTCCTTCAACTGTTCCCTTTGGATTAAAAGTTAAGGTCCCATATCTATGGCAGTGAGGACAGTAATTTTTAAATGTAGCTGTCTGATAATAATAACCACTTGTTCCATCTGAACATTTTGCTGTGGCTTTAACATAATTTTGTGTCACTTGCACGTTGTAAGCACCATCTGCTGCTGCTGACACCGGCAAGAATGTTATTAAACATGCAACCAAAAGCATCGCATGTTTAGACCTCAAAAGAGGTTTAGCCTCCGAAATAATAATCAACTCCTATGATACTTAAATTTTTTTGTATTTCAAAAAGTTAGCTTTAAATTTTTTTTGTATATTCAAAAAATTAGCTTAATTTTGATAAGTAGTACTTGCTTCCAGACATTTTTTCTTTCCCATCAGCTGCGCAGTAATCTGCATCGCATGCCTTGCAAGTCCATTCTCCTTCAACTGTTCCCTTTGGATTAAAAGTTAAGGTCCCATACTTATGGCAGTGAGGACAGTAATTTTTAAATTTAGCTGTGTGATAATAATAACCACTTGTTCCATCTGAACATTTTGCTGTGGCTTTAACATAATCCTTTGTCACTTGTACGTTGCAAGCACCATTAGCTGCTGCTGACACCGGCAAGAATGTTATTAAACATGCTACAAAAAGTATTACATGTTTAGACCTCAAACGAGGTTTGGCCTCCGAAATAATATCAACTCCTATTTATCTGAATTTTTTTTCTATTTCAAAGAATTAGCCAGTATTAGTTCAAATAGTGCTTTTCTATTAACAGTATCACCTGTTTCAGAGTAAATAACACTTATTCTAAATTTAAGAGCAGTATCACTCCAAATTTTACAGAAAACTGTCTAGAATTCTTCAAATTATCGATCAAATAAGTCAAAAAAGAGATGAACTTATATTCCTGATTTTAACATTTTTTTTATAATATTTAAGTTTTTGATTTGTTCACCACTGCAATTAGTGAATACCCTTCATTGGGTGCCAATACTATTTAAAGTTTGGGTAGGTTCTAAAAAGGCTCAAAAGACGCCTAAAAAGCTTAAAATTATTTAAAATATTCCAATTTTCAATTGTAAAAATATTAACATATGCAAATTTATTTGAAGAGGTATTACTTAATAAGAAGTGATTAAAAGTGATCTAATGCCATTAAAAATTCATATACAAAAATGCGAATTTTTCAAAAAAATAGATTTAAACTTTCTAAACGAACTAAAAATCAAAAAAGAGAATCGAAAGGAGTTTAAGGGAAATCTAAAAATCAAATAGTTAAAGGATTTAAAATGTTTTAAATCCTTTTAAGAACAGCCACAATAAGTTTTACTGCATTTTCAACATCTTCAACGTTCACAACACTTACAGGAGTGTGTATGTACCTTGATGCAGGTGATATAACTCCAGTTGGGATTCCTTCCCTTGTAAGGTGTATCACTGAAGCATCGGTTGTTCCTCCCTCACTGACTTCGAGCTGGTAAGGTATTTTTTCTTCGTCTGCAACAGAGGTAAGGAGTTCTTTCACTTTGGGATGTGTTATGAGTCCTCTTCCACTTGCATCTGCAAGCACTATGACTGGACCTTTACCTGCCTTTGCAGGGGCCTCGTCTTCCTTGATACCAGGGTGGTCGCCGGATATTGTAACATCAAGGACTATGGCCATGTCGGGGTTTAACTTGAATGCAGAGGTTTTTGCACCTTTAAGACCAACTTCTTCCTGGACTGTTGCAACACCATAAACTGTTGCATCACTTTCAAGCTGTTTCATTACTTCAACAAGCACTGCACAGCCCACTCTGTTGTCAAGGGCCTTTGCCTTGACCAGAGATGTTCCAAGTTCTGCAAAGTTCTGATTTATTATGATGGGGTCGCCAACTGCCACCATTTTTTCAGCTTCTTCCTTATCTGCAGCCCCTATATCTATGAACATGTCCTCATAACCAAGTATTTTTTTTCTTTCAGATTCTTTCATCCTGTGTGGTGGTTTTGAACCTATAACTCCTATTATCTCACCTTTAGAAGCGTATACAGTAACTTCCTGGTTTAAAAGCATCTGATCGTTTATTCCGCCGATCTTTGAGAACTTTATGAACCCATTTTTATCAATATAACGAACTAAAAGTCCTATTTCATCCATATGAGCTGCTAACATGACCTTTTTACTGCCTTCCTTTCCCTTTTTGGTAGCGATCATGTTTCCCATGTTGTCAACTTCAATTTCATCCACATGGTCTTTTACTTCATCTATCATTACATTTCGAATTCCATCTTCAAAGCCAGAAATTCCTGGCGCATCTGTAAGTTTTTTTAGTAGTTTTCTCATCATATTACCTTCTTAAATTTGTTTTTAATCTATTTTTGAATATTGAACTGAATGTGATTTATAAAACTAATTATTAATTATAATATTAATAGACAAATTAATTTTTCTTAATAGGATGCAAAATTTCATGGAAGTACTGCAATCAATTATAATTATAATATCCAAATAATCTTATGTATCTCCTGAAAAAAATAAATATTCATTCTTGAGATAAATGATTTATTAAAATGATTTTATTAGAATTAATAGTCCAATTAGCACTAATATGATCGGTCCTAATTGCTGCTGGACGTACTGCATTGGTATTAAACCAACGTTTACACCGTACCAAAGAGCACCAATTATTATAAAACAAAGGCTAATATAGATACCCCATCTATTAACCTTCCGTTTCTGATTTTTCATGTTAGGTTTATTTATTTCAATATTTTCATCCATTTTATATCCCCTGGTATTATATGATATGTAGAAATTTGGATTTTTAAGATTAAATTTCTGGGCTATCCCATCGTAATTGTGTAGTTATGTCTTTTTGTAATTAAATTAATAGAGCTTGTAGTATTGGTAATATTGTTATAGCCACCTTTGATTAAAGATTGAATTGTGCTGTTAATAATTTGTTTCTGTAGGTCACTTGTTAAGGTGTTTGAAAACATTACTGTTAAATTTTCATTAGTTCCATTTGCAGTTTCATTAATACTAGTAACTCTCACAGGTGCCATGCCACTATTTGTTATAACCATGTTCGTTGTAGCGTTCTCTGCTCCTAATTTTACTGCAGCAGACACAGAATTCAACTCTGATTGATCACTTACATAAACACCAAAGAGACTTACTATGACTACTACCATGGCTAAGAATAGTACATATTCAATTGAAATTTGTGCACGTTGATCCATTTTCATCAATAACCCTTTCTCTCACTATTATAGTATATTATTTACTATTATAACCTATAAACTTGAATTAAAATTAATAATTAATCTTATGTATTTATGAACATTGTAACAATATTTGTAATAATAATTATAAAATTAATATTATACTACAAATATATATAAGGATTACACCGGCATATTAATTATTAACTGAAAATATAGAGTATCTAAATTGGAGACGATTATTTTGGGAATCATAAGACGCGACTCAAGAGGCTATGCATTATCACTTGATCTACTCCTCGCACTTATCCCACTTACTATAATTTTAGGTATGGTCGGCGCTGATATGGATAATATGTTATATAATGTTCAGGACACAGTTTTCAGGAGTTCTATGGATCGTGTTGCTACAGATACTGTTAACGCTTTAGTTTCAACATCTGGAACTCCTTTAGATTGGGAGAAAAGTCCAGTAACTAGCTCAACTGTTATAGGACTTGCATATTATGATATTAATAATAGACCTATCGAAAGTTCACTATCAGCGAGTAAATTTACTGCAGCTAAGGTGAATTTTGATACCCAAGGAAATAATTCAGCATTACAAAAAATGGTTGGAACGAATTATGGTCTCTTTGTGAATGTTATGACAGTAAATGGAAACCAACAAATAGGAACAATTGGAACCCAACCAGATAGTAACGTAAAGGATATTGTAAGACTTGAAAGAATTGTTATTCTTTCCAAATATGGATCAATAAGCTCTTTAAAAAATCTAGGAGCTTACATACCTTATACAGTCCCTGCATTTAATACCAGCTACAATTCCACTCAAAACTATGACTACTGGATTTTAATGGCACCGTCCTCCAACAATCAAATGTTCACTGCAGCAACCGTAAATGTAAATAACAACCCCATAGCTTTTTCAGCTGATAATATTACAACAGCTTTTAAAATAAATGATTATTTGAGTGCAGATTCATCAAATCCAGATCGACAATCAAGTAATCTCTTAACACTGGTAAACTGTACTGGGATTCCATCAAGTTCGATGAATTTTTATATAGTTCAAACACCCACTAATGTTTCTTCAACAGATGTGACTCCAGATACAGTGGTTCCAAAAACGTGCAGGTTTGTATTTTACTTATGGACAAAATAGAGTGATATTATGGATGATAAAGGATTTATATTTACAGCAGATGCAACCCTGGCTTTAGTTGTAGTGATAGTGATAACAGCTTCAATTGTGACCTATGTAGGACTTCCAATTTTTCAGGGGGAAGATCACCAGCATTTAGAGGCTTTAGCAGATAGTGTGTTGGAGTCCATGGATCAAAGTGGAACGTTAGCTCGTGACGCTGCTTTGTGTTCCAGTAACAATACCACATTACAAGATGAGGGAAGATCTGATTTGATAGAAAATCTTAATCTTGTGATACCCCAAGGAATTGGTTACAAATTAACAGTGGGAAATTCTGTAATAAGTAGTACTGATTCTGATGCTAGTGTTAACCATACTTCTCCAGCCACATCTAGTGATGTTGCAACCAAAGTTAAAGTTATATCCGGAGCGCAGATAGGATGGGTTGGAAGGGCTTACTACAAACAGGAAGAAGTAAATTTTGTTGACCAAAACCAAACCCAAGTAACTACTTTATGGAACTTCCACAACTGGTTGCAAAATTTTAATCCATGGAGTAATGGTCTTGATAACGACCCTTATTGGGCAGGTGGCCAATCACCGGGATCTATATCCTTCAACATCCCAACCAACGGAACCATAAATGGAGCTAAATTTTTGTTAGGTTCCAGTGGAGGTTATTATAATCAATCATGGTGGCAGAGTTGGTGGGTTGATCATGCGTATAATGCAAATTTCGTGTTGAATGGCAATAGCCATAGTTTTTCAGGGGATGATTTCACTGATTTACAGTATTCATCACCAAACACAGGTGAAATGTACAATTATTTAGGAAATATCAGTGGTTCTGAATTAAATTCAGGATTGAACAATTTTTATGTTAATTTCATTGCACAGTCATCAAGATCCGAGCAGTATATGCCTTGGTTCTCAGTGATAGGTAATTATAGCACATCAATAAAAGTTCCACAGGGAGTATTGACCAACACTTTTAATTTTACAGACATAGCTGGTGTAGGTAATCCATCTAAATGTTTACAGTACGATCTGACAACAGGAAGTATAATAACCACCCCAACAAAGAGTATTAGTTGGAATGACCTTAAACAAACTACACAAAATCCTGAAATAGATACAAGCACACCCTTCCAATTAACAAACATTCCTTCAGGGACTTCTCAAGGATCTGCGGTTGCATCAACTTGTGATGTTTATTTACCCGACAACACGCGCCTTTTTGATGCATATACTGTCGTGAATCCCTATGGAGGTTGTGATAGGGCCATTGTTCAGGTTAAAAATTCATATGGAACGTGGCAAACCATATTCACATCATTTGATTATAATGGTGTAGATTATACTGAGAGAACCGATGGAGGATATGGTAACATTCCAGGAATCTTAAATATAGCACCTTACCTTACTGCAGGACATAACACAGTTAGGATTATTCTTTGGGACGATGCACCAGGTAGCGATTATGATCTTGTGGGACTTACAAGCTGTTATTCTACAATAACCTACAGTCAATTGCCAATTCGGTGGGATACGTTTGCTTTTAACAGCAAACAGTACAAAAGTAGCACAGGAACTCAATCTCAAAATTTCAATATAGCATCTGACGCTCAAGAAGCTTTGTTATTTTTAGGTACGGGAATGGATTCTAGGAACATAACAGTTACTGTAAAAAAACAGGGAAGTTCAACAACTTCAACACTTTACACCGGTTCTATTCCTTATGTTCTAAATTTAGGTGATCTTGATGCGGCTTCAACCCAAACAAAGCATATTATCACCAACGTGAGCACAAACGGTTCATATCAATTGGTACCAGGAAACTATACCTTGACTGTAAGTTTAACTCCTGGAAAATCTTATGAATCTGGAGATTATGGTGGATCTGGCACAAGTGTTAGTACCTATGCAAATCCTGAAATATTTTCGGGTACCAGAATAGGTATTATTTACCCTAAATTCCTGCAGAATGCTTGGTCAAGTGGTTTTGCAAGCACAGCAGATGAAGCAAAAACTAATGCAAATAATACACTTCAAGGCATTTTAAACAGCACACACGTCTCATATAACGCCAATTTAATAAAAACAGAAGCTATATTCACAGGGGATACACCCAGTTCAATTCCTGTGAGGTTAGAATTATGGAAACAATAGGAAACTGATAAAATGGATGATACAGGATACGTCTTTACACCGTTAACACTTTTGTTAGTTGTACCAGTGATCATACTTGCAGTTTCCTATGGTAACATAATCAATGAAGTTAACAACTTATCAGCATTTATCATAGGTGGGGATGTTACAGTTACGGTAGGGAATAATATAGTCAAGTCGATACAGGATACTGTGGCTGGTTCAGGGAGGAATGGGGCTTACAATGCAACAAGGAAAGTCATAGATAGTTATAATTTAAATAACACAAGCCCATTTTTCAGTCCTGGGGCTAGTAAGAGTTATATTATAAATAATAAAATATTACCTGCACTCAACTCAAACCTTACGAGCACTTGCAGAGAACTTGAACAACAGACAGGTAGAAACATAACTTTAAAATCACCAAGTGGCCAGCCTATTTTTATTAATGCTAGCGATAATTCAACAGCCCAAATATTCCAATCAGGAGATATCAAGATAATTCAAAGCGATCCATTTGGATTCAATGTTACCGTGCCTTCTGTGCCTGTAACTGTTACACAAAATGGTCAGTCCCTGAGTTTTAGCACACCCACACAGAATATTTATATTTCTCTGTTACAACTTGAAGATCCATATGTATGGGTGAATACTAAAGCAAGGACAAGTTCACTTATCTATCAATATCCTTACTATAATCCAAACACTAATAATTACTATTTTGATGTCAATGCATCGTCAGGAAGATTGGATTACCTCTGGGAATGTTTAGATGGGCAAAATTCAAGTGAATTAGGATCTCGTCCTTATTATTTCCCAGATCCAAATGGACTTTCATTTTTTGATAGGTTAGAAGGTGGTGCAGTGAATGCATCCGAATCTAATGCTTCAAGAATGAGCACCTTTATAATTGGAGATCCACTACAAGAGGATCATAAAAATATTCCCACATCCTGCCTGGATCATGAATATTTCCAAGCTGTTTCTGGTTCATCTATTACAACTACAAATAACGCTGACCCTGAAGATATAAGTTTTGTCATGGATCCTACTGGGAAAATCTTCTATTTATCTCAAACTTATATGAATTTCTTTAAATTAGCAAGCAACTACAACTATGGGTGACTAAAATGGATGAGAAGGGATTTGCAAGTGCAGAGCTTATATTCGTAACGCTGATAGTTATAGTAATCGTTGGTGGACTTGTAACTTCCATATCAAATGAAACGAATCAAAATCAGACTGGAAACATGGGACAAGCTCGCATGACTGGTGAAAATATAGCCGAAACCGTAAATACTGTTTACACAAATGGTCCAGGTTATACAATTAAATTAAATATTCCATCTACACCCAATCTTAATGTATGTGTGAGTAACAGTACAGATAGTTTGACTGTTTTATTACTCAACAATCAAAATGTAAGCATTGGTCAAGTAACTATTAATCTAATACCCACAAATATACAAACTAAGAACTTAACTAGTGGCCGTAGTTACAATGTAACAAATAATAATGGCAGAATAGTTTTTAGTTAAGACTATTACTAATTTAACATACTATAAAATTTAAAGTAATTAAGGGTATATTCATGAACTTTAAAGACAAATGGAACAGTTTAACCCGTGAACAAAAGGCTTTGCTGGTGCTTGGAGTGGTAATCCTTGGTTTGGTGTTCTATGCTTACCATCCAATTGTGGGATCACCAGACAACAACAACACAACGCAAGTTCAACAGTCAACACAGCCCACTACCGTGACAACTGTACCTTTCACACAATCTGGATCTAATAACACAACTGTTTCTGACAATACAACGGGTAATGGTACAAGTCAAATAACAGCAGAACAAGCTAAAAATATAGCAACACAATCAATGCCAGGTTACACGGCCGAAGAACCCACACAAGGCTCAATAAATGTGGATGGTGCTAGCACTTCCGTCTGGATAGTTCCCCTTTCAAAAAACAACGTCGTATCAAAAACTTTGTATATCGATGCAACTACTGGAAAAATAGTACAACAAACATAACATTATTGTAGAAAACATAAAAACAGTACTTTAATATTCTTTAGGGAATAAACTTAAGAAGATATATATCCCCTAAAAAAGTAACAGAGATGAGACCATGGAAACAATCACCGTCACAATAATGATAATACTGTTTTTATTAGCATTAGTTTTTATATTTTCAACAGCGCTTTTAACACCATTAATAGGGAAAAAAAATCTGTTATTTGTCATACTTCTTGGATTCACGGTGGGTATAGTTGGAGGTGCCTTTTTTATAGCTCCTGTGTTCGATGATATCCCAGATATGACCAGATCTATTTATGAACTCACAAGCAACAGTTCAGAAGTCATAGGAATTGATGTTTCAACCAAAACTAACGTTACAAGTTTCATTGAAAACACCAAGAAAATAGAAGGGGTAAATAGTGTTCAAAGCAGTGCAATAACCATTAAAACTGACCAAATTCCAGATAGTTGGAAGACAACATTTGAATCGCGTATACCTGCCCTGAACAGTAATATAACATCTTTTAATATACCATCAAACGACACTATGCTACTAACAGTTAAGGATGGAAGCAATCCTCAGGATGCAATAAATCAAATAGAGGATTGGATGATGCTTGTAAGCGGTTTGAACATAAATTATAGTATTGTACATGTTTCTGTGAGTGTTGATTCAGCCAATGTCAACTCTGTTGAAAGTCAGCTTCCAAAAGGGGATATTGTAATAACCGGTGTAAACGGTTCGATAGAGAACAAAGTCCAGTCAGTGAAAGCAGCAATGCCCAATAAATCAGATGTAGTTATTTTATGTGGATTTCTGGGAATGTTAACAGGTATTGCAGGTGTTTTTATAGACAGCATTGCAGAGGCATGGACACGAATCCGGAAAAGAATAAAAAAGAATGAATGAGTAAAATAAGGGAGTATCCAAAATATGAAAGCAGCCGTACTTTTTTCAGGAGGCAAAGACAGCACAATGGCAGCATATAAAGCCATTGAAGAAGGCTGGGATGTTGAATATCTTGTATCAATGTTCTCAGATAATCCTGATTCTTACATGTTCCACGTTCCAAACATTAACCTCACAGAGCTTTCATCGAAAGCTATGGGGATTCCACTTTTAACTGCAAAAACCCATGGAGAAAAGGAAAAGGAACTTGATGATTTAAAAAGGGTTTTAAATGAATTAAAAGAAAAAGGAATCGAAGGGATATTTGCAGGTGCCTTAGCATCAACTTATCAAAAGTCTAGGATAGATAATATATGCAATGAATTGGGACTGGAATCACACGCACCACTATGGCACTGGGACCCACAGGAATATATGGAAGAGATTATAAACCTTGGATTTGAGGTTATAATAACCAGTGTTTCAGCAGAAGGTTTAGATGAGTCATGGCTTGGTAGAAAGATTGATATGGATCTTTTAGATGAAATTATCAACCTCAACAAGAAATATGGGATGCATATGGCCTTTGAAGGTGGTGAAGCTGAAACCATGGTTTTGGACTGTCCACTTTTCAAAAAACGTATAAAAATCGTTGAAGCTGAGAATGTTTGGGATAGGGACAGTGGATATTATTTAATAAAAAAGGCATTTTTAGAGGATAAATAATAAAATGCATTCAAATATTATATTTTTTGATTTATTTTTTTAATTTTGCTGTGGCTTTAACATAAGTTATTAATTTAGTTTTAATAATTCTCTCTAATTTTAAAATAGGTGACAATTAAGATAGAAGTAAAATTCAAGATTTAAAATTAAAATTAAGATTAATTAAAATAATAAAACATTATGAAAAGAAAATACAAAAAAGTTGTTTATCTCTCAGTAATCCACTTTATAAATCCTTCAACATCATCTGTATCTATTTTAACCTTTATCTCACCTAAAGAGGATAGCTCTCCATCAACAAAGTTGGCTACGTCCACCAATGCGGCCTGTTTACTCAGCGAAAAAAGGATTTCATTACCATTTATACCTTTAAACAAGATTTTTTCAGCAGTATCCCTTATTTGTCTGTTTTTAAGGGATTCTTTTAAACGTTCCATGGATGCTTTTTCACCAGAAACAACAACATAACCTTCTTCTATTTCAATATCATCGTAGTCAAACATGTTCGAAAGGGATTTTATAACCTTTTCCAAGTCTTCTGTTGGATTAATATCAGCTCTGGCTGTCATTTTGCATTTCATTTTTTAGTATCCCCCTTACAACGCTTTTAAGTTTTTTTGCAGGACCCTCATTCACGACCATATAATCTGCGGTAGCTATTACATCCCCAATTCCAAATTTAAGTTCTCTTTTATCCCTTCTTTGAAATTCAGATACTTTACCGGAATCATCTGCACGATTTCTTTTTTGAACTCTTTTGAATCTTGTTTTTGGAGTTGAGTGAACTGCTATAACTTTGAAATCCCTAAAGTTTTTTTCAAAAATCTCAACTTCATAAGGACTTCTTATACCCTCTATCATATAAATTCTAGGCCTTGAATTGGAACCTTTATCTTTAGCCTTTTTACGGTTCTTATCCAACCTTTTAACAGTAGAAACACAACGTTCTGCAACCACAAATTCACCGTATTCTTCCCGGAGTTTAACTGCCATTTCCCCAGAGGTTAAATTTCTCTTTTTGGCTTCATTTCTTATTACATCCCCCATCCTCACAACAGGGATTTTAAGGTTTTTTGCAACCCTCGAAACAACGCTTTTGCCTGAACCCGGCAGTCCTGTAACCCCTATTACTTTCATGGTTTCTCATCTGCGTAAGTTTTTGAAATTATCTTCAGTGATTTTTCAAGATTTAATGAGTTGTCAAAGTTGTTTAATATATTTCTAAGCTCAGTTTCATCGCAGTTTCTAAGTTTTTTTACTTCTTCTGTAATCAATGGAATTGCACGCACCACATTGTCAACTATGGTTACAAAAGATGTTTTAGCTGTCCTTGATAATGGGTTAAGGTCTATTGTTATGACTGTTTTCCCATTTGCAACCAGTGCTTCGGCCCTGTCACCATCTTCAAGTGGAACCAACACCACATCCGCCTTGTAAACTCCTTCAAAGCTTGCATTTGCCCTTGGACCTTTAAGGCCTTTTATTAAACCTTTTTTCTCATTTTCTACGCCCAGAACGTTCTTTGCACCTTTTTCTTTCAGGATCTTCTCTATTTTTTCAACCCGTTGAGGTGTCCTGTAAAAAAGGTTAATTTCTATTGGGGCTTTTAGAGTATTAGAAAGTCTTACAATATCTTCTGAAACAAGAGCAGTAGTGTTACCATTAACAGATACTACTGGATGTTCTGCAAGGATTAAAGCTGCTGCAGCTGCTTTAACTGCTTCTTTAGCATTTTGAGTGGTTTTTTCACCGATGAGATAATCGAATGCTTCGCCCCTACCGTGGGCTATCATTGCAGAGTCTGCAAGGATCCCGGCCTTTGAAGCCTCCACGATCCTGGCTCTGAGCACCAATGATTCATATCGGGGGTGATCTTTAGGTATCATACAACTCAAATATATGGAACTTGTGGTATATATTGATTATCAAAGTGTTTAAATTTCCAAATAAAAGAATTTTTTAAGGATTTATTATTTTTAAATGATTAAAAAGAGGAAGTTTTAAATTCGTATCTTTAATCTTATCTTAATTAAATAGTATGTAAATTTAAAAATTTATTTCTAAAACAGCTTTTCAACCTTTTCCATTATACTAACTGGTTTATTTCCGCTCATACTCATAAGTTTCTCTTCCAGTTTAAGCTTTACAACGTCACCTTCAACTGCACCGCAACTATTTTCAACTATATAAATGTCAGGTTTGACATTTGAACGGATGTCATATTCTACTTTCACGTAGGCAGTGTTTTTCCCAGATTCCACAACCTTTCCATAGGTGTAGTTCCTGTAATATCTGATACGGAATATCAAAAATACTGCAACAACTGCGATCACTGCAAAAATCAATACTGTTAGTGATGGGAAAAAATCAAATGAAAATGCCATTACAAAGTTGGAATTGTTACTCACAAGAACAAGTATTATTCCAACTGCAAGGTACATCAAGAAAAAGTCCCTGTAAGCATTGAAATCCTGGCTGTACATGAGTTTAACTCTTTTAAATAAAACATAAATTATGTATCCTGCAATTAAAACTCCTAATACAATGTAAATGGGTAATGCTATAAAATTGAATATGTAAATTATAGATATAGCTAGGAAAGTAGCAGATAATATCTGAAGGCGGAGTATGGTTTTTTCCTTTTCTTTAGGGCTGAAATTACCTGATATGAAAACAACATCTGACTCAGAACTTTCCATTTCTTTGCTTAATTTTGCTATGTCTTCAGGTATTTCAAGGGGTTCCTCTGATTTTTCAGGGGTTTTATGTGTTAATTTAGAGATCTTGTCTTCAACACCTGATTCTTCCCTTATTTTAGATATGTTATCTTTAAGGCTTTCAGTGTCAATTTTATTCTTAAGATCATCCTTATTAATATTTCTAAGCTTTTCTGGAATTTTTGGTATTGCAAGTATCAGCATTCCAATAAAAGAAAGAGTTTTTAGGATTATATCGCCGAATTTGTTAAATATACTCATTTGAATCCCTTATTGAATATTGAAGTTATTAGCTCTAAATCTGTTTGACTAAAACTCATTAAATCCTTTTGTTTTATGATGTTTTTAATAAAAAATTGTAATTATGAAAAGGTCACAGTTATGGGGCCAAGAGCATTGTTATTTACTGGCCATTCTATTGTAACTGTGTACCATTTTTTAGTTAGTGTTGAAGGAGTTATAGTTACATTTTTGTAATTTACGTTGGCGGTTACGGTTTTATTTGTTCCGCCTGTAGCAGTAGTACTGACGTTGGTAACGACCATTGTAAGAGAGGATACATTATCATAAACAAGAGCACTATTAACCGGAATATAAACACTAATAGTTCTTTTTGCACCAGGACCATTGGCATAAACCACATTAATTGCATTTGCTATACTGTTAACAGCGTTACTAACATCCGATGTCTTTGAAATATCCATACTTGAGTTTATTGAAGTTCTAATCAACGGTATTGAGACAGAGCCCAATATAATGATAATTACAAGAATTACCAGTAAATATTCCACAGATACTTGTCCTTTAACATCCATCTTCTTCACATCTTATCCTATTCGTTTATGTTAATATAAATCTTGCTTATTTAATAGTTTAGTACATAATGCTGTATAAAACTTTCTCGACTATAAAAACCAAATCTCCTATGAAGAGAGAAATTAAAAGACCTATAAATATTGATGGAGCAAATGGAACTCCCCTTTTTACCCGGAAGCTGTCATTTATTTTACCTTTATTTAATAAATCTTCTAAAAGCTCAACGTCCTTATCTGTAAGGCCTGCAGCCATTGTACTTATTAATAATTTACCCTTTGGTGCTGTAAGTCCAGTAACATCCCCTGTTTTCATGGCTTCCTTAAATTTGCTTAAAAAGCTCTTATCATCTGTATAAACTTTATCATATTTTTCATACAAATTATATGCTGGTATCATCCCTTCTCTAAGTTCTGATATATTATAATCATCTTGAAGAGCTTCTCTACTTACAGTTGTGAGGAGCTTTTTTATGATCTCAATAACGGTTAGGGAAATCATCAAAAACAGTATACCCATTAAGGTAATCTCAAATTTTTCATAAAGTGCAAAAACCGTTACAACTGAAATTATAACTGCTTTTATTCTGTTGGGTGACTTTGAAATAACCAAAGTCAAAATATAAATTAGGATAAAGGAAAGTATTAAAATCTGGTACTGAAACATCTGGATATGTAACAGTTGGGTTAATTGGAATGTTATGGTAACTGCAGATGTTATAGCAAGGCTTAGAACAATATTTTTTTTGTATTGCTTTACTGGGGATAATAGTTCACCCACAAGGTGTGGTTTGGTTTTCACTGCCACATAAAACACAAAGATCAAAAGAAATGGGAATATTGAAAGTATGCTGTTTAGTATTAGGGTTAATGGAAATGGGTAAGTTGCAATAACTGGGAATTGCTCGTTTAAAATGGTATAATTAAAAAGAGTTACAGGGAATGGCAATAAAGCTGCTAAAGCTGTAAAAAGCTTCACATCGCCTCCAGCCCATGCTCCAAACTTCCAGAAAACATAACCCAGAACGAATATCACGGCTGTATATATTAAAGCCATAACAATGAATAATGGGTTGCCTATCGTAAATGCATAAATCCCGTTTAAAACTATTCCGATGCCGATCAAAGGAAATGTAAGTTTATTTGGAATAATTCCATTTTTCATATCGGAGTAACTTGCATAAATACATGCTAAAATTGCTATAACTGCACAGATTAAGGGTATGTTTACTATCATGGCCATCATTTTTTTAAATTTTTTTATTATAGTTGTTATTTTTAAGTTATCATTGCCAATGTTCTTCTATTTTGAATAATTGCAATTTATTAACTGTTTGGTATCCTCTTTTTTAATCTTTTCTTTTAATTTGTTATTTTTTGGAGTATATTCTTTTCGATCAATTTTATTCTTTATAATACTCTCAGAAATATTGAAATGAAAATTAAAAAGCTTAGTTAAAAATTAAAAAATGTTAATAAAAAAGCTAAATTAAATTTAATTAAAAATGTTAAAAATTTTAAATGTTAATGGTTAGTTTAAAAAATTGATTTTAAAAAGAGTTTAATAAATTAAAAGAGTTTGTTTAAGGAATTAAAAATTAAGGGGGATAAAAAAATAGATTTCAATAAAGTTTATATCCCATTAAATTCCTTTTCTCTTTTTATTTTCAATTGCTGCCTTTATGAAGGAAACAAAGAGCGGGTGGGCATTATTTGGTCTTGATTTGAACTCAGGATGGAACTGGCATCCTAAAAACCAGGGGTGGTCCTCAAGTTCAACTATTTCAACAAGAAGATCATCAGGGGATTTTCCGGAGATTATTAAACCTTTATCCTCAAATATTTGCCTGTAATCGTTGTTAAATTCAAACCTGTGCCTGTGACGCTCACTAACAGAATCTTCCTTGTATGCAGCATGTGCAATTGTTCCTTCTTTAAGTTTGCATGGATATGCACCGAGCCTCATGGTTCCACCCATGTTTTCTACATATTTCTGCTCTTTCATGATGTGTATAACTGGATGTTTTGCGTTTTCATCAAATTCAGTACTGTTTGCACCTTCAAAGCCCTGCAACCTTGCAAATTCAATTACCATACACTGCATTCCAAGGCATATACCAAAGAGGGGGGTTTTATTTTCTATCGAATATTTGACAGCTTCAAGCTTTCCTGAAATTCCTCTTTCACCAAAGCCCCCAGGTATCAGTAGCGCATCAAATTCCTTGACTCTATCAATGTTTAGGGATTCTTCAGCTTTTATCCATTCGATATCAACTTTAACTCCTTGATTAGCTGCAGCATGTTTTAAAGCTTCCCTAATGCTTATGTAAGCATCTTCAAGCTCCACATATTTCCCTACTATTCCAACGGTAACCTTAAAATTATCTATTTTTAAAGCATCGACTATCCTGCTCCACTGGTAGAGATCAGGTTTTCTAGACTCCATTTTTAGCCTTTTTAATATGTATTCGCCTACATTTTCGCTGTTCAAAACCAGAGGCACTTCATAGATTGAGTGCATATCAGGCGCATTTATAACGGCTTTTTCCTCAACATCACAGAAGTGTGCTATTTTCTCTTTAATGTGACTGTCTATTGGAAATTCAGACCTGCAAATAATCATATCTGGACTTATACCGGTACCTCGAAGTTCCTTAGTACTGTGCTGTGTTGGTTTGGTCTTAAACTCTCCGGCAGCACGTAGATAGGGTATGTAGGTCACATGAACAAACATTACATTATCCTGACCCTCTTCATTACGAAGTTGACGGAGCGCCTCTAAAAATGGCTGGCTTTCTATGTCCCCTACCGTTCCTCCAACTTCAACAAGAACAACCTCTGCCTGGGTTTTTTGTGAGATCTTCCTGATCATTGATTTTATTTCATCTGTAATATGGGGAATTATCTGCACACATGATCCAAGGTAATCTCCTTTTCTTTCCTTACTGATAACAGCGTTGTATACCTTTCCTGTTGTTATGTTGGACTCTCCAGATAAATTGACATCTAAAAATCGTTCATAATGACCTAGATCCAGATCAGTTTCCATACCATCCTCTGTTACAAACACTTCACCATGTTGGTACGGGTTAAGGGTTCCTGAATCCCAGTTCAGGTACGGATCAATTTTTATTGCAGTAACATCCACACCATAAGACCTCAATATCCTTCCAATCGATGATGATGATATTCCTTTTCCTATTGAACTTACAACACCACCAGTAACCACTATATATTTTGACAGATTAATCCTCTCCTCCAAAGCATTTCTACAGCTTATTTTATAATTATAATTAAATTTAGTCTAATTGTATTAATTGAGTATAATAGTATATTATTAATTTATAGATATTTAAACTGAAAACAGTAAATCTTTGTCTCCATGATTTATCAAGTTTATATCACTAACAGTACCAATAAAAGTTTTACTATCTAATTATGTCTGAGCTATTAAATAAATATTTGATAAATATCTATTTTTTTCATAATTGATATTAATTACTAGAATTATATTTTATTAATTAAAAGGTTTATATTATTAATTAAAAGAGCTTCCTGGTACTTTTTTGGTCAAATAACTATAAGATTTATTTATAAGTGAATTCTTTTTAAATCCCGCAAACAATTTCATAAAACTACAACTCGTTAAATTTTAGAAGCTAAAATTCTTTCTTTACCTTTTTTAGCAGGTTCAAAATCTGGATCCAATTTTAAAGAGTTATCAAAAGATTTAATTGCTTCTACATGCTTTCCAAGTTTTTCAAGAGCTAATCCTTTATGGTACCATCCCATTTTATCATTTGGATTAAGCTTCAAAAGCTTGTTAAAGCAATTTAAAGATTCCGGAAACTTTCCAAGTTCTCTAAAAGTAATGCCTTTATTACCCATTGTCTCAATTTTATTTGGATTTAACTCTAAAACTTTATCAAAACACTCTAAAGCTTTATTATATTTACCAAGCTCTTTAAAAATAACACCTTTATTATTGATTGCACTTAAATCCGTTTCATCTAACTTTAAAACCATATCATAAGACTTCAAAGCTTCTTGATATAGTTCCATTTCTTGAAGGGAAACACCTTTATTATACCATGTATCAGTGTCTTCGGGGTTCATCTCTAGAATTTTGTCAAAACAATTTAATTCTTCTTCATGTTTTCCAAGTTTTCCAAAAACAACTGCCTTATTATTCCATGCTTTAAGATATTTTGGATTTAACTCTAATGCTTTATTATAATATTTAAGAGATTCCTCATATTTACCCAATTTTGTCAACAAACCCCCTTTATTATTCCACGCATCAAAATATTTCGGATTAATTTCCAAAGCTTTATCATAACATTTTAAGGCATCCCTTTGTTGCCCCAATTTTGCAAAAATAAAACCTTTATTATTCCAAGCACTATAAACCTTTTTATCCAGTTCTAAAACTTTGTCAAAGCACTTTATGGACTCCTCGAACTTACCAAGCTCTTTAAGAGCAACCCCTTTACTATGTAATATTTCTCTATCGTTAGGATCTAATTCCAAAGCTTTGTCCAAACACTCCAAGGACTCCCCATACTTTCCTTGATTTAATAGTTTAACACCTTTATTAAGTAAAGATCGTTTTTTAAAGTCATTAAATAATTTCATAAAATTACAACTCGTTAAATTTTAGAAGCTAAAATTCTTTCTTTACCTTTTTTAGCAGGTTCAAAGTCCATTTTTAATTTCAGTGCTTTATCATAACTTCTTAAGGCTTCTTCGGGGTTTTCAAGTTTTTCAAGTGATAAACCTTTAGCAGTGCATGCTTGGACATTATTTGGGTTTAAGTTTAAAGCTTTTTCGAAGCAATTTAGAGATTCTTTAAACTTTTCAAGTTGGCTAAGTGCTATACCTTTATTAAACCATACATCAGAACTTTTTGGGTCTAATTTTAATGCTTCTTCAAGACTCTTTAAAGCTTCTTCAGGTCTTTTTAGCTCTACAAGGCTTTTTCCTTTGGTTTTCCATGCGCGTGGTTCTTTTGGGTCTAATTTTAAAACTTTATTCGAGCATCTTAGGGCTTCTTCATACCTTCCCAATTGATTAAGAAGTATTCCCCGGCTAGCCCAAAGTGAAGTATGTTGAGATTCAATTTCTAAAACTTTATCTAAATATTCCAAACTCTCAGGATATTTATCAAGCCCCATAAAAGCCATATATTTGCCCATAAAAGCTTCAACGTTTTGTGGATCCACTTTCAAAGCATTATCATAATATTCAAGTGCTTCCTCGTATCTATTTAACCTTAAAGAAACCATAGCCCTATCATTCCATGCATCTACAAAGTTAGGATTTATTTTCAAAGCTTTATCAAACGGTTCCATCGACATTCCATATCTACCAAGTTCTGTTAAAACTGTTCCTTTCCTATAAAAAATATCAGAACTTATAAAACCCAATTCTATAGCCTTATCATAATATCCTACCGCTTCTGCATACTTTCCTAATTCTTGAGAGATCACACCCTTACTATACCATAAAGATGATAATGTGGGGTCTAACTTTATTCCCTCATCTAAACATTTAATCCCTTCATCAAGCTTACCTAACCCCACAAGAGCTCCACCTTTCAAATTCCATGCCAAAGCATAATCTGGATCCAACTCTAAAACTTTATTAACAAGCCCCAAAGCCTTTTTAAAACTATTTAAAGATTGATACTCTTTATTAATCATGAGACTAGTAGCCTTTTTAACCAAAGATTTCTTTTTATAACCATCAAATAATCCCATATGCACCAACATCCATACTTAAGTTTTTTTCCCATTTTTTTTGGAAGTCTTAAGAAACTTTTTATTAAACCATTATTTATTGTGGATATTATGTTTGAAAATAGTTTTATGATATTTATTCACGACTTAATTGATTTATTAAGGACCAATAACCATCTTAAACAACATTTTTATTTGCGATAGTTTAAGTTACAACTTTTAATATTAAATCTTAGAGGTTTTTAGAAATTTTCTTAAGTTCGGGTCTAATTCAAGTGCTCTCTTGTAACATTTCAAAGCTTCTTCAGTCCTTCCGAGCATTTCAAGTGCCAAACCTTTACCAGACCATGCATGAGCATTGTTGGGATTTAATATTAAAACTTTTTCAAAACATTGAAGTGCTTCATCACTTTTTTCAAGTTGAAGTAATATTATTGCTTTGTAGCACCATGCTTTGAAGTATTCTGGATTTAATTCAAGAGATCTATTACAATAATCAAAAGCTTCATGATATTTTTTAAGTCTACTGAGGGAGCGAGCTTTGTTAGAAAGTGCTTTGTAGTTATTAGGGTCTAATTTTAAAGCTTCTTCCGAACTTTTTAAAGCTTCATGATATTTACCTAATTTATTGAGGAGTTTCCCTTTGCGTTGCCATGCATCTATATTTTTAGGGTTTATCTCCACGACATGATCCAAACAATTAACTGCTTCATTCAAATTATCCATAAGCCCGAAAATGATACTTTTCAAAAACCACACTTCATCATTATTTGGATCCAATTTTAAAACTTCATCAAGACACTGATTAGACTCTTCAAATTTATCCTGCCTATAAAACTTCTCACCTTTAATAAATAAAGCCTTTTTTTGATCATTAACTGAACCTTTTAATTTGCGTTTCCTAAAAAACATATGGTATCACATCTAAATGAATTTTTATAATCCAAACTAGATTAAACCTTTCAATAAGAGTTAAAGGATAAAAATATTCCCTTCCATTTTTTGCGAGTTGAAAATCCAGTTCTATTCTTAATATTTTATTATGACATCTTAAAGTTTCTTCAGACCTTTCCAAATCATGTTTCATAATTAAAATGTTCCTCCTCCACCACCACCAAATGAACCATCAACACCATATAAGGATGCCTTTAATCCTACAGAATATGCATCTACAAAACAGAAGAAACCACTGCAATTGCACCCCCTAAAAGTCTTCCTCCAGCAATAACAGCTTCACGATCCCCATATTCTATTCCTTCAGAAATAAGTGTTGCACCCGCAGTAAAAGCCGCACCTAATGGAATATATTTTGTATTATCATCACCGCCACCACCACTAAGACAATTTAAAAAAAACTGAAATCCAATATTTAGTTCATTCTGTTTCTCTTCATCTGTCTTATTAGAATTATTCACTTCATCCTTATAATCATCATAATTATACAACTTAGATGTTAATAATGATAAAACGCCTTGTAGATCGCCTTGAAGTCTTTGAGGTGTTAAAGGGTTTCCATCACCACGTATCTCGGATTTTGTATCATATAATGTAAATAATATTCCAATTTGTGGTAATGCTTTAAGATTGGCTGGTACCATTATATCAGGGTATTTTGCTGTTAAAAGGGCATCTGCAATAACAAAAGCGACAACCAAACCTACAAGATTATCTAAAGCAACAATTCCAGCAATTTCTCCAATTTGTTCCCCAGTTAATGCTGCTGCAATGCTATCCATTGTAATATCTACATCAGTGACAACTAATGGTATTCCCAAACTAACAAGATAACTATATAAACTCCCAGGATTTAGCAAGTTATTGTGGTCATCTGTGTTCCCGAAAACAGTAGCATTACTGCCATTAACTATTACTTGACCTCCACAGTTATAACTTACATTATTTCCTGTAACAGTAGCGTAATTTCCATTAACTAATATTCCTGTGCCCTTATTATAAGTTAATATATTCCCATTGATAGTGGCGTAGTCACCAGTTACACTGATCCCGTTATCACCATTACCTGCTGCAGTGTTTCCTGTGATCGTTGCACTAGCACCATTGATTACTATTCCTGCCAGGCCATTATTGGTCACAGTGTTTTCTGAGACAATTGCGTCTGCACCATTAATTGTTATTCCGTTATCAACATTGCTGGTTATATTGTTTCCTGATATGGCTGCGAAGTCACCAGATGCACTAATTCCATTCCACCATTAGTACTGATGATATTGTTGAGTACAAACACTTCATATCCGCTCACATCTAAACCATCACCACTGTTACCATATACAAGATTACCACTTGTATTGGTAGCATCGCCTGTTACTCTGATTCCAGAACCACTGTTACCTGCAGCAATATTATTAGAAACAGTTGCACCCGAATAATATCACCCATTTAATGGTGATCAACATATACTACCAATTTTTTCGCCTCTTTTGCAGGTTCAAAATTGGGATTCAACTCTAAAGCCTTATCAAAGCATTTAATGGCTTCTTGATATTTTTTAGCTTTTCCAAGAACTAAACCTTTACCATACCATACATCAGTATTTTGTGAATCCAACTCTAAAGCTTTATCAAAGCATTTAATGGCTTCTTGATATTTTTTAGTTGTTCCAAGAACTAAACCTTTAGTATTACATGCCTTAACATACTCTGGATCCAAATCCACAACCTTTTCAAAACAACTTAAAGCCTTTTCATATTCTCCTCTATCATAGAAAATCACACCTTTACTTTGTAAAACATCAACATACTCTGGATCCATTTTTAAAGCTTTATCAAAACATTTCAAAGCTTTATCAAATTCTTTAAGCCCCTTAAAAGCCAAACCCTTATTATTCCATAAACGAACATCTTTTGAATCAATCTTTAAACCATTATCAAAACATTTCAAAGCTTTATCAAATTTACCTTCATCTAAATATTTATTACCTTTCATAATACACTCTTCTTTATCCAACTTATTTTTAACAAAACCAAATAGTTTCATAGATATCCTCCCAATAATATATGAAAAGATATGCTCTCAAGTAAATCCCTTTTATTCTGTGACATTCCCAAATTACGTTCCCTAAAAAACATATAATCACGTTTCCCAATCTCTTTTATAATCCCCTTAAAATAAAACTCCACATATATGATCTTCAAATATTTATATGATGTATAAATGGTATTGAATTAATAATTCTGTTTCAAAGAGTTCTTTTTTTGCAAATTTAATACTTAAAAGTCATGTTTTTCTTTCATAATTTAATTTGAGGTTAGGATTCTCATTACCATATTTGCCAAACGAATCATAGTATTTTAATTTTCCACCGCATTCACATTCTTCGAAATCTTCTGGAGATTCTCCTTCCTGTAATTCATAATATCCTCCACATTTTTCACATTTTAAATATCCTAAGCTTCCTGAGATGTAAAATAATGCCATTTGATCTGGCAAAATACATTTCAAGATACGGAACTAAAATTTAAGGGAATTAAAACTTGTACTATGATATGAGGAATTAAAATAGAAAATATTAACTAAAATTAATCCTATAACTGCCAAGATGCCATAAACAAGTCCAATCACTATGTACCATACTAAAAGGTTTCCCCAACCTATATTTACGATTTCATCAATTATTTCATGAAATCTAAAGGCAGCATGTAATTCACCGTTATTATGTGCCATATTTGCTATTGCAACCGCTAATATCGGGATAATTATGAGAATATATAAAGTTACAATATTATTACCAATTCCCTGATCACCTAAAAATAATGGATTTGACCAAATAAGTTCTAAAATTTTTTCTAAAATTAAGGAAAAGGACCCCATTGCAAAAATTGTAAAAACCAGTATGATCAAAATAGCAGGAATTAAATAAACAACACGAAGAATAATCACTTTGATGCCGTTTAGAAACATTTCAACCCATGAGTTAAATTTTGGAAGGTCTACAACACCATCCAAGGATGATTTTATAATTCTAAACAAGTAACCTATTACAAATAAGCCAGATAAAAATCCAATTATATTTAAAAGCCAGTTTACTGCAACATTTGTACCAACTAATGCCATATATACTTTTAAATTTGACATATCCATGATAACTATTAAAACTCCTAAAATCAAAATTTTTTTCCAATCTGAAAACGGATATCTCAAAGAATCCTTTACTAATTTCGTTATGTTCATATTCCTACGCCCTGATTCATAACAATACTTTCAAAACTTACAGTAAACTGCACGGATTGTAACATCTTAAATTAAGAGTTATGTTATTAAATTAATAAATTAATCGATTTTCTATAATAATACTTAGATGAACGTTTGGAACTACTTTTAAGATGAGAACATAGAAAAAGATAGCTTAATAAAAAGTTTTAGGTATGTCAAATTGTAGCTAAACATGACATAAAATAATTACAATTAGATTATTAAAACCATCAAAAGATCGTCAATAAAATAGAATGCATCAAATGCCAGGTGCAATGTTAATAAATCATATCTAATTAGAATATTAATAACAGAGTATATTATGGGATATAAGGAACTCTTGGAAATGAGATATAAGGAACTTTTGGAAGAAAATTAGACATCTATTTTATATATTATGCCCTCATATCCTTTAATTATCATACTTAATGGAAGATAGTAAATCTTACATTTATTAAAATATGACATTGATTGATAATTCTACAAAAGGATTATGATGAAAATATTGGAACAACATCATTTACAGTAAAGTTCCTTAACCCTTTTATGGGCTGCATATTCCAGGTCATCATCAAGTTCTGGCAAGGTCTTAATACCATACTTATTTTCCAGAGCCTTTAAAATAAGATAATCTGCCAGATGAGGATTTTTTGGAAGAACTGGTCCGTGAAGATAGGTTCCTACACAGTTTTTATAAACCATTCCTTCAGAGCTGTCCTTTCCGTTGTTGCCTCGACCTACCTTAACAGCTCCAAGGGGGTCATGATGGTGGTAGGTTCTGCCTCCATGGTTCTCAAATCCAACAATTGTTTTAGGACTTAGTCCAAGCTGATTTTTAATTATTATATTCCCAATCAACCTGCCTTCTTCGCTTTCGGTGCGGTAATCAAATATTCCAAGTCCAGGGATTTCATTGCCTTCAGCATCAATGTAGCTTTCACCTAAAAATTGATAGCCCCCACATATTGCCAGAAAAACCTTTCCATCTTCAATCAGTGCATTAACATCTTTTTTATACTTTAAAAGATGGGAATAGACGATTTTTTGCCCTCTATCTGATCCTCCGCCCATGAAAAATATATCACCAGTTTTGAGATCCTTTTCCTGGTTGAGAGTGAAGTCTACTACCTCAACATTTATTCCTCTCCATTCACACCGCTTTTTCAAGCATATTACATTGCCAATATCCCCGTAAAGGTTTAAAAGATCAGGGTACATGTGGAAAATTTTGAGCTCCATATTTCCTTGATCTAATCCTTTCTCTCCATTTGCTTCCATTTGTTATCCCCTTATCCTTTTATAATCTGTAATCTCAAATTTCTCTAATCCCAATTCCTTTATCAAATTATATTTTATGATTCCCATCTTCTTTAATTTACAAAACTTCCTTCTTTGCTTTGTTTTGTGAAATTTGTGAATTAAATTAAATTTTATAAATTTTATTATCAATCTATTTTATTAATCCTTTAGAGAACTTTCTGAACTTTTGAGATGTTTTAATAAAATATCTCGGGCCTTGAAAACTGCAGTATAGGTTGGAAGAACATAAACAACATCTACTTTTTCAGTTAAAACTTGTGAAATAGCAGTTTCTATTCCATCTTCCCTTTTAACTCTTTTAATTGTTTTAACAATTTTTGAGGGGACATCGGCATATTTGATCCTGAGTGCAATGTCTTCGGCCCTTATTCCAGAGCAGTAAACAGAATCTAAGTTTTTTATATCCTTCAATCTTCCCATATCAGCGTCCCATATCCATGAAATATCTTTGCCATCTGCAGGGTTATCATTAAGGATGAATAGAACCGATTTTTTTCTTTCATCACTGAATATGACCTTTATAACTTCGGTCAATCCTATGGGATTTTTAGAAAGGACAAGTTTCACTGTTTTGTCTGGGAATTCAAAGTTTTCCATTCTTCCAAGATGGTATTCAAAGTTTTCTATTCTTTCTGTGACCATTTCTACATCCATACCTATTTCCAGACAGAATGCAAGAGCTGCACAGCAATTGTATGCGTTGTAAATACCTTCATACCCAAAACGTAAATTTTCAATCTTTTTATCAGCTGCAACAACGTCAAAATAGTATTCATCATTTCTATATTTTATTGATGATATCCTATAATCATAGGTTGGGTTTTCTAATCCACAATTTTTACAATAATATTTGCCAAGCTGGCCATAATTAAAGTATTCATATTCAAGACGGTCCATGCATAATGGGCAGAAACGTGTTTCAATTACCATCTGATATTTGTCGCTGAAATCGTTTTCACTAACCCCATAGTAAACATTTTTTTTACCAAGTTCTTTGAACTTCACTACAGATGGATCATCAGCGTTGAGGATCAGCGTTGAATCTAAAGGTTTCAGGGCATCGTAGACTATCTGGGATGTATGTTCTATTTCTCCGTACCTATCCAGTTGATCCCTGAAAAAATTAGTTATTATTACGTAATCAGGTTTGATGTAATTGACAACTTCCTTGAAGGAGCCTTCATCTACTTCAAAAACACCCCAATCATACTTCTTTTTGGTGTTGTTAATGAAGGCACTTGCCACTCCCTGGGGCATGTTGGCTCCCTTAAGATTTGAGAGCACACTTCCATATTTACCTGTTAAAATATGATATATTAAATTATTAGTGGTTGTTTTACCATTTGTACCCGTTACAATAACTTTCTTTTCACATCGGGCATCTAAAACACTTAAAAGATCAGGATCAATTTTAAGTGCAACCTTTCCGGGGAGTGCCGTAGCTCCCATACCTACCGCATTAAGCGCAAACTTTGTTAATTTACCTATTAAAATCGATGAGCGTAAAACCAAGTTTCATAAACCTCCATCAAAACATTTTCCACCAAAAAGCTTCATATAAAAAGCACAAAATATTTATTATGAGTATTGATGTTCTTCTTTATAAGATTTATATATTTACCACCCTATGAATTTAAAGAGCTTAAAAATAATTTAATCAATTTAAAACTAAATAAAATAAGGATAAATCCCTAAAAAAGATTAAAAATAAAAATTAGACATTTTAAAGTATTTAGTTTTTACTTAGATTTTTATTTTCAGGTTTGGATTTAGATTTAATCTCAAATTTTTTAGGTTTTATCTAGACTTTGCATATTCTATAAAGTTTTTCATGAATTTGTAACCTTCCATAACTCCCTGAGAACCTGTTTTCGCAGATATTTCATCGTATCTCTGTACATCATCTCGAACACCACCTGTAGAATACATTGCATATGGAACAGGATCTCTCGTGTGAGTTTTGACATGAACTGGGGTTGGATGATCCGGAAGTATTGCAATTGCATAATCTCCGAAGGATGGAAGATTTTTAAGGAGTTTTCCAAGGATTCTTGAGTCGATGCGTTCCATGGCTTTCATTTTCTCCCCGAGATCACCGGCGTGACCAGCCTCATCAGGGGCTTCAACATGAAGAAATACTAGATCGTGATCTTGAAGTGCATCAAGTGCATATTTTGCCTTTCCACAGTAATCAGTGTCGTAATAACCTGTGGCTCCGGGTACATGAATATTTGTGAGGCCCAGGTACATTCCTATACCCTTTATAAGGTCCACACCTGTGATTGTAGCGCCTTTAAGACCGTATTTTTCTGAAAATTGAGGCATTTTAGGTTTCACACCCTGACCCCACAGCCATATCATGTTGGCGGGATTCTTACCAGATTCAATTCTTCTTTTATTAACTGGATGGTTCTCAAGTACACTCTTTGAATCCTGCATTATTCCATTCAAAATCCTGGCGTTCTCATCTTCACGAGGGTTTAGCAGGTTGTCCATGAACGGGTCTCCAACAACATCGTGTGGAGGTGTGGATTTCAATTCTGCAGATTTCTTATCGTTAAAAACAAAGAGGTTTCTGTAACTTGTGCCCAGATAAAATTTTCCGAACCTGTAAAAATTCTGATTCAGGGCTTCTATAAGCTCTGATCCTTCTCCTGTACTTATGTGGCCTGCATTGAAATCTGCAAGTAAACCATCTTTTTCAGTTATGAAGTTGCATCTAAATGCGACATTACCATTATCCAAATTTGCCCCAATACTTGCAGCTTCCAAGGGGCCTCTGCCTGTATAAAATTCCTCTGGGTTGTAACCTAAAATTGAAAGGTTTGCAACATCAGATCCCGGTTCCATATTTTTGGGTACAGTTTTAAGCATTCCACTTACACCATTGGATGCAATATAATCCATATTTGGGATTTTTGCACTTTGAAGGGGCGTTTTACCGCCAAGCTCTTCAAGGGAGTAATCTGCCATTCCATCCCCTATAACTACCACATATTTCATGTTTAATCCTCTTTATAATCACATAATACGTTATTTTTATGATCTTTTAAACCTTAAGTACAGTTACATGGGTAAATAAATTTTTAAAGTAAAATAAAAAAAATAATTTGATAATTTTAATTAATCTACCTCAATTCATATTTATTGGTTTATTTTTCTTTAAAGTTACTTTAAATATTCATTTCCTGACTTTCCATATACTGATAATATCGCTTAAGATTGCTGATGCTGTTTCAACTGATCCTGCTCCCTTTCCAACTACAGTAACGTCTTCTGCAAGGTCGGTTTTAAGGGTTGCAACGTTCAACGTACCTCCAACAGCAAAGGGTGATCCTTCCCTTACAAGCCGTGGCGATACTTCAAGGGTTTCTTGCGAGGCTTCACCTATTAATTTTATGAGGTAACCCTCTTTTTTTGCAAGTTCTATTGATCCCGGGGTTATCTTTGATATACCGTCTATTTCAACATCTTTAAATGAAACATCCCTATTTAATATAGAATTTGCCAGTATAACCACTTTACAAGCAGCATCTATACCATCAACATCTTGTGCAGGGTTTGTCTCAGCTATTCCCAATTGTTGAGCTTCTTTAAGGGTTTGCTCATAAGAAGAACCTTCTTTAGCCATTCTTGAAAGAATAAAATTAGTTGTACCATTCAAAATACCAAAGACAGAGTTTATATCGCAGCCTGCAAGTGTTTCATGTGCAAAGTTCAAAATAGGCATTGCGCCACCTACAGATGCTTCGAATTTAAATTCAACACCATTAGATTTTGCTTTATCGACAATTTCCCTGTAAGAAAGTGCTAGAGGGCCTTTATTTGATGTTACAACATCTTTACCATTTTCTATGGCTTTAAGGATGTGAGTTCTTGCAGGTTCTCCATCATCAATGTTGGTTGGTGTGACTTCAATAAGGCAGTCATATTCAACTGTATCCATGACTTCATAGCCTGAAAGACCAGAAACCCCGTATTTTGGGTATTCAGATACTTTACCTGTCTTTTTCTTTGTTTCAATGAGCAGATCAGGATCCAGTCCCCCTTCAGATATTACCGCACCTTCACTGTCTGTTGCAGCCACCAACTCAAGGTCCAGACCGTATTTCTGTTTTATTTTATTCCTCTTCATGGAGAAGACCCTTGCAACTCCCTGTCCAACAGCTCCAAAACCAATGATACATATCCTCATCAAATTCCCCCATTTAAAAGTGAGATTTAAAATATGTTTAAGGATATTTGTTTAAATTAAAAATCGTTTAACTTGTTTAATTTAACCATAATAATGATTACAGTGTACTAATGAGTTACAGTTAAATAAACCATTTATACTTAATTTAAACCATATTCCTATTTAAACACTTTAAATCTTATGGCTGACTCTTTAAACCTCGTTTATGACTAAAAATCCTTTTGAATTTCCAATTTCTTTTATTTTCTTTAATAAATCTTTTTTCATGCCGTAATCTGCTTCAATTACGATCTTTGAGGCAGATTGTTCAGGATGATCTGACATTTTCAGATCAAGGTCAGCCACCCTTACACCGTCAATTCCATCCAGAAAGCCTACAGTTTCCTTCAAATCCTGGTTAATGTTTCCAATGATAACTGTTGTGACCTCTTCTTTTCGGACAACACCATCAACTTCCATTATCTGGACTTTACGTTCTTCCATAGATTCTAATACTGTTTTAAGAGTTTCCTTATCTCCCTCTATGGTTATGTGAACAGGTATTGTTCCACGTTCAGTCTTCACATCTCTCTGGTGGATTACAGCAACTATGTTAGCTCCAAGCTTTCCTATTGGTTCCAATGCATCTAAAAGCTGCCCTGGAACATCTAAAAGTTCTAAAACAAGATTTAATCTCATTTTATTCCGCCCTCATTTTATTTTGTCCATTTTCCTTTTTCAGTTACAAGATGACCTTGTTCATCTATATGAGCATTTCTAAGGATTTTTTCAGGATTTTTATCTTCACCGCAGTCTTCACGTGAAAGGTTCACATTATCCACAAGATAGTATGTTTCTTCAAGTTCAGGGATGTCTTGAAGTGCTTTTGAAAATTTTTCCAGTATTATTTCGGCTTCTTTTTCTATTTTCAACTGTATTTCCCCCAATTTAAGGTTGAACTTCAAATAATTATGCATTAATGGAATTTATCAGGATTAATCAAATGCCAGTGATTCTCTTCAAATTTAATCAATTCGATGATCCATCCATTTATTAAAATCTCTTGAATGATCCATCTTTAGTCTTTAAGATCTCTTTTTAGTCTTTAAGATCTCTTTAAATGGATCCATCGTATTTTTTTTATCTGTTAAAATGGATCCATCGTTAATTTGGATCTGTCGGATTATTTGGATTATGTTTGAATTTAATAAATTAATCTGGAGTTCTTAGTATTTTAAATATTCTTCTAACTTATTTTTGTAGTTCTCATCCTTTAAAACCTTCTTCACCAGAATCTTGTGGATACCAGAACCGTACTGTGCAGCTTTTTTAGGCCTTTTTACAATTTCATCAGGGACTCCAAGCTCTGCTGCAACTTCTCTGAGGATGCATTTCCTGAGATTGTCGTTATAATTGTTTATTTTATATTTCATGGGTATATCCATTGCCAGATTTATAATATTCATGTCCAGAAAAGGAACACGAAGCTCAATACTGTTGGCCATGGTCACAGAATCATCCCTCTGCAAATTCACGTGGTAAAGATTGAAAATATCCAGTTTAAGGTCTTCCTGGGTTTTTTCACCCTTCTCTTCATAAAATTTGAGGTAACGATGGTACCCTGCGAAAAGTTCGTCTGCACCTTGACCCGAAAGCATGACCTTTAAACCATCATGGTGCCCCATCTCAGATGCAATGTAGGATGGCATTCCAACACCTAATTTCATGATATTGAACTCTTCTATTGCATTTAATACCAGCTTCGTATATTTTCTGACATCGTCAACATCCACGGTTCGAACCATCAGTGGGAGACCCATATCATGTGCAGCCCTTCTAGCGAATTTAATGTCAACAGAGTCCTTGTGGCCAACACTGTAAAGTGATGTCTCAACTCCAAGATCAAGTGCTATTTTAGCAAGTATGGTACTGTCCACACCACCTGAAAATATTATTCCAACTTTAGAAAGTCCTTTTATCCTTTTTTCAACTGAATCGATCAAAAAATTCTTTAATTGATTTTTTAAACTATATTTTGATACAATATCTTTCGAATCATTTTCAAAGGTATTTTTTGGCGTAATAACTCCAGTTTTTACTTCATTTATTAATTTTAATCCATTTTCAGTTGATTTATCAATTGATCTATTTTCATTTGAATTATTTTTAGTTAATCCCTTTTTGAATGCCTTATTTTCAATTAAACTGTCCCCTAGATCAATTAGCTTTTCATTGTAAAGCATTTGGTTTGGTGGAAGAGTTTTAACATCCTGTATCCCAATATTCCAAAGGGCTTTCCGTTCAGATGCAAAAGCAAAACGTTTTTTGTCATCATTTTTACCGTAGTAAAGAGGTTTCACACCTATAGGATCTCTAACCGCAGCAAAGTTCGTTCCATCATATACTGCAAAGGCGTAGTCTCCATCAAGATATTTTATTGCTTTTTTAGTGGCCTCATAAAGTGATCCTTCATAAAACTTTTGGATAAGTCCTAATACAACTTCACAATCAGAATCAGTTTTAAAATTTAGATCAAATTCTTTTTTAAGTTCTTTGAAGTTGTATATCTCCCCATTACAAACTAAAACAAACTTATCCCGAGTTAAGGGTTGGGAAACTTCAGAACCAACGATTGAAAGCAAGTTGTGACCAATTCCAAATGAACCTTGTGGAACGTCCAAACTACCCAGATCATCATGTAATACTTTACCATCAACAAAAACACCGGAACCGTCAGGCCCCCTGTGCTTGATGGATATGAGCATCTTCTTCAGATCGGGACCTATGTTTTCCCCTTTTATACCTGCTATTCCACACATATCTGATTTCCTGGCTTAAGGATTAAAATAAGTTTTTATTTATTAATCTTTGAATTTATCTAAAATAAGTTTTAATCTACATTTTATTTATAATATATTTATAAAATTACATTTATAAAATATATATTTTAATTATATTTAACTTCATTTTAATTATTGTTCAATATTTTATCTTCAATGTTCTTCAATATTTACATTATTAATTATTTTTATGTTAATAATACTAAATTTTAAAAGAAAATCTATAATCATCTCAGTTAATTATTACGATTTAAATGTAGATAAAATAAGACATTTAAAGGGGAGGTATATGGTGTGTATTTGAACCAACGCATGCATTGCAGTTAAGGGGTATGTTGTCCTTTTCTTTATGCAGCTGGCAAACAATTTCCTCTGTCTTAATTTGTCTACATATATCACATATTCGGGAGATTATCCCACTCTGGTCTAATTTTCCATCTTTAAGGTCCTTTGCAAATATTTTTATAAGTTCATGGGTTTCATCGGTAAATTTGATTCCATGTCCCCTTTTATCACTTATATACTGAGATACTGCAGGTTGGGTTATGTCCAGTAGTTCTGAAATTTCTTTCTGTTTCATTCCCAAATTTAACAGTTCTTTAGCAAGCTCTGACCTTATAGTAGGAATAATATACCATACAACTATTTCACAAGGTGGTCTCATTTTAATCACATTTTTATTTAATTTATTAAGATCTTGAAATAAAGGTTTAAAAAATTCTATTTAAACGATCTAATACCTTTATTTTTAGTCTTTTTTGGAATTACTCCTTTTTAAGTTATTTTAACTTATTTCTTTGTTTAATGATCTAGTTAATAATCTTATTTTATTCAAATACCTATTGAATTTCTAAAAAGTTTATTTTAATCTTATTATGTTATATGAATTATGAATGATTCTTAAAATTAAATTTATAACAATTTGATATTGGTGAATCTTATTTATTAGTGAATTCATGATTAATGAATTCGAGTTATTATTGAATTAAATTAAATTTTGAATTTAATAAACTTTATAATAGTGATTTGGGGAAGATGCTCATATGCCCGCTCCCTCAGAGAATATTTCTTCCATCTCTGTTTTCTTTGTTGTAAACCCATTCGTTTTAATGATATCTGCAGATATTCCTAATTCTTTTATCTGGCTTTCAAGTTCATCTTGACGCTGCAAAATAAGTGTAATAACCTCTGCCACTGGATCTGGTAGTTTACCATGATCTAAGTCAATTGCACATTTACGTTGTTCCTGAACAATTCTCCCTGGTATTCCAACAACTGTTGAACCCGGTGGTGCTGATTTTAAAACCACAGAACCTGCTCCAACTTTTGAGCAGTCTCCTATTTTAATATTTCCTATTATTTTTGCTCCTGAACCAATTACAACTCCACTACCTATGGTTGGGTGGCGTTTTTTCTTTTCCAGACTGGTTCCTCCAAGAACTACGCCTTGATATATAAGAACATCATCACCTATTTCTGCTGTTTCCCCTACTACAACACCCATCCCGTGGTCTATGAAGACTCTTCTCCCAATTTTTGCCTCAGGATGTATTTCAATACCGGTTATAAGTCTGCTGATGGCTGATATAAAACGCCCGGCTAAGAAATGATTTCTGATCCAAAACCAATGCGCCAATCTGTGAAACCATAGTGCATGGAGTCCGGGATAGCATAAAATCACTTCAATTGTACTTCTTGCCGCAGGATCTCTTGAAAATACTGTGTTTATATCTTCTTTTAAACCATCAAACATTATTAATCACCTAAAAAAAATTTTAATTAAAGACACATGGTTAAATAAATGGGCGTCTTAATTTTGGGCGTCTAATACTATTCATGTGTCTTTAGAGTTTATTATAAACTACTCAATTAAATATTTTTAGATGAAAACTTCTTCATTTGCTTTGAAGATGTCCTCGAACACCCAATCAATACTTAAATATCTTTCTCCAGTATCTGGAAGAATTACAACTATCTGTTTTCCTTTGTTTTCAGGCCTTTTTGCAAGTTCAATTGCAGCCCATGTTGCAGCTCCAGAGGATATTCCTGCAAAGATTCCTTCTTCCCTTGCGAGTCTGACTAAAGTTTTTCCAGCGTCTTCATCTTTAACTGTTATGATCTCATCAATGACATCTCTGTTGAGTACTCCAGGCACGAAACCAGGTCCAATACCCTGAATCTTGTGTGGTCCTCCTGTTCCAGTTGATAACACTGGTGAGGTTTCAGGTTCAATTGCCACAGCTTTAAATCCTGGTTTTCTTTCTTTTAGAACTTCTGCAATTCCAGTTATTGTACCTCCTGTTCCTGTTCCTGCAACAATTATGTCTGCTTTACCTTCTGTGTCTCTCCAGATCTCTTCGGCAGTGGTTTTTTTGTGTATTTCAGGGTTTGCAGGGTTTTCAAACTGTTGTGGGCTGATAGCGTTTGGTATTTCTTTAACAAGTTCTGCTGCTTTGGCTACAGCTCCTTTCATTCCATTAGCACCTGGTGTTAATACGATCTCAGCTCCGAAGACTGCAAGGAGTTTCCTCCTTTCAATGGACATTGTGTCTGGCATTGTTAATATGAGTCTGTATCCTTTCGCTGCTGCAACAAATGCAAGTGCTATACCTGTGTTACCACTTGTAGGTTCAACAAGTACTGTTCCTTCCTTAATTTTTCCCTGTTTTTCTCCTTCTTCTATCAGGGCAACCCCTATTCTATCTTTAACGCTGCTTACAGGGTTGAATGATTCAAGTTTTACTAATACTTCTGCATCAAGTCCTTTTGTCAATTTGTTAAGCCTTACTAAAGGCGTGTTTCCTATAGTTTCAGTTATGTCGTTTGCTATTCCCCTTTTAAGTTCTGGTATGTTAACCATTTTTTTCACCTTTTCTTTGTTATTATTTCAATTTTCTAGTATATAACTATAGTTATATAACAATTGTTATATCCTCAAGTTATTAATATATAAAACTTTCGTTAGTTTTGGATGGAAATACATCAAATCCAGTAAATGCTTTATATATAAAGTAAAGTCTGCACAAAATTGCAGATCTTACCAAATAATGATATTTTTCAAAATTTAAATCTTTTTAAATCTTAAATCTTATTTCTTAAATCTTATTTTGTTTAAATCATGTTTTTGGAATTCATGAAAATTCATGAATTCACATATCCACATATCCTGTTGCAGTATCTGACTATTCTAACTACACATTTTAAACACCGCCCCCCTCTTTCTGTATTCCCCTTGAACTTACCTTTTCTTCAGTAAGTATACGATTAATCCATGTTGAAGCCCAATCAGATAGATCATCTGCATCAAATGGTTTAGGAATATATTTCTGTTTGTTGTCTACAATTTTTTGAGCCAGATCTCTGTAAATCTGAGCCTGTTGTGAATCAGGAGCACCTTCAATTGTGGTCACACCATCGAGCTCACATTGAGTGACAGTTGAAGACCTTGGAATGTATTCAATTACATTTGTACCTGTTTTATCACTGAAATCATCTATCATGTCTTTTTGAGCTATCCTCTTGATGGAGTTACCAATAATTCCACCTAATAAAGCCCCACCACTTCCAGAATATTTTAATATTCCCTTAAAAAGATTGTTAACAGCATAAATTGCCATGTAATCAGAAGATGTTACTGTGTAAACCTGTTCTGCAATTCCCTGTCTGATTGGAATGGCAAATCCACCGCATACAACATCACCCAGCACATCGTAAATAACAATGTCCGGGTCGTAATCGTCAATTATACCGTTTGTATCCAGAAGTTCAATGGCCGCAATAATACCACGACCAGCACAGCCCACACCTGGCTCTGGACCTCCAGCTTCGACACACTGCACTCCATTGTAACCTTCATGTATAACCTTATCAAAATCGTTTGAACGACTCCTGACCGTATCAAGAACTGTGGGTATTGCTTTTCCCTTGTGTAATGTGGTTGTTGAATCATTCTTCGGGTCACAGCCGATCTGCATTACACTGTAACCAATATCTGAAAGGGCCGCACTTAAATTGGAGGTTGTTGTGGACTTTCCAATACCGCCCTTTCCATATATTGCAATTTGCTTCCTTTTCGTCATTTTGAAACCTCTCTAATTATAATTTCGATTTTTAAGCTCGAATTTAATCTGATAATTATTTTCTATTATTTATTTTTCCATTAATCTTCTGTTTTCATTTATCTTTTATTATACGTATTTATTTTGGATTTTATTCATGTTTTTAACTTTATTCTTCTAAATATGAAAATATGAAAGGATTAATTAAAAATCATCCCTGATATGGAGATTTAATCTAAATCCAATTCTTACTATTCCTTCATTTTAGATTTTTGGTATTTTCTAATTTTCAGTATATTAACTCAAATCTTGAAGAACTTGGCGAACTTTTTAAGGTTATAACCGCCATAAATTGGTTAATACTGCGTATTATCTAAAGTGGTCCAACGAATGTACTGACAACATCTTCCACTAGCCTTAATCCTCCCTCGTAACCTGCATAATTGTGTACCAATATGGATTTGTTGAATACTGGAAATGCTGAGGTTACATGAAGTGCTCCAAAGTCTTCCATTGCTGTTGGAGCTTCAAGGGAACTTGAGAAAAGGAACTGGAATGGTCTATCCTCAAGGTTTTTCCTTATTTTGTAGGTGTCGCTTTCAAAGATTATTTCAGGTTTAACCACTGTGTCAATGTTGTCCAGTATCTCTCGAACAATTCCTTCCCTGTATTCCTCTGGAGGGTTGTCTGTTAACTGTACAATATCCGGTAGATAACCAATTTCATTTGTAAGGAATTTGGTGAGGCTTATAGCCGTGTTACTATCTGCTGCCACTGCAAAGTATGAGTGTGGACGCACAAGAATGATTGCATCTCCCGGATACTCCATGTAACGGTAAGTCCAGCTTTCCTCTTTTTTAATGACTTCCTCAACCTCATCTGAAGGTACGTCCAGTTTTTCTGCAACAGTTCTGAGGAATTCACCAGTCTGTTTTGCACCTACAGGAACTCCAGGGAATGTAATGAACGGTGTTCCAAATTTCTCTTCAAGTTTCTTAACTGCCCTGTGACCATTCCAAGGTGACAAAACGATGTTGTATTCTGCGGCTGGTATTTTTTGGATGTTTGAAAGACCATTCTCCTCTGTGAATATAATGTTGGCTTCAACGCCAATACTTTCAAGGAGTTTTTTCACTGTTGGAAGTTCTCCCTTCCAGAAAACATGGTTGTAGGGTACAACACCAAATATGTTCACCAATTTCTTCTCTTTTGGTTTTTCAGTTAAAAGCTGGTCTATAATAGCTTCAAAGAATAATTCGTATCCTTCGTAGGAGTTACCACTGAATCCTGGTGCATTGACATGAACTATTGGTACTTTGTCCCTGAATTCATTTACAACTGCATCAACATCGTCGCCTATGAGTGATGGAACACATCCAGATATTACAACAAAGAGTTCTCCATTGAATATTTCTGTTGTTGACTGGATCAGGTTTCGGAGTTTTTTTTCGCCCCCAAATATAACGTGTTCCTCAACAAGACAGGAACATGGCGTACTTGTACCTCCTTCGTTACCACCTGCTCCCTGACCTCCAGCATATAAAGTTCCAAAGAGTTGGCCTATTCCACATCCTGCTCCAGAATGTAAAATTGGTACTCCTCCACGTATTCCTAATGTGGTTCCATAGGCTCCTGCTAAAGAACAACTATATCTCGGTGCTTCTAAGGTGTGTTCGCTTGGGTTTCCTTGTATGTACGTTTTTTGCTCGGTTTTTGATTCATTTTCTGTCATTTTTATTTCCCCTTTTCAAGATAATATAATGGGTCCGGCTGTTCGTACCACCAATCCTTGTAGCTTCTTGGCGTTTTTTCGCTCAGTGTTTTCTGGTAGGACTTGTTTTTTAATCCCTGTAGCAAGAAATTACCAAATGCAACTGCACCTGCATATCCACTCTGGGCACTCCATGGGTCTGCATCTCCTCTTAAGGAGTGTATCCTTGTAATGTTACTATCACGTTCCCATGTACCTCCCTGGAAGGGGCATGTTAAAGTTAGGTCTGGATCCAGATTTGTTGTAACGTTTGCCTGTTCTGCTGCCTGGAAAGTGTTTACCATGATGTCGAAGTCACCGACTTTTTCAACTATGTCATCAAGCTGATCGATCAGAAGGTCGTCAAAGTCCTGGCTCATTGCAGCAGGAGCTTGAAGTCCTAACTCATCGAAGTAAGGTAACTGGTTAACTAACCTCCCCTGACCAAGGGATCCTAAAATTCTAACTTTTTCACCATTTTTACGCAATTTAAAGAACTCTTCCTGGATTGCCTCCATTTTTGGCACCCATACTTTGTGTTCATCTGCTATGAGTTCTTCAATTTCATCTTCTTTTCCTGTGTATTTTCCGATCTCACGCAACCATCCATCTGTGTTGGATATTCCTGTTGGTGAGGGGTAAAGGAAGTATGGAACTCCATATTTCTTTTTAAGACCTCTTGAAAGGTAATCTGTATATGTTGGGCAGATTGGTGCTGTTACTGCTGCTTCTGATAGCTGTTCGAACTGTTCAACAGTGGCGAATTCGGGTATGAAGTTCACCCGCAGTCCAACCTTTCCAAGGAGCCTTTTTATTTCAAGTCTGTCCTGCCATGTGTAAGAAAGCATACTTGCACAGTTTACAAGGTCCTCCTGTTTTTCCTGGGGTTCCCTTACCAGATATTTGAGTACCGCGTGCCAGAATGCATCGTATCCAGTTTGTACAAGCCTGGATCTTACTCCTTCACAATGCACAGGCACGATTTTTGCCTTGACCTGTGGTTGAACTCCGTTTACAGTTCCTTCAATATCTTCACCGATTATTCCTGTAGTACAGGAGGTGAGTATGAAAATGGCTTTTGGTGAGTACCTCTGCTCTGCTTCAAGTATGGTTTCTTTGAGCTTTTGGCCGGCACCATAAACAACATCATTTTGCTGCAGGTTGGTTGTAAGCCAGTTAACATTGTATTTGGCAGGTCTTCCAAGTTCTACTGGTACACCTCGGAATAACTCTCTGTAACCGAGTGCACCTGCAGAACAACCGACAGGTGAGTTGAATATTACAACGGAGTCTCGGATTGTTGTGACCCTGTTTGCAAGGTAAAAATTTAAAACACAACCTCCAGACTGCTGGAATTTTCTCTCATGACAAGTTACATTGCCCTCTTTTGCGTCCTTTAACAGTTCAGATGCTTTCCCATAGTACACGTTTGTACCATTGGCTCGCTGTTCCCTGTTAGGACATGTCGTCTTAGTCAGATCTATCGATTCTTCTTGGGATTCTATCGATTTATCTTGCGATTCGTCTATTCCCTTATTTGGGCTCACTTTTTTTCCTCCTGTTCTCATTAGATTCTGTATAACAATCGCACGGATCGAAGAGAGGCAGAAACGATCACATAACCATTGATATAACAATTGTTAAGTGAGGTTTAATATAAATAGTTAACGATCGTTATTCTTTTTTTAATTTAAAGTAAACTTCCATATTAAACCTTCTTTCAAATAGATAAGTAATTTAAATCAATTAAATTTATTAAATCCTATTTATAATTCTTAATTTAGCATCAAAATTTGTTTGGTAGTTTTAAATTATTTTAAAATAAAATTAATCATTATTAGTTAATTTATTGTTGGCTACTATTCGAGATGCTAATTTCGTTAATGCTTCCTCTATGAAAGTTGGTACCATGTATGGTTGAATACCATGTGCTATCAAAGATGATGCTGCGCCTGGACCAATCTGACTGACAAGAACTACGTTAGCGTCCTTTATAAGATCCAGGGTTTTTGCCCTTGCATTATTATTACTAACACCGCCACTGCAGGACGGCGGACTCTTTCTAAGCTCTATAAATCCATAATTTCCATCATCATGAATATCGAATATCAGAAACTGTTGAGCGTGTCCAAAATGCTGGTTTATGTACTTACCATCACTGCTTGCAACTGCTACCCTTAAAGGCATGAAATCACCTCTGTTCTCATTTTCTTTTCTCATATGTTAGTAAAACAGCACAGATATGTTGATAGAGTTACCACAAAGGAATTATCATAATAATGTAGTGATACATTGAGCGATTTGATATAAATTTATTCAAAATTATGATACGTTGTGATATTTTTCCATCAACATCTATTTGATGTTTCATTTATTCTATAACGATAACTAAATCGTTATAGACTATTGATTCTTTAGGATAATATAAATAGTTAACGATCGTTATATTGAAATACTGTAATGAATAGAATGAAATTATCAGAAGATAACTATAGTTATATATGAGTTTTACCTAATTAATAAAAGTTAAAATATTGAATACTAAAAATAGGTTAAGAATAAACTAAGAACAAATTTAAAATAAAATCAGGATATTCAATGATGATATTCAAAGCTTATTATAAATAAAAAAACTTACTAATTATTTATTTTAAATATGAAATAAAGAATCCTAAAAAGAGCATGGAGATGAATTAATGATTGAGGTAAAATTTTTAACACGATTCTTGGATATCACAGGTGAAAGGGCCACAGAAATCAAAGATGCAAAAGATATGGCCAATCTAATTGATATTTTATCCCAAAAATATCAAAGCGAATTTAAAGATGTTTTGTTTGATGATAACGGAGATATAAGGGATTATTTAAAAGTAATTGTCAACGGTGAAGACATAAGGGCTATAAATGGTATGGAAACTCCTTTAAAAGATGGGGATCAAGTTGTAATGTTCCAAACTATTGCAGGCGGTTGATCTAGCTGTTTTTTTATTTAAAATTTTTATTAAATTTTTCAGTTATTTTTCATATTTTTCCTTATTCAAATAATATCAATACGTTGTGACCAAGTGTTTAATAAAAAGCTTTAAAACCAAAGAAAACATAATTAATTTTTTGCAGATCTTATAGAAAAGTGTAAGATTTTTAGATCTGACAAAAGATCCCTTAAAAGTAGAAGTTTCAGGACTTTAAAGGTCAAATAAAGAAAATTTTTTGATTGTTGCAAATTTCATTCAAGTAAAACAGAAATTGAATAATAAATTATATTATGGGCCGGTAGCACAGTCTGGCAGTGCGCAGGACTCTTAATCCTGTCATCGAGGGTTCAAATCCCTCTCGGCCCGTTTAGATCAAAACGCAGTATCACTTACTCAACGCTTTTTTTTGTAAACTCATCAATTAACTAAAGAAAAATTAAATTACTACAAATGTTTCCTTTTGCCTTGAATCAGCTTGCGTCAATTATTGCAACATTAAACTATAACAATCTATTATATTTGTATTTCAGATTCCACAAAACTCATAAAAATTAAAAATTAATTTTTTTTATAATACTCATTTTTATCTTTGAAACAACATACACTTCCAGTTTCAAATTTATATATTCTTATTTTATCTGCAAGAACTCCATCATACCCCTATTCCTAGCGCTTCTATAAAAATCCATATCTATATCCTCTAAAATAATTTTCTTTATTTTATTTTGAAATTTATATTATTACTAATAAATTCATTTTCATTAATATTTTATACGTTATGAAACTTAATTATGAAGTGATGATTAATTTATTTCATTATTACATCAAAAACATTAGGGGGATTATTAATGGAAGAAAAAAGCTATGGAGTCATATTTGGTTCAAATAAATTAGACAATTGTAAAGGCGTGTTCTATGCTGTAAAAACAGATATTGATGAAGAAAATATTACATTCCATGAAGGTGAAGATGGCAAAATAGTGTTAAACTGTACAATGAAAGATGAGGAAGGGAATATTGTCGCTAAAATAGAAAATAGTAATGTAAATGTCGGAAAAAACTACGATTTGAAAGAAGGTAACCCAGTTACAGTAAAAAATAAAAATGGTGAAGTTTGGTTAGACTTTGAAGAACTTGGTTCAAATCATTTCAAATTAAATGGAAGATTTTACATATTTGGTCATAAAATTGTAGCCACAGATGAAACATTATATTATGATAAAGCTGAAATAGGAAAAAATGAATTCAATGGTAACCATGGTTTCCTTAAAATAAACGCCGATTCATTTTCTATCGGTTTTTAATGCAAATTAGTTCATAAGTACCATATTTTTTATTTTTTCATTGTTTCAGGGGTTATTAGTAACATAAATGCACATCTTTATTTTTATAAGAATTAAGGTAGATGTAATTTTATCACAGACTATTTTCTAAATTTTTATTATTTTTTATACACATTAATTTAACAGAATCCTTTGATGGCAAAGCTTAAATATCATAAAATTCTACTGTGAAACAGTGTTATGTTATGTTGCTACAAAAATCATTTGTATTATCAAGATTTGCTGTAAGATTACAGAAATTTAAGGATATAAAAAATAGTAAAAAAACATGAGAGTGATTTGTTTATGGAATCCGACTTAATATCAAAGAAAGAACTATTGGAGCTGATGGGAATTTCATACGGTCAGTTATACCGTTGGAAAAGAAAAAATCTCATACCCGAAGAATGGTTCATCCGCAAATCCACATTTACAGGCCAGGAAACCTTTTTTCCTAAAGAAAGAATACTGGACAGAATTGGGAAGATTAAAAACATGAAAGGAGATGTATCCCTGGATGATCTAGCTAACATGCTTTCCCCAGATTTGATGGAAACAGTACTAAAAAAAGAAAAATTAATTGAATGGAACATTGTTTCAAAGACAACCATTGAATTTTACACAAAACTAAAAGGCAAAACTGAAGAATTTGCTTTTGAAAAAATACTCTATCTCCATATTTTAGATAAAATGTTTGAATCTGGTAAAATCAATTTTGAAGAAGGAGAAATTATATTAAATCTTTTAGAGGAACAATATCCCAAATTCAAAGGAAAAAATTGTGAATTAATTTTCATACGTAAGTTAGGGATTTCCAGCTGTTGTTTAATCTCTAAACCTTGCGAGATTTATTTTGAAAACAGCATGAAAATCATTGAAAGTCTAAACATGTCAAATTTAATTGAAGAATTAAAAATTAAAATATCTTAATGGAGGGAATCTTTATGGATAAAAATCATCAAATGGACTTAAAAATTCATGGGCAGGGAAGCTCGTCAGGCGGTAAATATGATAACGTCAGTATAATGGGAGAAGGAAAAGTACATGGAGACATTGACTGTATCAACCTTAAAATTTATGGAGAAGGTAAATTTGGGGGCAATTTAAAAGCAGGAAGTAAAGTAGACATAAAAGGCCATAGCAATATTAAAGGCAATTTAGAAGCAAAAAAAGTTAAAATTCAAGGAGAAGCAGAAATTAATGGCGAAATATTTGCAGAGGAAGCTGTTATCACAGGAAATATTAGAACCGACGGTGATTGTAATGCCGAAACTTTTACTTTAGATGGTGGTTTTACAATTGGTGGGTTACTAAATGCAGATATACTAAAAATAAATTTACATTTGCCTTGTAAAGTGCATGAAATTGGTGGTGCAGAAATTACAGTTAAAAAGGGGAAATTAAACTTTTTTAAAAATATGATCATTCATACTGGAGGCAAGGAACTTACTGCAGATATCATTGAAGGAGATGATATTTACCTTGAGAATACTTATGCAAAGGTGGTGCGTGGAAATAACATAACATTAGGGTCTGGCTGTGAAATTGAACTTGTGGAATATAAAAACGATTTCAAACAGGATAAAGAAGTTGAAATTGGTACTCATCGGAAAATATAACGATTTATAAAAGCAAGGAAGGGCCTAAAAGATTTAAATGTGGGTATACCAAAAATATAGATACATGAAATTATTAGATTTTATACGAGAAAACAAACTAGATATGTTTTCATTGTAAAAACTTACCTCTAAAAATGTGGAACTGTTCAAGTTCCCGGGAAAAACCTGTTCAAGTTCCCGAAAAAAAGTTCTCAGAGGACCTTTTTCCATTTAATTTTAATTTTTCTTCTTCTTTTCAGAATAATACTCTTTTTTACAATATGAAGAACAATATATCTGCGCTCCGCTTGTTGTTTCAAATTTTTGTCCGCAGTTCTTGCAGATTTTTGTTTTAAGGATCTTTTGCATGACTGTTCACTTAATCCATATTAAAGATTTAAAAATAAAAAAAGTTTAGAAGCTTAAAAAGGCTTCAATCTGATTATACCGATTAATTATTTAGTTCCTTCAATTTTTTTATAAATTCAGGAAGATTTTCTTTAATATTACCCTCATGATGGAACTTTAAAGGTTTAAATAGGAAATCTTGGTCTTCCTTTGATAAAAACTGCTTTATTGAACTGATTTCTTTAACATTTTCATTATCTAAATTGGTTTTAATTTCAATGTTAAAACCTTGGATTGTTCTTCCAATTGTTACATGTCTTATTCCAAAATCAAAATCAAGAAGATGTCCTGCATTTGATACTTCAAATTTTTCAGCACCTTCTTTAGTTAATTCATTTTTTAAGTTTTCGTTTTCTTTTTTTAAGTCTTTATTTTCATTTTCAGTATTCTCAACCATTTTTACAACTTCTTACGTTTAATTATCAAGCGTTAACTATTATTTTTACTTAAATGGATTCCAATCAAAACCAAAAAATGTTTTTCAAAAATGTCTTGGAACTTATAGAACATACTTACAAATTTTATGATTAAATATTTATTCCATAATTACACCCAAATTACCACACTATTACACCCTTATCCAATAAAATTTAGGACATATTTTTTATAAATAAATCAACATTTTGTTATTAAATTATTAGTCTCAGTTCTCCAATTAAACATTTAAATATAACAATTGTTATATTACTATTGTTATAAATCAAATTAAGATTCTTAGAGTAAACTCTGTAATAAAAATCAATACTATGCAAATTGGGGAGGTATATTAATGAAGATTGGCTATTTATCAACCATTTACCACACATCATTCATCTTAAAAAGCGACAAATTCCATTTTAAAAGTACCAATGAACTTGGTAACATTGAATGGACTCTATACCCAACAGGCCCTGCCATGATGAATGCTTTCAAATCAGGAGACATTGATATGGGTTACATAGGCCTTCCACCCGTGATGATAGGCATTTCAAAGGGTATGAAGATCAAATGTGTTGGTGGAGGCCATGTAGAAGGCACTGTGATGATCGCACCAGAATCTTACGGTTCCTTCGATGAACTGGGCGATTTAAAAACTGTTTTAAAACAGTTTGAAGGTAAGTCAATTGGAACACCTTCCAGCGGATCCATTCACGATGTTGTAATCCGCAGTATGGTAAAAGAGTTTGATATATCCATCAAAAATTATCCATGGGCAGATTTCATACCTGATGCCATAATGGGCGGAGAAATAGGAGCTGGAGCTGGAACGCCCTCCCTTGCAACGGTTGCTTCAATGCAGTTTGATTCCAAGGTTGTAATTCCTCCACACCAACTCTGGCCATACAATCCAAGTTACGGAATAGTTGTTCAGGAAGATTTAATATCAAAATCCCCTGATTTTATAATTAATTTTTTAAAATCTCATGAAGAAGCCTGCAATCTGATAAGAAAAGAACCTGAACGCGCAGCAGAAATAGCAGCAAGTGAAATGGGCGTAATCGATAAAGATTTCGTCCTCAAAACTTACAAAATATCTCCAAGGTACTGTGCAAGTCTTCCAGAGGAGTATATAAAATCCACACTTGATTTTATCCCTGTTTTAAGGGAGTTGGGGTACATGAAAAAAGATTTAAAAGAAGGAGATGTTTTCAACCTCAAATTTATTGAAAAGATTCACAAGGAAAATGCACATTACTGACTAAACCTTTTCATTTTTAAGTCTAATTTTCTCTTAATGTGTCCAATATTATCAATGCATAATTAATTTTAAATCAAAAGGTTATGGTTAAAAATTAAATCTAAAAAATTTAATCCAAATTATAAATTGGAATTAATCCAGACTAAACTGGGGTTCCAAAGAAACAGAGATTAAAAGTTTTTCTGCTGCTTTTAATTCCTCATCTTGACCACTAACCCCAAGCCAGATTGAACCTTCTGCACCACCTACTCCTCCACCTGCAACGAGTTCTGCTTGGGCACCTGTGATCATTGAAATCGCTTCAATTTCAGTGACAACTTCACCTGGAACCGGTAATAAACGCGGACCCTGTGAACCTGGAACATTTAATTTCAATGCTAATTCATTTAAATCGGATAAAACACGTTTTTCCAGTCCAACTGGAAGAATTAATTGAACTCTGCGTCCTATAACTGATTGAAGTGCCGCCCCAATCGTGCCTCCATGGGGATCACCGATGTAAATAGCTGCCTGCCTTCGGGAGACCTCCATGGCATTTGCACCCTTCAAAATAACATCTCCCTCTGTTAAGTTATCCACCACATCGAATATTGTGGCCCCTTTCTGCCAGACACCGTCTTTGATTATCACATCACCTAGAAACTTGTTTTCATCTTTAACTCGGCCAGTACTGGTTAAAGGTTTTCCTGGAGGAAGTACAAGACCCCTGAAGAAGCTTTTTCTGGAAAATCCTTCTATCTGCCCGATATCTGACAAGATCTCCTCGGCCACATAACCATTGGTGGTGCCTGCTATAATGGCCACTGTACCTGATTTAAGGGCCTTAGTGATTGAAAGATGTTTTACCATAGCCTTGGCTATTAAACGTTTTCCAGCTGCCGGTGTGATCAAAAACTGTTTCAAAATTTGTCTCAAATAACTCCCCCCATTTAACCTGAATTATTTCTTCAATATTTAATTTGATGTTATTTCACATACTGTTTTACGTTTTCCCGGATTACTGCAGATGCACCGAAACCTTTTATTCCACTTAACATCTCTGGAAACTTGGTTTTAGGAATTAAAACATCTACCTGAGAAAATTTATTTCCCTCAACCACTGTTGGCTCATCTGAACAGAATTTATTGGATAGAAGGAACTCTTTGACCTCTTCAACCTTCTGATTGAAGATGTTGAACTTCACATCAAAGTACTTCCGTGCTTCAACAGCGCCGAACAACTGTTCAAACATCATCTGAGCTTTATCTTCTTTTTCACCTGTGCAACTTGGACCTGCATAAAGCCCTGCACTGGATTCCATGATGGTTTCAAGTTCCCTTAAACCTGCTTTTCTGAGGCTGTTTCCGGTCTGGGTGTTGTCAACAATTATGTCGGCGCCCTTTGCAATGTAAACCTCAGTTGCACCGTCGGAATTGATGATCTGCACCTGATTGTTACTTCCATCACGGAGACCCCTTACCTGTACAAGTGGAATGTCATCACCGAAGACTTCTTTGTACCCTTCATTGTTCATGAAGTGCTGTCTTGTCAGGTTAGGATATTCTGTGAAACACAATATTGGTTTTTTCCTGTCCCTATTTGCCCTGAAGAATTCTGTGAGAGACTGGTAAGGAGCTTCATTTGGCACTGCAACGATCAATCTTGTCTGTCCGTAATCCAGATCACCGATCTTTTTTATTGGATCTCCGTTACTATTGATGGACTCTTCTCTCACCCAATCTTCACCTATGATGGCAATATCGATCATTTCTCGATTCAATTCAACTGCAGCACCCTGAGGTCTGGTTAAAAATGCTTTTATTTCCGGGTCGTTCATTATATTGATTTCGTTGGATTCATTGCCAGGTTCATATCCCCTAACTTCGTAACCTGCATCAACAAACAATTGGTAGGTATTTCCTCTATTTACATTATTTAAACTCCCTTTTGGGAGACCGAGCACTATTTTGTTCATATTTCCTCCAATATTTAACATTTTGTAAATACTTAAGATTCAATCCCTAAATTACATCATGACATTTTTCAAAAACAGATATAAATAACTATGAACTTGTTAAAGAATTTTTCTTTGGAAAAAATCTAAGGGATAAGTGGTATGTAACATAACTGAATATTTTTTTGCAGATTTTAAATTATGACAACCATGATAAAAAATATGACTGATAAAAACCAATAAAAGTAATATGAATAAAAAAAGCTTGGGAATTATTATAGCTTTTATAGTGGTAATTTTAGGAATTGCAGTGGTTACTGGAGTATTTGGCTCACTAAATCAGACAAAAACAACGTGGACATCTAATCTAACAACATCTACAGCCAATCCTGAAACATTTAATTACATTCCATTGCCGAATGGGACAACGAGTGTGCAAGTAAATTATACTAATTTAACCAATACAACTAATTCCACTAGCTATTTCCAGTTCATAACATTGAACTTCGTTCCTGAACAAGGTCAAAAAATAGATTACAATAGCAATATTGACCTTAGAACAGTGTCCGTCAACTCAACTCATCCAACAGGAAGCCTAACCTTACTATCAAATGGTGCAAAAAGTGTTGGAATACGGGATGTTTCAGCAAAAGGAACAATAAAAATAACAGCCTTCTCTTAAAAAAATTCTAAATTAAAGGATTTAGTAAATTTAAACATTATTCTAGCCTACACCACAATGACAGAATGCACCAATTTAACAATGGTTGACTGGACAGCAAGACTTAATCAAGGATTTAAACCAGAAATAGTCTTCTTAACTTTGCCATATGAACGTCAGGATAATTTATTGAAAGCCCTACCCTTATGTACTGCTGGAACAGCTGATTTAAAGATTCCAAAGGACTTCCAACAATCACAGGAATAACACTAAAGATAAACTAAAAACAAAACAACACCATAGTAATAGTAATATGTTATGAAATGATTATTGTGTTAATTGAAACTGATAATTAAAATTGGGTTTTTAAGATGAACATCGTTTATATAGCAGTCAGTCTTGATGGATACATTGCAGGACCTGATGGAGATATTAAATGGCTTAATACCATCCCCAACGAAAACAACAGTGATCATGGTTTTGGTGAGTTTATTGATAGTATTGATGGCATAGTTATGGGCAGAAAAACCTATGAAAAAGTATTGGAATTTAATGAATGGCCCTATGATAAGCCAGTGTACGTTTTAACTAATACTTTAGATATATTATCTGTAGAATTAAAAAATAAAGCGAAAATAGTGAGTGGGAAATTAAAAGATATATTGAAAGACCTCAATTCAAGAGGATTGGAAAATTTGTATATTGACGGCGGAGTAACTATCCAATCATTCCTTAAAGAGGATTTAATTGATGAGATGATAATTTCTTATGTATCCTTAATATTAGGTGAAGGAATACCATTATTTGGAGAAATAAAAAATCAATTAAATTTTAAATGTGAAAAAATTGAGTATATAAGCCCTTACCTTGTGAAACATTGGTATAAAAGAGTTAGATAATAAAAGTTACGGGTATAAAAATAAATTAAATCATTTTTAATGACATTATTACGTTACATTAAGGTTTTAATTGATGAAAAAATCAAATAATAGAAATTCATTCTTTCATTCAAAATCATTAAAAAGAATAAAAATAACTGTCCCTAAAAATGGTGGATGGTTAATATATTCCATTGAATTAATTAAGATTCTTAGTAACTAGTAAAATGACTATAATGTAAGTGTATAAATGAATAAACATAAAAAAAATAAAAAAAGAGTTATATTTAAAAAATAGAATCTCTTAGCTTCCCAAACACCTTATTTCTCCATCAAATTTCGCGAACTTGTTGGCAAGACCCCTGAAGTAGGGTATGTAAACCTTGTAAAAGGCCAGTCTTTCAGGATCTATTCCATTTTTAGCGAGCTCTACTTTCAATGTTTTCACTTTTTCTTCCGTTTTGGAATGAATCGGACTATCAGGATACTCCCCGAGAATTATACCATCTGCACCTTCCCTGAATGCGTGGAGAACATGTTTTGGCATTAACCGGTTTATGGATGGAATTTTAATGATTCTAATTGAATCAGGACATTTAACCTTATTTATACCCATATTATCTGCTGAAACGTATCCCACATTATCGAGAAATGCCAGGATCCTCCTTTCACCCTGTTTTTTATTCTTTAACATTCCTGAGATCATTGCAAAGATCTGTTCATCTGTCTGACCCCTTATTTCTATGGCATCGTTTTTGCATTCGGATATGCATGCACCGCATCCTTTGCAGGATATGGGGTCAACAGATACAGAACTTCCGTGTATGTAAATTGCCTTGTAGTAACATGCATCCAGGCATTTGCCGCATGCATCACATTTAGAATTATCCCTGTATGCTACAAAGGGTTCAACTTCCAAACCACAGTTCATGAGCTCTGCAACCTTTGAAGATGCTGCATTTGCCTGGACAATACTGTCTGTAATGTCTTTAGGCCCCTGGGCAGTACCGCAGACGTATATACCTTTAACGTCGGTACTTACAGGTTTCATCTTTGGATGTTTTTCCTTGACGAAAAGTTCCTCTGTTAAACCAACGTTTAGTTTCCTTGAAACTTCAACTGTTCCATTTGAAGGTTCCATTGCAGTTGAAAGCACTACCATGTCAGTTTCTATCTCAACTGGTGTTCCCTGAAGAGTGTCCTCTGCCCTAACAATTATTGTACCGTCTCTGTCAATCACTTCTCCGGGTCTGCCCCTTAAAAGTTTAACTCCATTGGATTGTCCGTATTTGTAGTACTTTTCGTACATTCCTGGAGTTCTAATGTCAGTGTAACATATTATAACTTCTGTATCAGGATAATGGTTTTTTATTATGTTTGCATGTTTCATGGCCACCATGCAGCAGACTTTGGAGCAGTATCTTCTTCCTCCGGGTTTTTCGTCCCTTGAACCTACACACTGTATCATTACAACGCGTTTTGGAATTTTTCCATTGGAGGGTTTTAGCAGTTTTCCGTTGGTTGGTCCGTTGACACCCATGATCCTTGCAAGCTCCATTTGAGTTATAACATCCTCGTACCTGCTGTAACCATATTCTGGCCGTTTTTCCATGTCAATGGTCTTGTGGCCCGTTGCTATTATTACAGAACCCACACTGAGAGGTACAATTTCTTTTTCCATGGAAAGGTCTATTGCATCCATTCTGCAGACTTCCTGGCATTTTCCACATCTTTTACAATTTTCTTCATCAATTGTATAAACATCTGGAACTGCCTGGGGGAACGATTTGTAAATTGCCTTTCTTATGGTCATTCCTTCATTCCATGAATCAGCCACCTCAACAGGGCATACTTTGGCACAGTTTCCGCAGCTTATACACCTATCTTCCAGTACATGTCTTGGTTTCGTCTCAAGTAAGAGGTTGAAATTTCCTGATCTTCTCTCTGCCTTTTCAAGTCTGGTGTTGGTGAGAATTTTAATATTTTTGTGCTGCACCGCCTCATTTACAATGGGGTTTAAAAGACACATTGCACATTCCTCTGCAAGCTTCTCAGGGGAGAAAACTTTACCTACCTTTACCATTGACCCGCCAATTGTTGGCCTTTTCTCAATAAGACAGGTTTTTATGCCCTGTTTTGCAAGAGAAAGGGCTGCAGTTATACCAGATATTCCACCACCTATTACAGCAGCGGTTCTTGGGGTTTTTCGAACTGCAGGGTCCAGAGGTTGGGAATATTTAACCTTTTCAATGGCTGCGTTAACCAGTGAAATGGCTTTGTCCGTTGCCTTTTCCCTATCGTTATGTACCCATGAACACTGTTCCCTTATGTTGGCCATCTCAAGGAGATAAGGGTTTAAAGGGTTTATATAATTTTGGAAAGTCTTTTCGTGGGTTATGGGTGAACATGCAGCAACCACAATACGGTCCAAATTTTCTTGTATTATGCTGTCCCTTATAAGTTTACGTCCGTTAATTGAACAAAGATTTTCAAATTCTTCCACAACTGTGGCGTTTGTAGAAGATCTAAGCCTTTCCATATCTACGGTATCTGAAATGTTCCCTCCGCAGTGGCATACAAAAACACCGACCTTGGGCTCTGATTTAGGTGAAACATGTGAAAATGAATGATCGCTCATTTTATCCCTCTTAAGGAGTTATATGCGTGAATATAAAGTTTTAAAACAATTTCATTTGATTATTTAATTAACTTATTTTTTTATTTTAAGTTCTTCCTTATTATTTTCCTTTTGATTAGCTGGTATGTTTAATCTTTTAAGTAGTGGTTCCAGTGGAACTGTGTGTGTCTGGACACCCACCACTTTGTAAGGGTCTGCTCCAAATGCCAGTGCAATGAACTGGGAAATGTTCAGGTGAAAAATGTTTAACTCAGTTCCAAGTTCCTTTTCAATGTAGGGCTGGTAACGGTCAAACTGCATCTGGCAGTTCGGACACATGTGAAGTAGTATATCCACCCCTTTATCTTGAAGTGTCTGGAGTTTTTCTGCTGTGACCGAGAGTGATAGATCCTTGTTTGTGAATCTCTGTCTGAATCCTGCACCGCATGTGACCCTTTTATGGTCGTACCATCCTATTGTTTCAACCCCGCATGCCTTTGCAAGTCCGTCTATAAGGGTTGGGTCTCTCACACCTTCTATGGTGTCTTTGTAGTGTACCTTGCAGTAGTGGCAGGCATGGTGGGATGCCACTTTGAACTTTGAGAAATCCACCTTAACAAGGGGAGAAATTTCTTCTTTCTTGTTAAATAAAATTTCCGCAACATGGAATATGTTCAAGCGTGGATCAACACTTCCTTCTTCATATTCCATTTCTTCAAGTCCAGAATCCTTTAAGATACCGTTTATCTCATTTCGTGCATCTTCATTCTCGTTTAGGATGTCTGCAGATTTTTTCAAAATTGCGTAGCAGGTTGCACACATCACAGCTATGTTCTGGTGCTTTGTTTCCTCTGCTATGTGGAAGTTACGGGCTGCAAGTGCTGTGGTTGAAAGCTGGTCAAAAAGGTCGTAGTAATGGCCGAGGCCGGTACAGCATGACTGTCTATCGTCAACGTGGTAATCCACTCCCAATTTGTCGAATATGTAGCGTGTGGACGATTCAATACCAGGGTATTCCACATTCACAAGACAGCTTTTGAAGAGTAAAATTTCCTTATCAGGTATTTTCTTCATTTGTCGCATCTCTTATCTTTAAGTTAATTATAGATGATTTTAGGTTGAATTTTTTTATTGATCTATTAAATTTTAATTAATTTTACATAAATTTGATTAAATTTAGAATTGGAATTTGATTATTTTACCTTTGATCTAATAAATCAGTTTACATTTAAATAAATCATGAAATTTCATTATTTAATTTTAAATTGTTTATTTGACTTGGAATCAATTATTTAATCTATGACTTAAATCCTAAACTCATTCATTATCCTTTTTATCTTCAGATGACTTTGAATCCTTATTTTTACATTCTCTTATCTTCTCAAGCCTATCTTTAAATCCGGTTCCCTTTAATATATCTCCAACTTCTTTAATGGAATCTCCAGTTAATATGTAGTTTCCAAGTCCGAGGTCAGAGCGTATATCATCAAGATTCACCTTCAAGTCCAGATATTCCATTCCAAAATCCTTTATGAGGGTGTCAAAGAAATCGTTGGGTATGGATCCTATTCCAAATTCCAGGAAGCTGTCTCCGTAGGCTACAAAGGATGTTATTTTTCTAGCTCCGTGTCCTTCCTTGATTGCTTTCTGCCTTAAAATCTGATTTACTTCAGATGCACTGTTTCCTGAAGGGCATATGCTGTGACATGTGTAACAGTAGAAGCAGTTCCATATTTTATCATCTGATACAACGCTCAGGTCATTTTCAAGGACTCTTTTAACCATTTCTCTTGGATCATAGTCGCTGTGCCTTGCTGCTGGACATGTGGATGTGCACATGCCGCACTGAACACATTTGAATAATCCCAGGTCTGGGGATGCCTTTAGATTATTTAAAACCTCGTGGGCCAGATCTGAAGACTCTTTTTTGGGTTCTCTTTCAAGTTTGATAACATTCATGTTCCTATGTACCTCGCATAGATCGATCTTGCAACTTTTTCATCATTGGTGCCTTTTATTATTGCCCTTCCATCCTTAAATAATGATATTTCGATCTCATCTGTTTTGAAGAGCATTATGAAATCTGTACATTTAACACTACCCAATTTTTCAAGGTTATCTGCTAAATTTTTCAATGAAAGCTCTTTAGGGTCTGCAGGTGTTATCTGTACTGCATTTCTTCCACATAGTGATGTTATAATCTCCCTTTCATCAGAAATCAGGTAATCAAAGTCTTCTTCAACACAACATTTGCATTTATCGTTTTTCTTGACAAGTATATTGTCTAAAGAATGGTTCCAGGCATCGTATACAACTAAAGTGCTCGATGTCTTTTCATTTCCATCGTATTCGCCTAAGATTATTTTTATGGCTTCTGTGCTCTCCATTGAACCCATGATCGAAGTAGCTGTGTTTAAAACTCCCATGGTGTCGCAAGTTGGAAGTGAACCCGGCTTTGGAACGCCGGGGTAGAGGCATCTTAAGCATGCTTTGCCTGGCAGGATATTCATCATCATTCCTGAGGTTCCTATTGCTCCTGTGTATATCCATGGAATTCCATTTTTAACGCAGACGTCATTTACAAGCATTCTGGTCTGTATGTTGTCTGTACCGTCAAGTACCAGATCAAATCCTTTTAAAAGTTCTTCAACATTACTATAATTTAAGTCTTTTACAACAGGATCTGCCTCAATCTCAGAGTTTATTGCATTAATCTTTTCTGCCGCAGCCACGGCTTTAGGGGCTCCCACATCGTTTTCGTCAAAAAGCAGCTGTCTTTGAAGGTTGTTCAATTCTACAAAATCCCTGTCTATTATTGATATTTTGCCAACTCCTGCTCTTGCAAGGTTGTTTGCAACAACTGTTCCAAGGGCTCCACACCCAACTATTGCTACACTACTGCTTAAAAGCTTTTTTTGACCTTCTTCTTTGATATTTTGTAATATTATCTGTCGTGAGTACCTGCTCTGCATGTTTACATCTCTGTAAAATCTTTAATCATTAAAATGCATAGGTAATATGCTAAAATTACCTTACCTTAATCCAATTTTAAACATTCACATAAACTTAAGTTTAAATTTTTAAATTTTATTGATAATTCCAGTGAATTTTTAGTTAGTTAATTGTTTTTAGTCACACCTTCAAAATCCTTTGAAATAATTTTTGAAAGTCTTTTTGCAATGGCTGTTATTGTTAATATTGGAGGCCTTCCAGGCGCCTGAGGTATGACACTTGCATCTGCCACGAAGAGTCCTTTTACACATGTTTCAAATTTTTCATCAACTACTTTACCTATTGCAGCTGTTCCACCTGGATGCGCGCCTCTTATTGGTGTTGAGGTTATTGATTGAGGGTCAACACCGATTTCTTTGAGTATTTGAACAGCTTTGCAGTACCCTTCCTTCAATAAATTTATATCTTTCTGTGTGAGGATTTTTTCAACAACTCCGTCTTCGTGCAGCGTTCCGTTGGCTTCATCTGCCATCTTAACCATCAAACCTATCAGGTCATCAGGTTTTACATCAAAACCTTTATCAGTTAGAATTGGTATCAGTTCGCCGGAAAAATGGGGAGACAGGAAGTAGGGACCGAATTCTGATTTGACGCCCATTGGGATCTCTTGGTTGAGTTTTGCACCCTTTAAAATTCCCCCGACTGTTATAAATAAGTCTGTGAAGAGATTTTCCCCAACATTTTCCGTTATTTTTGAATTTATAAGTATTTTAGGGGTGTTTAAAGCCCCTGCAGCGATTACAACTTTCCGAGCCTTGAAGGTTTTGTTCTCACCATTTTTATCCACGCCTTCAACGCCTTCAACTTTCTCGCCGTCGTGAAAAACTTTAATAACATTAAAATCAGTGATTAATGTCATATTATGTTTTGCAGGTCCATTAACTGCTGTAATGCCCTGTATATTGGATGAGTCATCTTTTAAGTCGTTAACTTTTAATTCCTCAGAATCTTGTTTTAATCTTAATTCCTTAGAACACTGTTTTGATCCATCAGAATCTATTAATTCTCTTATAAAATCAGTAGAATCCCATTTTGCACCTTTTTTACAGCCAGTTATACACAATCCACAGCCGTCGCATTTATCAAAATCAATGAACTTTGGCATTGGTTCCATAAAGTGGCCTAGTTTTTCTCCAGCTTCAACTATTTTACGTGTTGAAGGTCCCATCCTGCTTGCTGGGAGCGGGCCAACTTTTAAATCTCTACTTGCTTCAATAAGTTCCTCAAATAAGTCCAGGTCGTGTATTTTGAACTGTGCTGTTACAGAGTTTGCATAACAACCGGTACAGGCATAGCATGCATTTGCAAGGGACGCCGGTGTTGTGCCTCCCACATCTTCAATGTGCATCATTTCTGGAGGGTATTCTAAAAAATCATAGGTAAAATCAGGGTTATCCTGGATATCAGATTCATTTTCTACTTTTAATGATAGTTTTGAAGTAATAATATGAGGAACTGCAGTTCCCCTGGGGTAAAAGGCACCTTTTTCCAGTATTAAAATATTTAAGCCTTTTTTTGAGAGTTCTCTTGCTAAAGGTGCTCCACCAGCACCTGTTCCAACAATTAGGACGTCATAGATCATGGTTTTTCACTTTAAGATTTTTTTTGAAATTTTTAAATGTTATTTCAAAGGTACTTCTGATTTTAGAAGGTTTATAGAGTTTTTTTATGGAATTTAAATTAAGTTACATAAACACTAGATTTGCATTTTAAAGGTATTTTAAAGATTAAAACCAAAATTAAATTCCACATCAAATAAATTTCATATTAAATTTTTTTTTATTATTCAACGATCTAATACAACCTCATTATTTCAAAGATCATTTAATATAACAATTGTTATGATGATTATTTATAAATCTATTGGTTCTTTAAAACTTTGGTTCTTAGACCTTCCTAAATTTCAAAAATAAAAATTATTGAATATTTTATCTATTTTATTTAACTATCCTTTAAACGTCCAATTTAACTTATTACCCAATCTAACTGATTTTTCTATTATCCTGATTTTATCTTTATTATCTTGGTTCATCTTTTATTATCCTGATTTATCCTCCAAGATAATATCCAACTCTCTTAATTTAGCCCTTATTTCATCTGCAAGATCCCATTCTTTTTTATCACGGAGTTTCGCTCTTACGTCAATTAAAATTTCTATTAGATTGTCTTGAAGATCTGTTTTGCCCTTGTTTGAATCTTTCAATGAAAAATTAAATCCTAAAATATCTCCAAATTCATCGATAAGACTTTTTGTTTTTCTTAACGAGTTTTTAGAAATATTTTCCTCGTTTATATCGCGGTTAATATCTCTTATAAGGTCAAAAAGTGAGGACAATGCAAATGGTGAATTGAAATCATTGTCCATAGCATCTAAAAACTCATCTTGGGCATCGGAAAGTTTTTCAACGTACTGGGAATCATTTTCAAGGGATTCTTTAATAGTTCCATTAGCATCATCTAAAAGTCCATTTATTGTTTCCATAAATTTGTATATTCTCTGAAGACTCCTTTTGGACTGTTCAAGTATTTCACCGCTGAAATCAATCGGACTTCTGTAGTGTGTTGAAAGAACAAAGAACCTGAAGACATCTGGATCATACTCTTTCATCAGCTCTTTTATTGTGATGAAGTTTCCAAGGGATTTGGACATCTTTTCTCCCTTGACATTGAGAAATCCTGTGTGCATCCAATAATGCACCATAGGCTTTTGACCAGAGGCCGCTTCCATCTGGGCTATTTCTGCTTCGTGGTGAGGGAATATAAGGTCGAGACCTCCTCCATGTATATCATATTGTGGTCCGAAATATGTTTCAGTTATGGCCGTATCTTCTATGTGCCATCCCGGCCTTCCGCGCCCCCATGGTGAGTTCCATGCCAGTTTCTCATTTGCATGTTCACCTTCAGAGTTTTCATCCCTTTTTTTCCAGAGTGCGAAATCTCCAGGGTTTCTCTTGGCACTGTCAGGACCTATCCTGTGAACTGTAAGATCCTCTATATTGCGGTTTGAAAGCTTTCCAAAGTCGGGAGATTTGCTCTCATCAAAATAAACTCCTTTATCTGTTTCGTATGCAAATCCTTTTTTAAGCAGGACTTTAATCTGTTCTATGATTTCGGGAATGTGTTCGGTTGCCCTGGCGTAGATGTTAACATTTTCAACACCAAGGGCCTTCATATCTTCAAGATATCTCTTTTCAAATTTCCTTGCAAGAGCTAAAGGTTCGGTTCCAACTTCTGCTGCTCGTTTTAAGATTTTATCGTCAACATCAGTTATATTCTGCATGTAAAAAACAGTAAAACCTCTGTACTTCAGGTACCTTGCAATGAGATCAAAGGAAATATAGGTCCTTGCATGACCTATATGTGAGTTATCATAAACAGTTGGTCCGCATACAAATAGTTTAACCCTGCTTCCGTGCATGGGTTTAAACAGTTCCTTTTTGCGGGTCATGGTGTTGTATACTTTAATCATAAACATTCCCGATATAATTTTTAAAAATATTGTAGATTTAGTTTATAGGTGTTATAATCGTTATAATGCCAATTTGATGTTCAAATTAACTGATTTAATTCGTTAATTTTTATAAAATAATATGAGGCCGAGATTGGGATTTGAACCCAAGTATCATGGTTTGCAGCCATGCACCTCGCCTCTCGGTCATCTCGGCAAAAAAGTCCGTGAAAAGGCATGCAAAGTTGCATTGTGCCTCGCACTAACTACATTAACAATTGTTATATAAATACTTTGTGCATAATATTTAAAGTTTTTCTGATGTTTAATTTTATTATAAGTTCTTTAAAATATATTTTTCGGTGAATACTTATTTTAAAATTACTTGAAAACTTTTAAATGGCTAAAATTGCTTAAAAATAAAAAATAAAAATTTAAACATGATTTTTTTTGTTAGTGTTAAGAGTTGAACCTGACTTCTATTCAATTTTTTTTCCAGCTTCTGGACCTGGCTGTATTGAATATATCTCTTCAACCTTCATGAGGATGGCAGCCTTTGGTGTGAGTTTGGTCATGGCATTTTGTCCCCATTCAGTAACTGTATCAAAGTACTTACCAGATTCAAATATTTCGACCGTACCTTTGAACTGGTATGGACACTTCATTGCATCTTTAGTAACTATAGAAATCTTTGGGTTTTTTTCAAGGTTTTTTCTGGTCTTGTTCATGTAATTGTCGGCAATCAATATTGTTTCATCATCTAATGGTCTTGCAAATCCTATTGGAACAACGTTAGGAACTCCGTCTTCAGTTGCTGTTGCAACGAATACAAGATCCTTTTCTACAGCTTCCATCATTTCTTTTGTCATGGTCATTTTATCACCTAAACTTTATTTATAACAATTGTTAAAATATAAATGTTGTGTTAAAGAAAATCTATTGTATAATATATTCATTGGTTTATCATGTTACCAATTATTAAAAAGATGCAGTTAATTTCTTCCCATGTTTTCTCTGCCAATAATCCCGTTATTTATAACATTTTATGGGATATTATAAAGGGAAAATATGGCAAAACTTAAATAGTATAAAAATATAACAATTGTTATATTTTCATGAGGTGGACTAATTTCATATATGCTACCTTCAAAGAAGAGTATTACATCCAAAACACCTCAGAAAATTAAAATGAATCCCGTAAACAGGATTTTATATTGTAAATTTCTTATAAAAGCCAATTTAGTCTTATAAGAATATTAAGATAACTAAAAAGACTGCTTATGGAAATATAAATAAAATAGACATGAAACAAGTACAAAACAAAAGGAGTAACTAAAATGAGTGAAGAAAAGAAAAAAGAACAAGGTTTAAGCACAATTGGACTGCACGCAGGACAGGAAGAACCAGATCCAACAACAGGATCCAGAGCAGTACCAATTTACCAAACATCATCATACGTATTTAAAGATACCAAACAAGCTGCAAATCTTTTCGGGCTTAAAGAGTTCGGAAACATATACAGCAGGATCATGAACCCAACCAACGATGTGTTCGAGAAGAGGATAGCTGCAATAGAAGGAGGAAAAGCAGCATTAGCAGTTTCTTCCGGACTTTCTTCAATATTCCTTGCAGTTTTGAATGTAACTCAACTTGGAGACAACATAGTATCTGGAGACAACCTTTACGGAGGAACATACGAGCTTTTTAACTATACATTCCCAAGGCTGGGACGTACAGTAAAATTCGTGAATTCCAGAAAACCAGAGGAATTTAAAAACGCCATCGACGAAAAAACCAAAGGAATATATGTGGAATCCATTGGAAACCCTAAAATAGACGTTCCTGATTTCGAAAAACTGGCTGAAATAGCCCATGAAGCAGGCATACCTCTCATAGTGGACAACACCTCAGCTGTAGGACTTGCAAGGCCAATAAAAAATGGTGCAGATGTTGTAGTACTTTCCGCAACTAAATACGTTGGAGGACACGGAACATCAATTGGAGGAGTAATTGTAGATTCTGGAAACTTCAACTGGAATAATGGAAACTTCCCAGAGTTTACAGAACCAGATCCAAGTTACAATGGATTAATATACTGGGATGCATTCGGTGACGTTCCGGGGGCAGGCAACATTGCATTCGCAATGAGGGCAAGAGTACTACTTTTAAGAGATTTAGGACCAGCACTAAGCCCATTCCATTCATTCCTGTTCCTGCAGGGATTGGAGACCCTTGAAATAAGGATGGAAAAACACTCTGCAAATGCATTGATAGTTGCAGAACATCTTAAAAAGCACCCCAAAGTTGAATGGGTTTACTATCCTGGACTTGAAGATGACCCAAGCCATGAGCTAGCGACCAAATACCTCAAAGGAGGTTACGGAGGATTGGTTAGTTTCGGTATCAAAGGAGGATTAGAAGCAGGTATAACATTCATAGAAAGTCTTGAATTGTTATCTCACCTTGCAAACATAGGAGACTCAAAAAGCCTTGTTATACACCCAGCATCCACAACCCACCAGCAGCTCACACCAGAAGAACAGAAATCAACGGGTGTTACAGCAGATTTAGTAAGACTCTCAATTGGAATAGAGGATGTTGAAGACATCATAGCAGACATTGACCAGGCTTTATCCAAAGTATAAACCTTAAATACTCACAGCAGATACATGGAATGGAGAAACAATTTATGGTAGGACAAACTTCCATTAAACACATTAACGAGAGAAGATTTGCCTGTAGACATATATGAGGAGATGCAGATGAAAAATGAATCAATCGGAATTGTAGAAACACAGTATTACAATTTATCCGATGATTTACTCCTGGAAGGAGGAAATAAGCTTAAAAAAGCCACCATAGCATATGAAACTTATGGAAAACTTAATAAAGAGAAAAGCAATGCCATTTTGGTTTGCCACGCCCTGTCTGGAGATGCACACGTTGCAGGATGGCATGAAGGCGACAAGAAACCAGGATGGTGGGAGATCATAATTGGCCCTGGAAAAAGCTTAGACACAGAAAAGTATTTCATAATATGTTCAAACGTTATAGGTGGCTGTAAAGGGTCAACAGGGCCAGCCTCTATTAATCCAGATACTAATAAACCCTATGGACTTGATTTTCCAATAATTACCATAAAGGATATGGTTAATGCCCAGAAAAAGTTAATTGATCACTTGGGAATCAAACAACTTTTTGCAGTTATTGGAGGTTCCATGGGAGGAATGCAGGTTCTTCAGTGGTGCGTATCCCACCCAGAAATGGTGAGATCAGCTATTCCAATAGCAACCACTTCTTACTCATCTCCACAACAGATTGCTTTCAACGAGGTTGGTAGAAGGGCAATAATATCCGATCCAAACTGGAACCACGGAAACTATTATTCAGAAGAGTTTCCAGACAATGGACTAGCCCTGGCAAGGATGATAGCCCATATAACTTACCTAAGCAACGAATCCATGTATCAGAAATTTGGTAGAAGGTTACAGGACAAAGAAGAGTACAGTTTCGACTTCGACACAGATTTCCAGGTTGAAAGCTACCTCCATTACCAGGGAGCCTCATTTACCAAAAGATTTGATTCTAATTCTTACCTTTACATAACCAAAGCCATCGACTACTTTGACCTTGCAGAAAATGGTTCCTTAGAAGAAGCATTTGAAGGCGTAAAAGCCAAATTTTTAGTTATTTCAGTTGATTCAGACTGGCTGTATCCACCTTCACAATCCAAAGAATTTGTAATGGCCTTGAGTGCCAACGATCTTGACGTCCTTTACACTGAAATAAAATCAAGCTACGGTCATGACGCTTTTCTACTGGAAGCAGGGCAGATTAATTACATAATAAACGGTTTCTTATCAGACACCTTTGTTGAAGATGTCATGACCCAAGAAGTGGCCAAAATAAGGGAAAACTCCAGCATAGAAGACGCATCTGTGATGATGTTAAATGAAAAGGTCACACACTTGCCAGTAATATCTGAAGACAACAGATTACTGGGAATAGTGACAGCCTGGGATGTTTCCAAGTCCGTGGCCCTGAAATATGATAAATTAGATGAGATAATGACTAAAAAAGTTATAACCTCAAAGCCACATGAACCAATAGAAATTGCAGCCCGCAAGATGAGAAAATACAACATTTCTTCATTGCCTGTGGTTGATGATAACGAAAAAGTTATTGGAATCATAACAACAGACCATATAAGTACTTTGATGGCGCGAGATTAACATTTGAAAGGATAATTTTAATATTATGAAAAGTTTTAATTCCTTAGTGGATTTAAAGATTAAATTGTGAAATTTAAGATTTTTTAAAATTATATAATAAACAAAAATCATAAAAAAATATTAGAGGTGGAATAATGATTTATATGGATCATTCAGCAACAGCGCCAGTAGATCCAGCAGTATTTGAAGCAATGAAACCGTATTTCATAGATTCCTTTGGAAATGCATCCACCCTGTACTCTCTTGGAAGGGAAGGCAGAAGGGCAATGGAATCTGCAAGAAAACAGGTTGCATCAATAATAAATGCAGACCCCAAGGAGATCATCTTCACAAGCGGAGGAACAGAATCCGATAATATAGCTATTAAAGGAACAGCCTACAGGCTTAAAAATAAGGGAAACCATATAATAACTTCAAACATAGAACACCCTGCAGTCACTGAAACATGTAAGTACCTGGCAAAACATGGTTTTGATGTTACATACGTTCCTGTTGATAACGATGGAATTATAAAGGCTTCTGATGTTGAAGACGCAATAACAGATAAAACCATTCTAATCACAATAATGCACGCCAACAACGAGATAGGAACCATCCAACCCATAGCAGAAATAGGCCAAATAGCTCATGAAAAAGGCATATACTTCCACACAGATGCAGTTCAATCTGTTGGAAAGATCCCGGTAGATGTTAATGAACTGAACGTGGACATGCTATCCTTATCCTCACACAAACTCTACGGTCCAAAGGGAATTGGAGCATTATACATTAAAAAAGGCGTCAGACTTGAACCGATACTCCACGGTGGAGGACATGAAAGAGGACTACGCCCAGGAACAGAAAACGTTCCAGGAATAGTTGGTCTTGGTAAAGCCTGCGAAATTTCCCAGGAAAATCTTGAAAAAGAGATGCAAGAACTTACAAGACTCAGGGACAAACTCATAAAAGCCGTGCTAGAAGAAAACGAAGAGGCTTATCTAAACGGACACCCAACCCAAAGGTTACCGGGTAATGTAAACTTCAGATTCACAGGTATAGAAGGAGAATCCTTGATACTCCATCTGGACTCCAAGGGCATAGCTGCATCAACAGGTTCAGCATGCTCCTCAACAAAACTTGAACCATCCCAAGTTCTAATGGCAATAGGACTTAAAGAAGTGGAGGCCCACGGGTCACTGCGTATAAGTCTGGGACGCGACAACACAGAAGAACAGATTGATTATGTTATTAAATCCATTAAGGAAGTTGTTGATATTTTAAGAAAAATGTCACCATTATGGTGTAGTAAGGGGGAATAAAATGTACACTGAAAAAGTTATGGACCATTTCCAGAATCCCAGAAACGTCGGAGAAATAAAAGACGCTGATGGTGTTGGTACTGAAGGAAACCCAGTCTGTGGAGACCTCATGACCATCTACATAAAAGTTGAAGACAACATTATAACAGACATCAAATTCAAAACATTCGGCTGTGGTGCTGCAATTGCAACAAGCAGTATGATAACAGAGATGGCCATAGGAAAAACCATTGAAGAAGCCCTAAAAATAACAAGAAAAGATGTGGCCGACGAACTTGAAGGACTGCCACCAGTTAAAATGCACTGCTCCAATCTGGCTGCAGATGCATTGAAAGCAGCAATAGCAGACTATAAAATGAAACAGGCTGAAGAAGAGAAAGCTAAAGCTGAAACTTAAGTTTTCTTTCTATCTTTATTTTTAAATGAATAATTTTTATCTATTAAGTTAATAACTATTTTTAAAACTATTTATTCAAGATTTAAACTATTTTTTTCAAAAGAGCACTTTCTTTAAAGATCTTCTAACAGATTTTAATAACCAATCTTTTGTAATGATCTTCTATCATAATACCAATCATAGGTATAATCTTCTAAAACATCTTCTATTTTTTATCACATTACCTTAACAAAATCATAATAACGTAAATTTTATTAAATTCGCACCATATAATAAATGTTTACTACTAGCATAAGGAGGTGAAAAAAATGAAAAGTGTTCCTCGAAGTGAAAAAACCATGATAGAATGCATATGCAACTCCTGCTCCTCCTACAATGAATGTATGAGAGGTGAAATTATGGGCGTCTTTTGCTCAACAGGAGATGCAGGAAAATGTGTTGAAAATATAAAAGAATGTAAATGTCAAGAATGTCCAGTATCAACAGAATATCAATTTAGTAGTGGAAAACATTGCGAAATGGGATCTGCTGAAATGCAGTTACACTAAAACTTCAATTTTTTTTTAATATTCCCGTAATCATTCCTAGGGTGATTATGGGCGATAACTTATACGGAACGTGATTAAAATGGAACTTAAAGGCGTTATAGTTTCGGGTACAAAAAAAGGTGCTTATTTCATGTCACAAGCAGTTTACAGGAGCCAATTTGAAGATAAACTTAATTTTAAACCGTATATTGGCACCTTAAATGTCGAGGTAAATGAAGAGGATGTTGAAAAAGTTAAAAAGTTCATGGAAACTGATATTCCAAAAATAAAAGGTAAAGACTTTTTTGGAGATGTTAAATTCAAAAAAGCAGTCTTAAATGGTAAAATTGAAGGTGCAGTAATTTTTCCAGAAAAAACCCGACATTCAGTAGGTGTTGTTGAGTTTATAGCCCCTGAATCTATAAAAGGGACGTATAATATGGGTGATGGAGATTCTGTAACCATAAAAATTGAAGATTAAATCCACCATAAAGATCTAAAAAATTAAAAAGTCTAAATTTTGAATTTAATTAAGATATTAATCTATAAAATCTACAGAAAGATAGGAAAAAGGAGAAATTTTACTAAAAAATAGAAGTTCTCCTAATTTAGAATTAACTGTTGTTCACTATTTGGTTAACTTCATTTTTAATGTCCTTATTTTGCATCAAAGTGTTAACTCCATCTTGAACTTCTTTGCTTTGCATCAAACTGTTAATCCCATTTTGGACATCTTTATTCTGTATTAAACTATGTATTTGGGTTTTAACATCATTATTCTGGAGTATATCGGAAATTTGATTTTGAACGTTCGTATCCTGGAGTATATTGACCTGAGGATTACTCATAAACTCATTTTTCAGATTATTTATATCCTGAGATACATTTGGATCCATGTTCTGAATCTGGGATACTGTATTCATTATATCTTGATACGCACTTGGATTTGCATTTTGGAGTTGCTGCACAACTGTTGCATTACTTGAGTCCGCTGCATAAACAGGAACTGCGCCTATAATCAGGGCAAAAAGGCCCATTATAATGATTTTTTTCATTTAATACCACCTTCTTGGTTTGATAAATTTTTGGATTTAATGAATTATTGTTAGTATCGTTCATTCGATCGTTTAAATAAATTTGCCAGAATCACGCCCCAATCTTGGATCTCGAACTAAAAAAAATGGTTAATTTGGCTTAAAATCACCATTTTTCCCATTATATTTAAGAAATTAACATAATACCATTTTTAAATCCTTTGGTACTGTAAACAAAAATCCATGATGCCTTAAATTGCCTTTTATCACAGATTTAAAACCATCAAAACTGTTAGTAAATAGTAAATATCCCTGTAACAAAATTTAAACTATGATAACTCTGGTTGTGGAATATGAACCTAATTTGAGACTATGATTAGTAATTTGAAATTATGAAGGTTACTTCTAGAATAATCTGAGATTTTGAAATTAGTTATTTGAAATTAGTTATTTAATAGACAGAAATCTGATAATTGCAACATGATTACTCTAAAGGATGTGCAAGAATGATGAAAGATGGAGATAGGAAACAGGTTATAGATAGAGTTTGCAGGAGTGTACTTGAAAGAAACAGTTTGGATGATCAGATCATAGTTTTAATTGAGGAAATGGGAGACCTCATATCCAATCTTTGTAGGTACAAACTTGAAGGAAAACTCAATGCAAATGAACCAGGTCTTGATGTATCCATCATGGAAGAAATGGCAAAGGTTAAAATAAGGATAAGGCAGTTGGAACTGACCTTTGAATGCGAAAAAGATGTGAAAAAAGCCATGGAAGATAAAGCTAAAGAGATTGGCGAAGGAATGGGCTTAAAATTTTAATTCAGTATTCCTTATTATTTCCAGCCAATTCTCTGTAATTCTTACTGACTTCAGCAACAATTATTGCAGTTTTTACTAATTCAAGTAAATAATTATTCAGTTTTAATAAAAAAGATGATAAGATATGATTGCAAAATTAAGATAAATTATTTTTTTTAAGAAATTTAATTTAAAATTTTATTTTGAAGTAGAAAACATGTTTTTTTTTAAATAGAAAACAAACTACCAAATAAAAACGTGAAGAATTCTTTATTTTCAAAAAAATATTGAAGTTTTAACCGAATCTTTTTTTCAAAGCCCGGACTGCAGCCGCCAAATCCTCCTTTGTCATGCAGTTCACTGCATCGTCCAGTTCATCCCAGAGCATGCCCTTAAAGTTGTCCACAAATTCTTCTATCTCCTGTTCTGTCATACATGTTTGAGCCATACAACAACACCTCTTGGTATTATTTTTATTGAAAGATGGATTTATATTTTTTATTGAGGATGACATTTAATCATCATTATTGAAGTGCATATTTAGGTATATCGATACTTTTATTAGCATCCCCTGCCACAGATACATCTATCAAAGATTATTAAGTATGAAACAATTAAAGAGGATGGATTTCAATGAAATCAGTTGAAAACAATGCAATAACAATAATAAAAGCAATGGTAGAAGGAAGTCTGAAAAGAGCAAATGGTGATGCAATAAAAAGGTTAACAAACCTCAGATCTAAGGAAATAAACGATGGTATTCTCTACCTGGAGCAAAAAAATTTAGTAACACTCTTACCCAGTCCAAGCCCCATACGATATGACTTTTTAAACGTAACCATAGATGACAGGGCATACAGTTTTTACAGCGATAATTACTGTGGACTCAGTATTGAGTAGTATTGAATAAAACCCCGAATAATTGATTTTTCATATATTTCTTTCTCTTTTCTTCTTTTTCAAATTTTCCTTGATTTTTCTTTGATTTTAACGAAAGCTGTTTAAACAACAGAATGGCCAGATTTGATTCTTTATGAAAATTTAACAACAATGTGGACAATATTTATAATAAAGTATTCTTTTTCTACATTCAGATTTTAAACTGGAAAAAAATCTAAGTAAAGAATAATAGATGTGTTTAGTTTAAGAAAAGTTAATCAAAAGGGGATTAAATATGGTTAGAATCGTTAAACAAAACATAAGGAATAGAATGGCAAGGAAAAAAGTACAATTACACTGTAAGAGTGAGAGAAGTAAGAAAAGTAAGGAATTTGAAGAAGAATTAAAGGCTAGAAAAAAAGCTTTTGAGGATGCAAAGACCGACTTCATAAAATAAAAAATCATTTAAACACATAATCTTTTACCCAAGACTCTTTCTATGGGTTACGTCTATTTTGCCATCTTGCTAAACAATATTATTTGATTAAAAATTAATACTTTCGAATAATTTATAACCCATTTGTTTTATTAAGTTTATTCAGATTTCAAAACATATTCAAATTTTAATTTTTGAACTATCTTGATCGTATTCCATTTTAGTAATTTCCCTAACATATGAACCTTTTTAGAACAGGATTATCCAATTTTTGTTTACTAATTTTATTATCGAAATTTTTTAATATTTTCAGTTGGAGGTATCCTATACTTTTTATTATTTAAGAAACATTTATGGAGTCTAAGTGCTTAATCTATGTAAGAGGTGGTTAGATGATATTTTTTGGGAATGTAACTAAAAAGACAGCTTCAGATTCATTATATAAGGTTAGAGTAAAGGGAACTAATTTTCTTGATGAGATTGTTGTTAAAAAAGATGTATATGATTCTTTAGATGTTGGGGATAAGGTTGGGCTTGGATTAACTTCAACAATAGGTACAATTTCAGCTAGTATTGTTGCTCAATCTAAAAAAAATGAAGATTAAAGATCCACGTAATTAATTATTAATATAGATCAAATTTATATTTTACTATTAAGACTATTAAAAAGAAATTAGAATTGTAAATCTTCATTATTTGGAATGTATGAGGTAATTTCATGGATGATAAGGAAAAAGATCTAGAAACAATTGGAAATAAAAAATATAATGAGTTAAAAAAAGAATATCCTGGTATTTCATCAGTTTCAGCTACCAATACAAGTACTTTTAAGGTATACGGAGCTACTAACAATTTACTTAAATTAAAAAAGGACGGACTTAAAAAAGAGTTGAAACCATCGCTTGAATCAGATGGGGATGGAACTCCATATTTACTTCTGAAATAAATTTACTCCTTTTTTTATAATTTTTCAAGAGAATACTAATTTACATCTAGGCTATCTGCATATATAATCCTCAGTTTCGGTGTTTTTGGTTGACATAACCATTTTCATTCACTTTTCATTCACGTTAAAATTAAATTGTTAAATTTAGAAGTTTTCATTCAGTATGTGGATTTTGCAAGTTTTTCCAGGTAAAATACGGCTGGTCGGCCAGCAACACCGGCCTTTTGCATTGCAATTTTCAGATCTTCAGACTCAACAAAACTTTTAGCCTTTTCCATATCTTCAAACTCGGTTAGGACTATTAGATGGTTAGGATCATTCGCATTGCGAAAGAGAGAAGAACCCTTAGAACCTTTGGCCTTTCGTGTAGCGCCATCTTCATCATATACTGGCTTCCACTTGGCATAGTCCTTGACTTTATGTATAACCAAAACGTAAGTCATTTCTATCACTCCTACTGATTCATTCCTTTTAATCCTCAAATCAGGTTTACCCCACATTATGATGTTCAAAAACCGAAAGTAAGAAAACTCTAAAGAGATTCTAATATGCTTTTATAACGGTTAATTTCTTTTTTTACTTCATCTTTTTCCATCATTTCAGGGCCAAATATTCCAAATAAAGGAAGCACTTCTAAACCCACAGCTTCAAGTGTATTATGAGTTATGACTTTTAGAAGGGTTATTATGTCTCCATGAGGTCCTTTAGACGTGTACATACCCCTGGGAGTACCAGTAGTAAATGAAATCAGAGCTTTTTTACCTTTTAATGATCCTTCATCGTACATTTTACCTTCCGCTGCATCAAAAACGAATCCATTGGCAAAAACCCTGTCAATCCAACCTTTAAGTATGGCCGGGAAAGAACTCCACCATACTGGGAATTGGAAAATGATTAAATCTGCCCATTTCACTTTTTCCATTTCTGCTGCCACATCTCCTGGTAGTTTCCCTGTTTTCACGGCATTGTACTGTTCTACAATTGGGACAAATACGTCTGGATCCATCCGATCTTTGAAATCATCCTGATCTAATACGGCTTTGAATTTCATAGCGAAAAGATCTGATACTTTAACTTCATCACCCTTTGCAGTCAGGGTTTCTACTGCAAAATCTTTCAAATATCCATTCAAGGATTTTGGTTCAGGATGAGCAAGTACAATTAACACGTTCATAATATCACCTTTTATTAATATGTGAAATGAACATGTTACATTTTTTGGAAAGGAAAAATTAATAAAGATATAAGGATTATTAAAGAACATGGAATAATAATACTAATAATTAGAAAATTTCTTTTCATTTAGTGAACTGATAGTTCCCCAACATGGATTTCATGAACACAAATTTATTTTTAAATTGAAATAAAAAGAAAAAAGAGTTTTTTAATCAAAGTTTATATTAAACTCCCAAATCACATCTTCTGCAGCATCCCCTTAACCTTCGCATCCAGGTTATCTGCATGGTGTAAAGCCACAGCTTCAGGTGTTTTTGGACTGACTGGAGAACCCCATCCATTCTTCACATCCCCGTGATGGCTTAAAATGATATGCAAGAGCTGTGTTGCCAGTTCCTTCGGCATTTCTATTTCTCTTATTTTGTCTTTAACCATATCACAGGAGATAAATAGGTGATCAAGGAGTTTTCCCTCTTCTGAGAATTCGATTCTGACCAGATCGTAATCATACGTCTCTAATTTACCAACATCGTGGAGTATTGCCCCGGTGTATAGAAGGTCCTTATCAAGTTCTGGGAATATTTCACAGGTTGTTTTGCATATCCTTAAAACTTCAGCTGTGTGTTCCAATAATCCCCCAACGTAGTTGTGGTGGTAAACCTTTGCAGAAGGTGCATTGTAAAATTCCTCTGCAAATTTTTCATCCGAGAAAAATGCATCCAGAAGCTTTTTCAGATCTTTGTTTTCAATTTCCTTTATCGTGGTCTCTACTTCGTTGATGAGCTGGTCTTTATCCTTATCGGAGGTTCTTATAAAGTCGTCTATGTCGTATTCTTCTTCTGAGAGCTCTTTAATAACGTTTACTATGATGTTGAATCTTCCAGAACCTTGAGGGTATTCGTTCACGTTTCCAAGTACCCTGTGGATCTTTCCAGGATTTATGGGTTCAAAAGTGACCTCAACACCCTCTTCAGGAAACATACGACCCACTATTTCACCTGTTTTATCTGAAAGTCTCACATCTATGTATTTACGGCCTGATTTAGCTGTTTTTATTATTTTATCAGCAACTACGAACTGAGATCTGATTCTTCTTCTTTCATTAATGTTTTCTACAAAGTCTTCTTCTGATTTTTTGAACATGATTGTTTCCCCTTAGAATTAATACTGAGTGATGCTTGAACTTCATTTCATGATTCTAAATTTAAAAATAAATCATAATATACATGTTTATCAAGGGCTCTGTAACTTACTTATTCTTATAGTTCAATAAATTTATTTCTCATTACCCTTATTTGATCATTGAAATTTTTCATTATCATGATTTGAAGTGTCAAAAAAGATATTCAGAGTATCATCAAGACCGGAGGGACAAAGCAGAGAATAATTCTTAAAGAAAATATAAATCAAAAAAGTGTGTTTTGTAAAATAAATATTAAAAAAAATTAAATTATTTCTTATTAATGCAAAGAATCCAACTATTCAGTCTCGTAGTTCTCACTACATAGCTTTTTTATCAGCTTTTTGTGGATTTGAATCTTTTAAATTAATTCTTTTTAGAATTCTGCACAGCAGCACCCGAAGCTGTAACTTTTTTTAAGGAATCATAGCCTTTATGGTGGTCATCTTCAAGACCATCTTCCTCAAAATCATCTAGATCTTCATTTAATTCCTTTAAATCTTCGTATTCGCAGCTATAAATATCATCATCGTAATCCGCGAAAACTGATTCATCTTGATCTAAGCCACAGTACTCTCGGTCTTCAAATCCTTCTTCTTCCCCACAGTTTGGACAGACTGTTTCATCATCATCTAGGTAATTACCACATTTTGGACATTTTAATGGCATAGAAATAATCCTCCGATGATTATCATACCCTTAAACTTATATAAATTTTTCCATTTTAATTTGAATTATTGAATATTGAGTAGTATTGGGAAAATAATATCCCAATTATGTTTAAATTATATAAAGACTAAGTTCTTATGCACCCCATGTGTTTCGTGCCCCACAACATCCACAATTTCAAATCAGGTATGTTTTAATCGTGTAAAACCTCATGGTATTCATACTGAACCTTTTTCATCGTCTAAAAAAGATTCATGAGTTTGTTTTATATTATTTAGAGCTTCTTCCATGGGTTCGCCCTGTGTTTCAACGTGGCAAATCAGACAAAAAACAATACAAATGTCCTCTTCTTCTCTTAAATATATAGGCAGTTATAGTATCATCCCATAACCTCTATAATATCTTCTTTATTGATAATTGTGCGTTAAAACCCTTAATAAAACTAGTGATATTTACATGGATTTCCTTAAGATCAATAAATAAATGGCCAGATATTAAGAAGAAACTCTTAAAAAAGTTATTGAGGACTGCTGCCTTACGTCATGGTGCTTGAGTTTGCGATTGGGTTGAATAGTGGTTCATGTCCGCAAACCTTTTATAGTATGACTTTCTTATTAAGAAGTGTGAATAATTTAGAAGATGAACTAGAAAATTCAATTTAATACAGAAATTAAAAAATTCATTTGACATAAAAATGAGAATCAAAGTTTGGAAAGCAGGAAGTTGTAACATTTTAAAACTTCCCAACCAAATTAAATTTCACCATATTATTGGTGCTGGTGTATTTTTGCAGAGTCATTTAATGGCTCTGCACATTTTAAAAGGAAGGCACAGCTAAAATTTTAGCTCTCTCATGCCCATATTCACACAAGGCTGTGTAACTTCCTTTACCTCCCTTTTCCATTTCTAATGAACATTTTGTTTCATTTACCTCCTTTTAACTATGCTACTCCTATTAAGGGCATGTTGGTGCTTGTAATATCTGCTTCACCTTTTACTGTGAATGGTATCGATGATACAGTTAAAGACTGTTCAGGAATTGCTGCTTTTACTACAGTTCTTGTAGTTTTGTCAAAGTACATTGTTGCATTGAGTTTTAGACCCGAAGATTCAAACTGTCCCGTTAGTGCCCAGCATTCAATTTTTTTACCCATAACATCTATTGTTTCGGAGTCTTTTAGTGTAAAAGTTCCATTTGAAGTGGCAAGTGAGTCTCCAGGTTTTGTTATGTTTTTAGGTAGAATATCTGGGCTTCCATCTTCATCCAGTCCTGTTGTAATATCTGTTATACTGGTCACAGTATCGGTGTTGTTCTGATTATTTTGCTGTCCAGCAACATTTGTACTTGTAGCATCATTTGTAGTTGTTATTGTTTTCATTTTGTTAGGGTCATCTGTTTTTTGGACGGTACTGTTATCTGTAGAGTTCATTTCCATTGTTATCTTCATGTTACTAATAGATGCGTTCATTTTCATAGTCATTGCACCTGTACCGTTCTGGCCTTCGAACATTGCAGTAGGTGACACCTCTGCGATTTTACTGGTATTTTTGTAGGTTGGAGCCCATGATATTGGGCCAAAGAATTCAAGTGAATCCGGTGTCTGGTTCCCAATGTCAAAAACAACGGTAATATCTTTACTTGCCCCTCCAGGTATTGTTACCTGTTTTTGAAGGTCAGTGCCTTGTCCAGAGAATAAAGAATATTTCGTAATTGGTTTACCATTTGCCATTGGAGCAAACTGGTCTGTGGAAACTGTTAATGGATCCTTTCCATTGTTTTTCACCGTAACATTCATAATAAGGAACTTGCCGTTGGCTGGTTGCTTATCAATGATCTGATTAACACAAAATGCAGAGTTAACAGTCACTGCGGCATCTACCTTGGCGAAAGCGAAAAAAGCAAAAATTACAACTAGAATTACAATTAAAACTCCCACTCCCAGTAAAATTTTATTTCTTGATATATTATTTGACATCCTGAATAACCTCCTAGAAAAAAAATTCTAAATTGTTTGTTAAAGAAAATTTCCTTGGTACCCTCCAATTTTAAATACCAATGTTATGTCATTTAAACATTAACTTAATATTTACTATTTAAGTGCGACCGAAATGGTTATATAGTATTTAATTAATTGCAGCGCCACAATAACGAAAATGTTCAAAATTAAGCCGTTTTGCAACTAAAAATTTAAAAAAATAATGTTTTCTTTATTAAGATAATCTCAGTTTTCATTAATCCACTCGTAATATGTCTAAACTCTGTAACACAAAATTAAAACTTGTAAATAACCTGTAAAACTAACCTAAAACATGTGAAATCTTTCTAAAAACTTTAAAATTTATCATGAAACTTGTAAAATCTATTCTAACTTTAAAACTTATCTTAAAACCTGTAAAACGAGTTATAAAATAGTTAACACTAATTTTAAACTGTAACCCATTTTTGAATAGATAAAATTCCAAAAAACTACTTAAAAATTTTTTTAAAGGATTTCCAGTATATGTGGATGTGAAAAACTCCGGTAACTGCTGTTACAATACCTGCTTCTACATGCCAGAAAAGGAGATTCGTGTCTATGGGGAGCATGTTCAAATTGATGAATATTACCATTGCTAATCCTGTGATCCCAACCACCATGGAACTGGCAATAAGTAAGACATCCCAGATCAACTTGTAAGTACGTTTTTTCAGGTTTCCATCGGTATAAAGAAAGTAGCTTGAAAGATAAAGAATTGTTAGAAGAAGTACAATTGGAAGTAAGTAATATTGCTCAAGCATGCTTTGTTCTCCACCATCTTATTTCTTAACACATCTTACTAATTTATTTAAAATATCGTTTAAATGAACTCCAGTTCCAGTGTAAATGGAAAAGCAGAATTACAAAGAAGGCTATACCCACTTCTCCATGCCAGTAGTTAAGATCAAAACTCGAAGGAACTGTCAGCCCAAAGTTCATAAAGACCGTCATTATAATCCCCATACCCACTGAGACCAGAAAACTGAGGAAAATTAGAATATTCCATATTTTAGCATGGAAATCTTTATTTATCACATTTTTTCTGTAAAGAGCATAGCTCAAAATGTATGCAACTATGAGCGGTACTGCAATTAATATGAGATCATATGACATTATTTTAGCGTTGTTTTTAGATCAATATATAAATTTTTGATCTTTTCCAGTTTAGAACAATTTCCTTTTTTCTGTGAATCCAAATATCAACTTTTATGATTGTGTGGTAATACAACCTAAATTCCATAAAGAACAAGATGACTCCATAAGATATTGAATGAAAGGTAGAGATTGTATCTTCAACCATTAGTTTGGATTATAATGAGATTCATCATAATTAAATATTAGCAAAGATTATAGAATATCAACTGATTAGAGTATAAAATGATAACATTTACATTTAGAGGATGGTAATGTGGAAAAAAAGAAGTTAGCAGTGTTGATCATTCTTAGTATAGCTTTTATTGTTGTTGTGAGCGCAGATTATTTATCTTCCCAGGAATCAGTGACCTCCCTAAATGTTATCAGCATCACACAACTTCCATCCCCTCAATTAACAGGCAACCTTTCGGTGGAACAAGCAATTGCAAACAGACGCTCTGTAAGGAAATATTCCAACGAATTTCTCACTTTGGAAGATGTTTCACAGCTTTTATGGGCAGCTCAGGGTATTACAGATTCTGAAAAAAACTTAAGGGCAGCTCCCTCAGCGGGACAGGTCTATCCGTTAGAGGTCTATGTTGTAGTAGGCACAGGCAGTGTATCCGGGCTTCAAGAAGGATTGTACCATTACGTTCCTCAAAACAATACTTTGGAGAAACTTCTTGATAGTGATATAAGGAACAACCTTTCTGTAGTTGCCGATGGGCAGCCCTGGGTAAAACAAGCTCCCATAAACATCATTATAACCGGAAATTATCAGAAAATGCTTGATAAATATAAAGATAAGGATTTATGCACAAGATTTGTCAATCTGGAGGCAGGCCACGTGGGAGAGAATATTTATCTCCAAGCAGAGAGTCTTGGTTTAGTTACAGTGGCCCTGGGATCTTTCGATGAGAATCAGATGGTAGGGCTTTTACACTTGCCCATCAATGAAAAACCTATATATATTTTTCCAGTGGGATACTCTCAATCTTAAACAAAGACAGTTTACACTGAAAATCCGTGTTTAAGCCCAAAAAATCTTTTATTTTTTTTAATTTTTATTGTGGATCAATAACAATTCATGAACGTATTCAAAACAATCAATCAAAATAATATCGGATTACCGATAAATTTATAAATATCGTTCAATAAAATATCTTCCGATAGATATGGAGATATAATTGACTAACATCCTTCAATAAGTTAATAGCATTCATAAAAATCTAACTAAACATTATTCAATAAGTGTATAAAACCTTTAAACATCGTTAATTAATTGTATACAATATAAGGAGAAATTAAAGATGTTGTACAGAAAACTTGGAAAGACAGGCGAAAAAGTATCAATACTTGGATTCGGTTGTATGAGGCTCCCTACGCTGGATGGAAGTCATGACCGGATAGATGAACCCCTCGCAACAGAGATGCTTCACCACGCAATAGACCATGGCGTGAACTACATTGACACTGCTTATCCATATCATGCCGCTTCTCCAACAGAAGGTGGGATGAGCGAAATATTCATTGGAAATGCTTTAAAGAATGGTTACAGGGAAAAGGTGAACTTGGCTACCAAACTACCTATCTGGCTTGTTCAAAGCAGGGAAGATATGGATCGCTATTTAAACGAACAGCTTCAGAGGCTGCAGACAGATCATATAGATTTTTATCTTTTACACGGCATTAATCAAAGGTTCTGGGAAATTCTAAAGGAATTCGATGTGTTTGAGTTTTTGGACTCTGCAATTGAAGACGGCAGGATAAAATATGCGGGGTTTTCATTTCATGATGAGTTTAAAGTTTTCAGAGAAGTTGTGAATTCTTACAACTGGAGTTTTTGCCAGATTCAGTACAACTACATGGATGAGGAATTCCAGGCAGGAAAAGCCGGGCTAAAATATGTTAATGATAAAGGACTTGGAACCATTATCATGGAACCCCTGAGAGGTGGATGTTTAACAAAAAACATTCCAGATGATATACAGGCCATATGGAATGAAGCCGAAGTTAAAAGAAGTCCTGCTGAATGGGCACTGCGATTCCTCTGGGACAAACCCGAAGTTGATGTGGTTTTAAGTGGCATGAGCAACATGGAGCAAGTTCGAGAAAATCTTGAAATCTCAAAGGAAGGTTATCCAGATACGCTGAGAGAATCTGAAAAGGATCTGATCCATAAAGTTAGGGATGCTTACAAAGAACGGGTTCATATCAGTTGCACAAGCTGTAATTACTGTATGCCTTGCCCTTCAAACGTGAACATTCCATTGAATCTGAGCCTTTTAAATGATGTGTACATGTACAGGCATATTGATAAACCTGCAGAAAACTATTTCCATCTTTCAGGTCGTAAAATGAGCGCTGGATACTGCACAGAATGTGGAGAATGTGGAGAGAAATGTACACAGCATCTTCCAATTAAAGAATTTTTAAAAGAAGCTGTGGAAACATTTGAAAAATAACATGTTAAACACCACCATATATGGATTAAAACATCTATAAATGGATTAAAACATCCTATAAAAATCAGATTAGACGTAAAAAAAATATTTAAAGCTTTAAAAATAATTTAAGTTTAAAATAATAATTTAAGAGGATTTAATTGTTTTTACCATCCTCTTTCTTGTAGTCTTTCGTTTTCTGGTATTTCACTTATCTCCAAACCAGGCATGGCTTCTCCAAGGTTGGTGGAAACCTTAGCGAGGAGCTCGGCGTCTGTGTAGTGGGTTGTGGCTTGTACTATTGCTTTTGCAACGAGTTCAGGGTTTTCTGATTTGAATATTCCACTTCCAACAAAAACACCATCAGCACCTAATTGCATCATGAGTGCTGCATCTGCTGGTGTGGCCACACCGCCGGCTGCGAAGTTCACAACTGGTAACCTTCCTTGTTTTGCTGTTTCTTTGACGAGTTCTAGTGTTGCTTCTTCTTCACGAGCCACAGCCCATAATTCTTCCTCGGTTTTGTCTTTGAGTTCACGGATGGTGCTCTGGATCACACGCATATGCCGTACAGCTTCTACAACATTTCCTGTTCCAGCTTCACCTTTAGTACGGATCATAGCAGCACCTTCATTAATCCTCCTCAAAGCTTCACCCAAGTTACGTGCACCACACACAAAAGGTATGATGAATTGCTTCTTATCAATATGATATTTCTCATCGGCAGGTGTAAGCACCTCACTCTCATCAATCATATCAACACCAAGAGACTGAATAACCTGAGCCTCAACAAAATGACCAATACGAACCTTAGCCATAACCGGAATAGACACCGCATCCATAATCTCCAAAACCTTAGACGGATCCGCCATACGAGCCACACCACCAGCAGCCCGAATATCAGCAGGCACACGCTCCAAAGCCATAACAGAAACAGCACCCGCCTCCTCAGCAACAGCCGCCTGATCAGCATTCACAACATCCATAATAACCCCACCCTTAGTCATACTAGCAAAACCCTTCTTCAAAACCTCAGTACCATGCAACATATATCATTTCTCCTGTTTTTTAGTTTATTTTTTAATTATTTTTCAATTTTATAAGATTTAATACGTTATTTTTAAATTTTAATCTGTTATTTAAATTTAAGCCGTTATTTTAGTAGTGTTTTTAAGATTAACTTTATTTTAGAATTTTTTTAGTTAACCTTTATTAAATTAATTTATAGATATTAAATTGGTAGCTTTAACTTTATTTTTAGAGAAAAAGCAGTTTTATCTATTAAATAATGAAAGGACAAAAAAAGAAGGGATAAAATTTTAATTAAATATTTAAGATCAACAATTATTAGATCAAATAATTTTTATCTCATCTCCAACCTTTACTTTGCCGCCTGTTATTACCCTGCAGAAGATGCCTTCCTTGGGCATTATACAGTCTCCTACTTGTCTGCCGATTTCGCAGTGATTATGGCATTCTTTACCGATCTGAGTCACTTCAAGGATTCCAACACCTGCAGATAACTTGGTTCCAATGGGTAGAGTCTTGAGTTCTATCCCATTGGTTGTTATGTTTTCTGCGAAATCTCCAGGATTAACGTCCAGCCCAAGATTTTGCATCTTTTTGATGCTCTCTATTGCCAGCAGACTTATCTGTCTGTGTGTTTCACTACTGCTGTGTGCATCACCTGAAAGTCCGTAGTTTTCCATTAAAAGACCCTGTTCGATATTTTTCTTTTTTGTACCCTTCTTATGACTTGTGGAAACTGCTATTATCCCACCAGATGAGTTTTTAGAGTTTAAAGCCATTGAAAATCACTATCATTGTATTGTATCTTATTTTATCTTGGAATTTATTTGAGTCTATTTGATCAATGATATTTTTTTTATTTTGACCTTTTTACCTGTCCAGCTTCGGTTTTCTCAGTTGATAATTCTGGTTTTAATTGTTTTATGATTATTTCTGCTGCTTTTTCTCCGGAGAGAAGCATTCCTCCAAAGGTTGGACCCATCCTTGGGGTTCCGTAGGTGGTTGCAACTGCCATTCCTGTTACAAATACTCCCGGGTAAACTTCCTGGGTGTTTTCAACTACTGCGTCTTCTGATTTTTCAACCCACATTCCCTCAAATCCTTCTGTTTTAACGAGTCCGCGCTGTTCTAATGATTTTACAACCACTGCATCGTGGCCTGTTGCATCTATAACAATTTTAGATTCGATTGAAACCGGGTCAACACATGTTATTGCCCTTGGAAGTGCTGATACTGGTGTCCAGTTTATAACAACACCTGCTACTTTTCCATCCCTCACAACAACGTCGTCGAACTTAGTCATGTTCAATACTTTTGCACCAGCATCCATTGTAGCTGCTATTAATTTTGAACATGCATGTGGACCGGCAGCCCTGTAAAGTCCGTCCTGAACTTTCTCGTATGGTGCACCTACTTCGTCAAGGATTCTCTGACCGGGTTCCCTCACTGTTAACTTGTTCATGAGGTATCCTCCTATCCAGAATCCTCCTCCAAGGTAGTTGTTGCTCTCCACTAAGAGTGTTTTAACTCCGTTTTCTGCAAGTCTTTTGGCTGCTATAAGTCCGCTTGGTCCTGCACCTATTATGATCACATCGCTTTCCACGTAATCCAGGAATTCCTCTGCAAATCCTGATACTATTGCTTTTGTCACATCTTTTTCTGATACTTTTGAAAATATTGCCATTTTTTTTCCTCCTTTTTTTAGTAATAAATAAGCTTTAGAATGCACTGAATTTAGATGCTATGGAAATTTAGATATATTAGGCCTCAGGACATGTTCTATTTAATTGTATCATCGTTTATCAGGAGTATCTTCAGTATTAAAAGATTTAAATAGTATTATTCACTATCCAAATCGATTTCATGAAGTGATGAAAATACTTTTTCGGTTTCTTCGTCCATGTTAATGGCCTTTTTAACCTCAAGGACCTTTTCAAGTACAGCATTGGTTTCAGGATGTTTTGGAGCTGCTTTACATCCACTGTCTGGAAGTATGGAGATATCATAGGTTCCAATTTTTTTTCCTATTTCAGCAATTTCAAGTTTGTCAAGGCCGATTAATGGACTTAAAACTGGTATTGAAGTTGAATATCTTGTTGCCAGTATGTTTGGAAGTGTCTGTGATGCAACCTGTCCCACACTGCTTCCATCAACAATTGCAAGGGCATTTTCACGTTTTGCAAGCTTCTCTGCAATCTGGTACATTCCACTCTTACATAGAACACATGTCATCCTTTCAGGTGCCTCATCTTTACATTTTTTAAGGAAATCACCATAGTTTACCTGATAAAGTCTTAAATCAGAGCCTGCAGAATATTCTTTGAGCTTTTCGTAAATTTTAACAACTTTTTCACTTGACCCTGAAGTGTAGGGACAGTTGTTGAAGTTGAGAATTGTGAGATCGCATCCCCTTTTCATCATCAGGTAAGATGCAACAGGTGAGTCTATACCTCCAGATACCAGTGCAATCAACCTACCCTGTGTACCTATTGGAAGGCCTCCAACTCCATCAATTTTCTCATGGTACAGGTAAGTTTTATCATCCCTGACCTCAACGAACAATCTGAAATCAGGATTGGATAGGTCCACAGGTGCACCAGTTAAGTCAACCACTGCAGCACCACAAAATCCTGCCATTTCCCTGCTTGAGAAGTCATGAGTTCCCACTCTTCTGCATTTAACTGCAAAAGATTTTTCAATTGAGAACTGACCTTTTTCAATCAGATCTTTTATGTAATCCTGAACCGTGGCCTTTATAGAATCGTAATTTGTCTCTGTTGAAACTGTGGGGCTGAATGAAACTACGCCACATATTTTTTTAAGAGATTCCAAAGCTTCTTCATAATTTTCAGGGAAAAGAAATATCCTACCCTGTTCTAAAACTATCTTACCATCAATTAAAGTTTTTATATTGGATATAAGTTTTCTTTCAAATCTTTTCCTTACTTTAGGACTTTTTACGCCTATTTCACCGTATCTAACAATTATGGGTTTGTTTTTATCCATTTTTTTAGTTCCCCTTTATTCATTAAATTCAAGATCATGCCAGACACATGGATTTTAGTTCATGTGCCTTGAAATCACGGTAAGATAAAAATTTATCAAAATTTTATGATCTAAATTTTTAGGTCTTTGATCAAATGCAACCTTGATCAATAATTGACTTCAATCTGCTATTTTTGACCATAAGTTAACTCAAATTTATTGTTTTTGATCAATTGTTGAAATTTGAGAATTTACATTGTGTTGAAATCCCATTGTTGTTTTGAACTTCATAATTTTTCAACATTCTTATGATTTCAACATTCTTATGAGTTTTTAACCACCGTGGATAACCTTGATAATTTTTATGCTGTCATTGTTTGTTAATATTTCGTCTTCGAGGAGTACTGAGCCATTTCTTGTTACAACCACTTCAAAAGGGTTTATTACAAGTTTTTTTAATAGATTTTCGACTGATATTGTATCTATTTCAATATACTTAACACCATCTTCCGAAAATCTTATTTTCAATCCACCAAATCTCCCATTAATTGTTAAAGAGTTTAAAGGCTTTAAAAATCTTAATTGTAAGGGATATATCCACCAAACTTTAAATAACAATTGTTATATAACAATCGTTACATATAAAGGTTTTGATCATTAACCACCTTAAATAGGAGAATGGGGTTGAATTCAGCCCTTAATATTACCTGCATTATCAAATCCTCTGGAAAGATCCTCAATAAGGTCATCTGCATCCTCAAGACCAATAGATAATCTTATGAGGTCGTCTGTTATTCCTGCTTTTCTTCTAGCATCCTCTGCCATTGACGCATGGCTCATGGTTGCTGCATGTTCCACAAGAGAATCAGCACCTCCAAGAGACTCTGCAAGGTGGAATAAATCAAGTCCATGTAAGAATGATGGAACATCTGATTCTGATTTAAGTTTAAATGAAACTACACCTCCAAAACCGTCCATCTGTTTTGCAGCTAATTCATGGCCCGGATGTTCAGGTAAACCCGGATAGAAGACTTCTTTCACCTTAGAATGCCCTTTAAGATATTCTGCAACTGCAATTGCGTTAGCCTGATGCTTGTCCATCCTGAGAGGGAGGGTTTTAATACCTCGAAGAACCAACCATGAGTCAAATGGTGCTGCATTTGTTCCCATGCCGTTCAATAGGAAGTGTACATCTTCTGCAAGTTTATTTGTGGAGGTTATAACCCCACCGCCTATGACGTCACAGTGGCCGTTGAGGTACTTGGTTGTTGAGTGCAGAACTATGTCAATGCCATGCTCAATTGGCCGAAGGAAGTATGGAGTTGCAAAGGTGTTATCGGCAACCGTAAGTATGTCCTGTTCCTTGGCCACTTTCGAAATCATATCGAGGTCTGTGATGTTTAAAAGTGGATTCGATGGGGTTTCTACCCAGATCATCTTTGTGTTTGGTTTTATGGCATTTCTTAACTTCGCTTCATCGTCCAGACGAATGAAGCTGAATTCAATGCCAAACCTGGGCATGATGTCTGAAAAAAGTCTATGGGTACCTCCGTAGGTATCATCAGCACATACAACATGGTCTCCTGCACTTAAAAGATGTATCACTGTAGTTACAGCGGCCATACCACTTGGAAATGCAAATCCTGCCACTCCTCCCTCAAGATCTGCCAGGGTATCCTCAAGAGCCTTTCTTGTTGGGTTATTTGTCCTTGAATAATCGTACTCTCCCGGTTCTCCCACATCGTCAAATACAAACGTGGAAGTCTGGTAGATTGGTGTTGAGATTGCACCGGTCAGTTGACACGGTTTCCGTCCAGCATGTATTGTTTTGGTGTTAAACTTCATATTACTCCTCCTGAAATACTTAAAATTATATTGAATTTTTTTTGTTGGTTAGGGTCTTATAATTATTTTAATACTTTTTTACCAAGTTTAATCCAAAAATTACCCTCAATTTAGTTATATAACAATTGTTATGTATTATGATATAAAAATATTGTGGTTAATCTACAAATGAAAATAAAGTAGTATGCTCAACCAGAACTTTGAATGCTGCTTTAAAATGGATTGAAATCACTGAATTGTTCTGTAATCTAAAATTCTAAAAATTGTTACTTATAACATCTAAAGTAGTAATCTAATTGAACAGTTTAATATTAATATTAATAAAAAACCACATATTATTGCATAATTTAAAAATATTTCTATATTTTTGTAGTAGAAAGTGTTAAATTAATTGAAAGTTATATAATAACACGTTGATTGGATGTATCAACCAAAAGTGGGATTTTGAGGAATTGGTATAAACATGTGATTTCCACATAAACCCATTAAACTTTTTTTTAGGATTTTGTGGAAAGAAGATTAGAATAGATCCTCAGTTTTCCCACTTATTAATTGATAAATGATGAAACGAGGTGAAAAAATGCAAAAAAATGTGCAAAATCGAGCTGTAATATTCATATTAACGTTCGTTTTTGCATTAGTTCTTTGTGGAGCAGCATCGGCAGCCACCCCCACAACTGCTGGCTCAGGGTTCCATAAACAAATGAACAACTATCAAATGAACAACTTCCATCCTCATTACTATATGCACTGTCCTCCTTACATTAAATACTACTTCCACAAACATCACTACAGACACCACCACTGGTATAGATATTGGTACTGGCACAACAACCACCGTTACTACAACTGGTACTGGTACCCATGATAAACTTAACCAGTGCATTTTTTAAAAAACCAAACGCACATCTTTGAGTTTGTAAGTATCAACGGACACGTCTTTAATTGTTAAAAAAGTAAAGGGAAAGTGGAATAAAAAAAATTAAATCCTTTATTTTTTTATTTTTTTGAAATTAAATAAATGAAACTGAATTTATAAAGCGTTCTTTTTTTATTTAATAACTAGAAACGTTTTAAATAATAGAAACTCTCTTAAAAATTAAACTCACAATAAAAAAACCCATATAAAATGCTAAAAATATAGATACTACTTTTAAATGGGTTAAAATCCTTAAGCTTTCACCCATATTTTAATCCAAAATTCTAAAAACTGTTTGCATTTATAAACAATACACATTATAAAATTGAACAGTTAAGTATAATTTTTAGTAAAAATCAGCTATTATCACATAATATAAAAATATTTCTATATTTTTGTAGTAGAAAATGTTAAATTAATTGAAATATATATAATAACACGTTGATTGGATGTATCAACCAAAAGTGGGATTTTTGAGGAATTGGTATAAACCTGTGATTTCCACATAAACCCATTAAACTTTTTTTTAGGATTTTGTGGAAATAAAGTTATAGATCCTCAGTTTCCCACCTATTAATTGATAAAAATAAATTGAAACAGAGGTGAAAAAATGCAAAAGAATATGCAAAACCGAGCTGTAATATTTGCATTAACTCTCGTTTTTGCATTAGTAATTTGTGGAGCAGCATCAGCAGCTCCTAGAGGTGGATGTGGCCCAGGTGCACATTTCCAGAAATGTTGTTGCAACGATGGTTGGAACGATGGATATTGGAACTGGAACAGCTGGGACCCATGGATGAACTGGAACTGCGGCTGCAACAACTTTAGATTCAACAGATTCCACCGATTCAACAGATTCAACGATTTCAACAGATTCAACAATAGGATAGGCTTCAGGTAAGAGAGACTCGACAAGAATAGTTTCAGGGATCGGATTTATAAATATTAATCCGTTAGGACAAATACACCAGACACTAAATACACCCAGTAACCTGCAGCTTTAAATAAAAAAAGTTGTATCTGTTGGAGTTTCCAATGGATCCAATGGTTTCTTCGAGTGTAAAAAATTTAAACCTTTTTTTTATTTTTTTATTTTTTAAAATATTAAAAAAGACTTTTCTCTTTAATTAATCAATAAATATCTAAAATGGAAACTAACTTGATATTTAATCTCTTTTTTTTAAAAAACAATATTATCATCTATCAATGTTTAGTAAAAGAATCTTTTTATGGTATTAAACTCACCACTAAAAACGCCTTATTAAAGGCCTAAAACATCAATACCTCTTTTAAATGGGCTAAAATTCTTAAGTTATTCACTCATATTTTAATCCAAAATTCTGAAAATCCTTAACTTGGTATACGCAAAAGCAATATCAATTATTCAATTGAACAATATTCTATAAATTTTAAGAAAATATCTTATAATATTGCATAATATGAAAATATTCTTAGTATTTTGTTATAGAAAGTATTAATTTAATTAAAATAAATATAATTATTACGTTGATAAAAGCATCAACTAAAGTAGGATTTTTTGAAATATTGATTTGAAACCTGCAATCCCCACATAATTCCGTTAAAACTTCTTTTTAGAATTTGTGGAACAATGGTTTAAAAATAAATTCATCATACTTTCCTACTTATTATTGATACTTTTTGAAACAAAGAGAAAATAAAAAATAAAGTAGATAAGAGGTGAAAAAATGCGAAAGAACGTGCGAAAGCAGGCTGCTACCATAATGTTAGTGTTTGCTTTTGCACTGATAATTTGTGGAGCAGTATCAGCAGCAGACACCCCAACTACAACTAATTCTGGTAGTTCGACCTTAAGTTCTGCTGCATCAAGCACACCAACAACAGATGTATCTACATCCAGATCTGACGGCATATCCAGATCTGACAACAACAAAATTGAAAACAACTTCATATTCGCAAACGGCAATAATGGAATAAGTGTATCTGACTCAGAAGACACCAACATCGAAGACAACACCATATTCGCAAACGGCGATAATGGAATAAGTGTATCTGACTCAGAAGACACCAACATCGAAGACAACACCGTAACAGGGAACGGTGACAACGGAATAAACGTCGAAGACTCTACATTCACCAACATCGAAGACAACAACGTAATCGCAAACGGTGACAGTGGCAATGGAATAAACGTCGAAGACTCAGCTTTCACCAACATCGAAGACAACACCGTAATCGCAAACGAAGATAACGGAATAAACGTCGAAGACTCTCTCTTCACCAACATCGAAGACAACACCGTAATCGGAAACGGTGACAACGGAATAAACGTCGAAGACTCAGCTTTCACCAACATCGAAGACAACTTCATATTCGCAAACGAAGATAACGGAATAAACGTCGAAGACTCAGCCTTCACCGAAATAGAAGACAACACCGTAATCGGAAACGGTGACAACGGAATAAACGTGGAAGACTCAGCCTTCACCGAAATAGAAGACAACACCGTAATCGGAAACGGTGACAACGGAATAAACGTGGAAGACTCAGCCTTCACCGAAATAGAAGACAACTTCATATTCGCAAACGAAGATAACGGAATAAACGTCGAAGACTCTCTCTTCACCAACATCGAAGACAACAACGTAATCGGAAACGGTGACAACGGAATAAACGTCGAAGACTCAGCTTTCACCAACATCGAAGACAACTTCATATTCGCAAACGAAGATAACGGAATAAACGTCGAAGACTCTCTCTTCACCAACATCGAAGACAACTTCATATTCGCAAACGAAGATAACGGAATAAACGTCGAAGACTCTCTCTTCACCAACATCGAAGACAACAACGTAATCGGAAACGGTGACAACGGAATAAACGTCGAAGACTCTCTCTTCACCAACATCGAAGACAACAACGTAATCGGAAACGGTGACAACGGAATAAACGTCGAAGACTCAGCTTTCACCAACATCGAAGACAACTTCATATTCGCAAACGAAGATGACGGAATAAGTTTAGAAGACTCTCTCTTCACCAACATCGAAGACAACTTCATATTCGCAAACGAAGATGACGGAATAAGTTTAGAAGACTCTGCCTTCACCAACATCGAAGACAACTTCATATTCGCAAACGAAGATGACGGAATAAGCCTATACGGATCCAACTTCAACCTAATTGCAGACAACTTCATATTCGCAAACGAAGATAACGGAATAAGCCTATACGGATCCAACTTCAACGCAATTCTACTTAACAACATATTCGCAAACGAAGATAACGGAATAAGCCTATACGGATCCAACTTCAACGCAATTCTACTTAACAACATATTCGCAAACGAAGATAACGGAATAAGCCTATACGGATCTGACGACAACGCAATTCTACTTAACAACATATTCGCAAATGGCCATGACGGAATAGGCATATACGGATCTGAAGCCTTAATATTCGCAAACGGAGATGATGAAGTAAATGTAAGATCTGACGACAACCAAATCGGAAAGGAGTTCATATTCGGAAACAGAAATGACGGAATAAGTGTATACAGAACTGACGGCACCGAAATTGAAGAAAAGTTCATATTCGCAAACGGAGATGACGGAGTAGGTGTATACAGATCTGACGACACTGAAATCGAAAACTGTTTCATATTCGCAAACGAAAATGACGGAGTAAGCGTATACGGATCTGACGACACCAAAATCAAAAACAGCTTCATATTCGCAAACGAAGATGACGGAGTAAGCGTATACGGATCTGACGACACCGAAATCAAAAACAGCTTCATATTCGCAAACGAAGACGAGGGAGTACTGGTCTGAAGACACCAAAAACAAAAACAACACCCTATTCAAAAACGACAGCAGAGCAATAAGCCTGTAAACCTCCTATTTTTTTATTTTTTTGAAATTAAAGAAATAAGATTGAGGCATAAATCATTTCTTTTTTTTATGAATATTTTTATTGAATAACTATAAACAATTTAGAAAAATTTTGATGAAATTAAATCCTTCTTTTTAAACATAAAAACTGAATTCCATACATCTTTTCCAGATAAAATACAAAAATCTTGTTTTTTATGGAATAAACCTACAACAAAATAGATATATGAATGCTAAAAACATGAATACCACTTTTAAATGGGCTAAAATTCTTAAGTTATTCACTCAGATTTTAATCCAAAATTCTAAAAATCCCTAACTTGAGATACGCAAAAGCAACATCAAGTATTAAATTGAACAATATTCTACAAATTTTAAGAAAATACCTTACAATATTATATAATTCGAGAATATTCTTACTATTTTGTAATAGAAAGTATTAAATTAATTAAAATAAATATAATGAATACGTTGATAAAAGTGTCAACCAAAGTAGGATTTTTGAGGGCATTATCTAAAACCTGTAATTCCCACATAATTCCGTTAAACTTCTTTTTCAGGATTTGTGGAATGGCGTTCAAGATAACTACCTCATACTTTCCTACTTTTAATTAATACTTTTGAAATGAATAATAAAGAGGTGAAAAAATGCGAAAGAATGTGCAAAAGAGAGCCGCAATATTTACCGTAGCTTTTGTTTTTGCATTGGTACTTTGTGGAGCAGCATCTGCAGCACCAAATTCCGGTGGACATGAATCTGGAACCTCAGTCGGAGCTGGAACCTCAGTCGGAGCTGGAACCTCAGTCGGAGCTGGAACCTCAGTCGGAGCTGGAACCTCAGTCGGAGCTGGAACCTCAGTCGGAGCTGGAACCTCAGTCGGAGCTGGAACCTCAGTCGGAGCTGGAACCTCAGTCGGAGCTGGAACCTCAGGCAAAAGTGGATCTGGATCTGGTTTAGCACCAGGAAGTCAAATAGGTACAAGTGTCAAAGGAGACAACGGAATCCAAAACCGTGAAGATGGCAAAATCCAAAACCGTGAAGATGGCAAAATCCAAAACCGTGAAGATGGCAAAATCCGAGATGACAACAAAGGCCGAGATGACAACAGAATATGCCGAAATGGCAGAAACGACTTTAGAGTAAACTGCAGAGATCCTGGTAATTTTAGAGTAAACTGCAGAGGTCGCGACAACTTTAGATGTTGCGGAGGATCTACATGGTGGAACTGGTACGATCCTTGGTGCAATTGCAACCAGAAATTTAGACACAGACACAGACATCACCAGCAATGGATAGACCCATGGTGGAACTGCAACTGCAACCACAAATTCGTAAAAAGACACCACAGAAACAATATATGGTGGAACGACCCACGCTGGAACTGGAACTGCGGCTGCAACCACAAATTCATGAAAAGACATCATAGGAACAACTTCAGAGTGTGGAACGACCCATGGTGGAACTGGAACTGCGGCTGCAACCACAGGTTCATGAACAGACACCGGGACAACTTCAGAATGAACTTCAGAGATCCTGATAGATTTAGAGTAAACTGCAGAGACCGAGACGACTTCAAAAACTCAAGATGTTGCAGAATAGACCCATGGTGGAACTGGAACTGCGGCTGCAACCACAGGTTCATGAACAGACATCACAGGGACAACTTTAGAATAAACTTCAGAAACAGGGACAACTTCAGAATGAACTTCAGAAACAACGATTTTCGCCGATAAAGTTCCATAACTTTAAAAGCTGAAAATCATGACGAACAGGGAGATAATCCAAGAAACTATGTAATAAGAAGAAACCAACACCACCATTACCAACCACCAGCACGATAAGACTGTAACCAAATAATATATTCAAAAAAAAACACCAAAAGGTACATCTGTTGAGTTTTAGTTCAAACAGACACAGTCTTTGAAATGAAAGGTAAAGAGAATGAAAAAAATTTACCTTTACTTTTTATTTTTTTTGAAAAACTAAGAAATTAAAGTATAAACCGTTCTTTTTTTTACTTAATAAGAAAAAAAGTCCTAAAAATTAATTAAATAAATGGAAACTTAATCAAAATTTTTGATGAAATTTAAATTCTTCTTTTTTAAGCCTTCTGAATTTAATATCCTGTTTTTTGTATAATATAAAATCCTGTTTTTTTTATGTAGTTAAACTCACGACAAAAAAGAGTTATATAAAAGGCTAAAAACGTGAATACTACTTTTAAATGGGTTAAAATTCTTGAGTTATTCACTCATATTTTAACTCATAATTCTGAGAATCCTTAACTTGGGATACGCAAAAGCAATATCCATTAGTTAATTGAACAAAATTCTACAAATTTTAAGAAAATATCTTACAATATTGCATAATTTAAGAATATTCTTACTATTTTGTGATAGAAAGTATTAAATTATCTAAAATAAATATAATTAATACGATGATAAAAGTATCAACTAAAAGTAGGATTTTTAAGATATTGATCTAAAACCTACAATCCCCACATAATTCCGTTAAACTTCTTTTTTAGGATTTGTGGAACGGAGGTTTAAAAGTAATTTTATCATACTTTCCTACTTATTATTGATACTTTTTGATAAACAAGAATATAAAAATAAAAAAAGAGGTGAAAAAATGCGAAAAAATATGCAAAAGCGAACTGCAATGTTAGCATTAACGTTCGTATTTGCATTAGTAATCTGTGGAGCAGTAGCAGCAGCAGACAATACAACTGCAACTGCCTCAAGTGGTTCTAGCGTAAGTGCAGCACCAGCCACAACAACAACTGCGTCAACACCAGCCACAACAACAGCAACATCCACAACAACAACTGCGTCAACACCAGCCACAACAACAGCAACATCCACACCAGCCACAACAACAACTGCGTCAACACCAGCCACAACAACAGCAACATCCACACCAGCCACAACAACAACTGCGTCAACACCAGCAGCATCCACAACTCCAACATCTACTACACCTGCCACAGGAGAAACAACAACAGCTGCAACTGCCGCAACAACTTCAGGCGGAGACCCTTACATCGTTGGTAGCCCAATCCACTATTCAACAATTCAACAAGCAGTCGATGCTGCTATCTGTGGGGATACCATAATAGTAGGATGCGGAGTGTATAAAGAAAACGTGGTAATTAACAAAATGCTAACCCTAATCGGGTTAGATGGCGCAGTAGTTGTAGCATGTGATCCAAACAAACCAGTTTTCCAAGTAAATGCATGCGGAAGTGGAACTACAATTAAAGGTTTCACTATAATGGGTGGTTCAGATGGCGTTGAACTAAACCATGCCGATAACGTTAAAATCAGAGACAATAAAATAGTTGCCAACGGCGATGGAATCGAGCTTAATCACGCCGACTGGAACTTGATTAAGGACAATGAAATTAAATACAACCTTAATGATGGAATTTCTCTAAGCTGCTCTGACGGAAACGTCATTGAATGTAATGAGATAAAACTCAATAAAAATGGGGTATCCTTATCCAGATCTGAAGGAAACTGGATTAAAGGCAATGAAATAGAGAAAAACCTTGACAGTGGAGTTAAATTATGCAACTCTAACTGGAACAAAATAATAAACAACGAAATTGAAAACAACTACTGTAATGGAATACACCTTCTTGAGTCAGATGGAAACTTAATCAAATGTAACGACATAACCAACAACCGCGGAAAAGGCGTATTCATCGATGGTTCAAGAGGAAATGTAATCATCAATAACAACATAAAAACATGCGTACCATGCAGCGTATGTGTCTATGTAAAAGACAGTGAAGGAACAGGACCTGCAGACAGGACAAGTGAATTCAATGAAATCCACTTCAACAACATAATTGCAAGCGGACCATTCAGCTTAGCTATAGTAAACAACGGCTGCAAAAAGTTAAACGCTCAGTGCAACTGGTTCGGCTGTGGCTGTCCTAAAATTGGAGGCTGTGGAATTACACTCATTTGCCCGGTCTTAAAATGCCCTGTAAAATGTTGTGGAACCCACCGTGAAAGATTCTGCTGCGAAAAATTCCGTTGCGAAAGATTCTGCTGCGGAAGACACCATGAAAGATTCTGCTGCGGAATGAGACACCACAAAGAAATAAACAAAAAAGAGAAAGAAACAATGGAAGTAGGAGCAGCTAAAGTAACCACAGTAACAACTTCTGGAGCTACAATTTCTGTTCCAATGCAAACAACAGGAGCACCATTAGCATTATTAGCACTCGCTTTACTAGCTGTCTTTGGTGGATTAATACCTAAAAGGAAATAAAAAGGTTTAAACCCTTTTCCCATTTTTTTTATTTTTTTAGATATTACAGAAACTAAAGTAAAGACTTTTAAAAGCTTTTTTTGTTCTATGTTAACTTCTTATAAATGGAATACCTATTGAATGATAACTAAAAATCAATTAATGAATTGAGAGATGGATTAAATTTTTATAAAGTAAATTTTTCTTCTTCCTTTAAATAACTATAAATATTATTATATTTTAATATAAAAATCTTTTGATTTAAGTGTTAAATTAATACTTAAAAAAGGGTATATACTATGTTTAAACCCCAAATAATTTACCAAGCTGCACTAAAATTTCTAATTTTTTCATTCTTTTTTTAATTTAAAATTTTAAAAGTTATCTGCGTACAATATGCAGAAATAATATTAATTCTCCAATTGAACACTATTCTACAATTTCTAAGAAAATATTTAACAGTTCTGCACAAATACGAAAATATCTGATCATTATGCTAACAGAAAGTATTAAATTGTATAAAGGTTATATATCTAACTCGTTAGCACACGGTACTAATCGGAGCGGGAATTAGTTAGCAAGAATATAAAACCTATGGATGTCACATAGGCAGCATTATATTGTTAAATGCCTTTTTTTAGTATATGTGACACCAGGTTTTAGATGAATTGTCTTAATACATTCCTACTTATTGTTGGTACTCTGCGAAACAAGAACATATATTAAAAAATTTAATAAAAGAGGTGAAAAAATGCGAAAAAATATGCAAAAGCGAACTGCAATGTTAGCATTAACGTTCGTATTTGCATTAGTAATCTGTGGAGCAGTAGCAGCAGCAGACACAAATACAACTGCTGCAACTGATACTGTAACATCTACAGCCGCTACAAACGCATCATCAACCCCAACATCTACTACACCTGCCACAAATACATCAACCACGCCTGCCGCGTCAACTACGCCTGCAGCAACTACGCCTGCCGCATCCACAAGTTCAGGTGGAGACCCTTACATTGTTGGTAGCCCAATCCACTATTCAACAATTCAACAAGCAGTCAATGCTGCTATCTGTGGGGACACCATAATAGTAGAATGTGGGGTTTATAAGGAGAACGTGGTAATTGACAAAATGTTGAGGATAATCGGATTAGATGGAGCAGTAGTTGTAGCATGTAATCCAAACGATCCAGTTTTCCAAATAAAGAACGGTGGAGATAAAACCATCATTGAAGGTTTTACCATAATGGGTGGTTCAGACGGTGTTGAGTTAAACGATGTTATTGGTTGTAAAATCTCAGACAACAAGATCGTTTCCAACGGCGATGGAGTTGAGCTTAATAACGCTGACTTTAACTGCATTAAGAACAACGAAATTAAATACAACCTTGATGACGGAATTTCTCTAAACCACTCTGACGGAAACACCATTGACTGTAACGACATAAAAGTCAACGGTGACGATGGAATATCCCTATTCAAATCTGAAGGAAACAAAATAATAAACAACGAAGTAGAATCCAACCTTGATGACGGAATTAGTCTATACAAATCTGACTTCAACGACATAATAAACAACGAAATAGAAAACAACTACTTTGATGGAGTAGTCCTTTGTGAATCAAATGGAAATCTCGTCAAATGTAACGACATAATCAACAACCACGGAAAAGGAATATTAATCGCTGGTTCAAAAGGAAACGAAATCATCAAAAACAACATAAAAACCTGCATACCAGCAACTGTATGTGTCTACGTAAGAGACAACGATGGTTGTATAAGTGAGCTCAACGAAGTCCACTACAACAACATAATTGCAAGTGGACCATTCAGTTTAGCTATAGTAAACAACGGCTGCAAAAAGTTAAACGCTCAGTGCAACTGGTTCGGTTGTAACAAAGATCCATGCTGTTTAATTGGAGGATCTGGAGTTACACTTTACTGCCCATGGTTAACTAAAGAAGTTCCAAACTGCGGACGTCATGCAAAAAAAGAGAAAAAAACCACAACAACAACTACAACTACAGCAGAACCTGCTAACGTAACCACAGCAGCTGCTGGAGTTCCAATGCAAACAACAGGAGCACCATTAGCACTATTAGCACTCGCTTTATTAGCTGTCTTTGGTGGATTAATACCTAAAAGGAAATAAAAAGGTTTAAACCTTTTTCCATTTTTTTTATTTTTTAAAAAAAATAAATCAGTAAAAATCTCTGCTTCTTTCATTATTAAACTGTTAAAAAACAGAAACTGGTTAAAAACAGTGAAAATTGAGCTATTTCCTTGCCCTAGCAACTTTTCGGGCAATAACAAGCTCACCAATTGCAATAAGACCAACAAAGAATTTTTCAAGTCCGCCAGTAGCCCATATTGCTTCTCCAAAAGTTGCATTCTTTATACGCTGCTCGTAGTCTTTAGCTGTAATTCGTTCCCCTGTTTCTCTTCTGGTGACAATTGCAGAAGCTTCCATGAGCTCATCCCATGTAACTCCCTTCAACTCATGATCCATGGCATCAAAAATCTTATAAACCTTGATCTCATACAGCTGAGAGAGAGTTTTAACGATGTCACACGTTCTTATTACTCCCACAACAGTGCCGTTATCATTAAGGACAGGTATACTAACCACTTTATATTTTGAAGCCTTTAAAACTGCCAGTCTTGCAGCGTCGTTCTCCTTAACAGACACAACTTCTTTAGGAGTGTACATAATATCCTTCACAAGTTTATGGCCTTCCCTTAAACCCCTCGTGATATCAAGTGAGGTTATCCATCCTACAAGTTTTTTTTCTTCATCTACAACGGGGGTTGTGAATTTCCTGTACTTTTCCATTTTCATTGATACTTTAACAATGTCTTGATCAGGAGAAACAACTATAAAATTCGTATCCATAAGCTCTCTAACTTTCATTGGTTAACCTCTTAAGTTTTAATGCACCTACAGGGCACTTTGTAGAACAAACCTCACATAATATACATTTATCCTCCGAAATTACGACCTTCTCATCTACAAGTTTTATTGCATCCACAGGGCAATTCTCTTCACATACACCACATGCAACGCAGATATTATCATCCGCAGTAAGTTCTCTTGTTTTTACAACAGGTCCTAATTTCCTTTGAAGTATTATTGAACCTTCTGGACATACGTTTGCACATGCACCACACCCAACACACGCATCAATATCTATCTGCGCAACTTCTCCCTCTTCAACAGTTATTGCATCCGTTGGGCAAAACTTGACGCAGGTTCCACATGATTTGCATTTATCTGGGTCCACTTCGATGTTTTCCATCTTAATTGTTCTATGTGGCACCTTAATATCATGTAGTTGGTAACTCACATCTTCATCCAGGGTTGCCGTGCTATCTATAACATGTACCGATTTAACAGGACAAGTTTGTGCACATATTTCACATTTTACACAGTTTTCAAGTATTTTAGCGGTTTTATTTGATTTAGCATCAGTTATGGCCTCAACAGGACACTCTTCTGCACATAAATTGCACCTTACACATTCTGGGGAAATGGTTATAAACTTTTGTCCCATTGCACAGTTTTCAATTTCTGCCTCAAAATCTTCAGCACCGTGCTCCAGATCCATTGATTTTCCAATAAACTCTTCCTGTAGAACATCTTTCTTTTTTTTGAATGTTATATCCATAATCACACCTTTATTTTCCATAAATGATTAATGTGCATGATTCCTGAATTTTCCCCAATCCTACTTAATTTTATTTTACTATATTAATTTTATTTATTTCAATTGAATCATGGTTCTTTGATTTTATAAGATAACTTTTTCTCTCAGAGATATGTTGGAATTCATTATTAATTAAATTTTCAAAAAAAGTCAATTATTAATTGACAACAAAGATCGAAGCTCACTGAATTTTGGTATATGTCATATATATGGTATAATACAGCTTCCATGATACCCTTTTAAAATTTATAAAAAAAGGAGTAAATTTTTTATTTCAGAAGTAAATATGGAGTTCCCTTCCCGTCTGATTCAAACGATGGTTTCAACTCCTTTTTAAGCCCGTCCTTTTGTAATTTAAGTAAACTGGTACTAGTTCCGTATACCTTAAAAGTACTTGTATTCAAAGCTGAAACTGATGAAATACCAAGATATTCTTTTTTTAACTCATTATATTTTCTATTTCCGATTATTTCTAGATCTTTTTCTTTATCATCCATGAAATCACCTCATAACATTCCAAATAATGAAAATTTACATTTTAATTTCTTTTTACATTCTTCAATATAAAATATCAATTTGATCCCTATTAATAGTTAATTATGTGGAACTCCTTGCAGATTACAGTCATTTCATGCCCCCCCCTAAAACTTGATAAACCTTTTTTGAGCTATTTTCTTCCATTTAATCAAAACCAAAACACGAAAAGATTTAGGAAATCTTAAATAATAAAAGAAGAAACAAGTTTTTAATAAAAAATGATAGAAATAAGAAGTTAATAAGGGGCAATTAATGAAACCAAGTTTATCTATAAAGCAAGTATTATTAATTACAATTCTGTATTTTCTATTTCTAACCTATTTGCATGTATTTTTAGGTATGTCTTTATTCAGTTTAACATTTTATATTGTCTTTGTTTTAGGTGGGGGAATTGTTACATGGTTATTAATGGAAGTTACATGGTTTTCAGCGAAAAATAAGATGAGCTACGGTGTATATTATGGTGTAATATTGGCAGTGATTGGTGGTTTCATACTAGGTTATGTGAACCTATTAACATTAATTATCCTAATTCTAATTCTTGCAGGAATTGGGGGTTTTATTGTTATAAGAAATAAGAGAGAGAGAGAGAGAGACAATAAAATATCAATATTAATCATAAGATGAGAGGATTTGAAGAAATATGCTCATAATTTCCTAGGATTTTATCATTTTAAAAAATAGTTATATGCGTCCTCCAAATCTAACACCATACTCACAGTATTGGGAGCATATATTATCCTCCTTATAACATTTGCTTGAATTGCTCGCCTCAAAATATTATGGATTTGAGGTTCTTTATCCCTTTTGAAGGAGATCACAATGAAATTTGTTTCAAAATGGAGTTCACAGTCAAAAAGATGGTGGAACATACTACTTAATTCAGCTTCATTCTTCCTCATGGAATCATTTGATTTTGAAAAGTTTTTATCTGTCATTTAGTCCTCTCATTCCTCAATTATCAATATACCAAATAAAGCTTTCAGTTATTAGCGTAGTTTCCCCACCTTGAATTAGGTTTTACTCATATCTTTTTGATAAACTTTATTCCTAAAATTTTTTTAAATATGACATTCTTAGTAAATAAATGATTTAAAAACAAAAAAACAAGTAGGTTACAGAGCATACACGGTGTGCAGATCGTAAAAATTTTATTTCTTTTTTAGAATAGATCTAATTCAAAAGTTTAAAAAAATATTTTTTAAATTATTATTCTACCAGATCCTGGCGAAAAAGCTGAACGTTACCACATTTATTACAAACTAAAACCATCCAATTATTTGTTGCTATTGTGCGTAAACCTAATTTTCGTACTCTTTCACATATTCCAGGGTCATTACTTGGCTTGGCATATATCTCATAGATTCCTTCTTCACAAAATAAACATCTCTTTTCCATTTTAACACCTCCAATTTATTAAACCATATAAAATAAAATACCCTGTCTTATATCACATAAATATGCACATTATTTAAAGGTATTGATTATATGTTGTTTTGAATTTTGAAGGTTTACAATTTTGTTATTCTGATTTAGCGATATTCTCAGACTTTTTATTCAAAATAGACCCCTTTAGTTCCATAGTAATATATCAGCTTAACAGGGGTATAAACTAATCAAGATATTTCAAAAAAAAATAGGGATAGTATTCTTTTGAAAATTAAATTTTTAAAAATAGAAAATAATAAAGGATTATGAAAGCAATATTATAATTCATTTAAATCTTTCAATTATCATTAAGATTAGTTAAATCCTGAAATTATTCATTAATTCTTATTTAACCTAATTAATTATTTCTTAATATTTCTTACTTAAAACCAGTAACTAATCCTGCAATTCCATAAACATCAGGAAGACCATCTGTTGCACCGCATTCTTCAACACATTTTGATGCTACAAAATTACCGATTAAAGCAGATTTTTCAATGTTCTCCCCGTTTATAAGTCCATAAAGGAATCCTGCATTGAATGCATCACCTGCACCAGTTGTATCCACACATTGAACTTTGAATGCATCCATAAAATAGGAGCGGCAACCGTCAGTAACATATACGCCTTTATCCCCACGTTTAACTGCAATTATATCTATTCCATAGTCTAAAAGAATTTTACTTCCATTTTCACAGGTTTTATTCCCTTTATAGTTTCCCCTATATTTTTCCTCTGTTAAAAGATTCAACTCAGCCTCATTTATAAGAATAATATTTGTCTTCTCAAGAAATTTTTCGAGAAAATCCATCCCTCTTTCAGCATATAAACGTCCGGGGTCAATGCTCACAGATATATCATCAGGAATTCTTTTTAAAAAGGTTTTCTGGGCTTTTATGGATTTATCTTCAAATTTTCCAACAAATGATGCCATATGAAGGACCTTTGAACCTGTAACATAACCAGTTTGGACTTCATCCTGTTCAATTAAATCATTGACACCGGGATCAACGTACAACGCCCTTTGACCATCTCTATCAACAAATCCGCTGACAACTCCGCTTCGTCCATCAGATTCTAAAATCACACCATCTGTGTCAACGTTTTCATCTTCAAGATTTTTAAGTAAAAGAGTTCCTTCACGGTCTGATGCAACTTTACCAATGAAGCCCGTGTTTAAACCTAATCTTGAAAGTCCTACAATTGTATTTGCTGCAGAACCCCCACACGACTCGCTTAAACCTGTTATGTAAGACTCTTCATCTTCATGGGCTATTTTGTTCACATTGTATAATTTGTCAACATTCAGAGCCCCAAATCCCACAACATCAAAACTCATCCAAACAACCCCATAATAACTACCAAAAATCTCATTTGAACAGCTCTTTTAGATAGATCTTATAATCCCCAAGTTTTCCTTCATAGTTTCCTGCTGAAACCTTTAAAACATCATCAAAATTCATCAAAGCTTCAATAGCAACTTTAGTCCCCTCTTTAACAGCTTCAAGATTCAAACCATTTATAACTATTTCAGGGACATACTTAACATCTTCTGGAACCATAGAAACTTCACCAAGTTTTTCTTTTAATGATGGACAGTAAGGATGGTTGGTTGTAGGACCTATCCAGGGGTAGTTGGTTTCAGGTTTTGAAGCTGCAGAACAGATATCAAATGGTGCTATTACACCTTCAACTTCTTCTATTGCCTTCAATGCAGATCTCCCAGCTTCAAGTACAGCTTCCTTGGTACTGCACATGTACCAGAAATTTGCACCCATCACACCATTCATATAACCCAGCTGACTTTCTATCTTAAAATCAGGAATAGCTATGGGTACCACAATCATTTGTCGCCCGTATAATTCTTCTTCCCATTCATAACCATCTCCACAGTGCCCAACCTGTTTCATTGTTCCAATTTTTCCAGCAGGATTTACTGAAGCATCAAATAGACTTGTGAATGGTTTTACAAGTATGTCTTGCCTTATTCTGTAGGATAGTTCAACCTCAAATTTGGTGAGATCATTTTTACCATACCAGAATTGTAATATAACACCTTTTCTACCGTCAGGGGTTTCATCTTCCCCCAACCATGATTCTATGCCCCCTTCAACCCTCCCAATAACGGTTCCAGGTGTAGATGTGGCGTCATAAGCTGCTCTTTGGAGAGTTTCGTTATCATCAGCTGTTACAATTACTCTGCAGCATAGTCCTGCAAATGCTTCGCAGTAGGTGTCTTCAATTTTAGATTCGTTAGATTCAAATTGTTTCATATCTTTCATCTGATCTTCCTTCTATCTATTATCCAAGCATAACTTATCAAAAGATATTCTCTTCAAAGCATTAATATTTTATACAAAGAAAAAATATTATACAAAGAAAAATAATAATATCTAATCAAATATTAATACAAAATAACATTTCATCGAGCAATAGCAATATTTATCCAAGTCCACCTATGGATATGCCCCTTAATTTCTTACGAAACTGGGTGCTTTCTTCTATTAATTTTTTCATATTATCGCAGGTTACGATTTCCATTAGGGGCAAATTACCATTTCGAACTTTCTTTGCCAGTTCTTGATTTACAAGGGACCCTTCAAGTGCGGATTCAGGGTCTTTGAAATATGAAACAACGAATTCAAAAACCGTGTCTGAATTGTACCGGTTAAATATATCTGCAAGAACAGATATTATGGCAGTATTGTCTGCTATTATTGCAATTTCAGCTTCAGTTATGGCATATTCATTGCCGTTGAAAGCTACTGAAATCCCTCTATTTTCATTTGCAAAACGGAGCGGTTGAACATCAGTTATGCTGTCACCCACGTACATGAGATCCGCTGCTTTTAATTTGAACCTGCTTATGATATCCTGAACTGCCTCTTTTTTATTTTCTCCACCCACAGGATTGATATCTTCAAGTATTATACCTATATCCATAGATGGTATCTCTTTAAAGAATATTTCATCCAGTAAATCAAATTCTGGACGTTCTATTATGGATTTACGGAACTTTTTGAGTCTTTCTGTGTCTTCAGAGCTTATCTGATAACGATCCATGTCAAGCTTTGTTGAATAAGTGTTTTGATAGGGGAAACCTGTGATATTGCACAGAGCCTTAATGTAGTGCTCATAACTGGTGCTTACAATGAAAGAAGGCATGGAATTTGTTACAAAATCCAGTGTTTCATTTGCACCAGGTATTAAAAGAACATTTTCAGCCGAAAAATCAATTATATTTTGATTTGTAGCACCGTAAGCCTTCAAGAAGGGTAATATTAATTTTAAAGTTCCTCCAGCATTGTATCCTGATCTTTTAACAACATCTGCTAAAATATCATCGTATTTACTGATTATTTCAAAAAATTTTTCCCCATCTTCTATGAAATAACCTGAAAGTTCAAATGCATTGTCATTTGTTGATATGGGACCTTCACAATCAGAAACAAAAAATTTTCTCCCCAATTTTCAACCTCCAGATAATAATTCGTTCAAAAAAATCTGCATAATAAAAAAATAACATGATTTTACATTGTTTGTACAGTTCTTATAAAAACATGAATATTTTTTTAATAAGATTTGTTACATAAATCAAATTTTAATATAGATTTGTCTAGATTTGTCTAGTTATAATATTATATTTTAATAATATTTTAATATTATGTATCTAGATACCTATTTTGATGTTTTTTTTAGAAAATATTAGATTTAATTTTTAAATTCATGTGAATATTTTTTTAAATTTCATTTTGACCAGACATGTTTGTTCTTTACAAGAATATTCAGTTTAAGTTCTAATTTTTTTCTAGTTTTAACTTAACTGCATTTACAAGGCATATTACCTCACATTCACCACATAAAATACATTTGTCATTATCAACAATTATTTCGTTATTTTCAAGACTTAAAGCATTTACTGGACACTTGTTTACACACACCCCGCATGCCTGACATGCTTCTTTATCATAAACCAGTTCGCCAGTGCGTGGGCCTTGAAGTTCATGTCTTATGAAGAATATTTTATCATCTTCTGTGTCAAAAAATTCCTCCAAAAGACTTATGGCTCCAAATTGGCATACATCAACGCATTTTCCACAGTATACACATTCTTCACTTATATGTACTGGAGATGGCATTTCAAGTTCTATGCAGTTAACTGGACACTCATCAATACATGCGCTGCACCCTATGCAGTTATCTTCAACAACGGTTATTTCTCTTTTCGGAGTTGTTCCACCAATTATGTCCTGAATATCTTCTACTTCAATGGATGCATCAACCATATCTTCAATTTCGTGCTTTATAAGCTCTGTTACATCCTCTGCAAATTCTTTTTCATCGTGTTTAAAGCTCATATCACGTGCTATCCTGTTCAAAATGCCATTAATTTTAACAGCATCCTTTGAAAGTTTATCTGTTTCTTTTTCAAGAAGTTCAGACACAATTTCCATTGTTTTTATTTTATTGAAATTTTTATATGCTCTTTTCCTCGATGAGTACCTTATAGCAGTGGATGGACATACATTCATACATTCTTCGCATCTTGCACAGTATGCAGGATTTATGAATGGTAGCTTACTAACTTTACCCACATTTATAGCTCCTTTGGATGGACAGACCCTCGTGCACGTCATACAGCCTATGCAGTTTTTCTGGTCAACTATAATGGCTTTACCCCCAACAACGGATCTTGGCATTATTTCTCCGTATTTTATGGCCTCAGTTGGACATACACGTGAACAGTAACCGCATCTGACACATTTATCTTCATCTATAACACTGTGGGCTTCTTCACCACCCGTTGATATGAGCTGTATCGCACCGGTCCTACATGCGGCCACACATGCCCCGCATCTTCTGCAGAGTTTTGGATTTATATTAGGTACATTTTCCCTTACAGGCTCTGATAAAGTCGTTTCCATTTTTATTGCATCATATGGACAGGCTTCTCTGCAGAGTACACATCCAACACATTTATCATCAAGTTCTATGTGCTTGTCAGGCTGTATTTCATGCAAAGCATCCACTGGACATGATTTAAGACATGGCCTCTCCTTACAGATCTCACATTTTGATTTGTCTACCTCGTATTCAACTTCAATTTCCCTTAGAGGTTTGTAAGATTTTTTAGGGTGATTTGATTTAGATTTTACTTTAGAGTTATTTGCAGTTGTAGAGATAGTATCAACTCCTTATAGGTAACTGTGACGCTTTCAGAGTTATATGGATCACATAATCATCAAGGGCAGTTTTATCCATTTTGTCCAGGAGGAACCTTGCAATATAAAAACCTGCAACACCAAATGGACATGTTTGATAACATATACTGCATCTGAGGCATTTATCTTTGTTTCTTTGAACTCCTTTCTCCTCATCGTAGGTTATTGCTCCTGAAGGACACTCATCAACGCATAGCCTGCAGTTTTTACATTTTTCCTTGTCCCATGTAACGATCCTTAATTTGAGTCTATCAGTCATTTTCTCAATCAGATCTGTTACCAGATCATCGTCGGGAATTATTTCACGTGCTTTAACAGCGAGTTCATCCACGGGCATATCAATACTTAAGACCTTTCCCGGACCAAGATCCTTTATTTTTTCCTGTTCAATATCTATTCTCTCTTCAAGAGTGTTTACAATCAAGTTAATGACGGTTTTTTGTTCCTCAACATTTGCTATGTGTATCCCTTTTATAGCACCTTTAACAGGACATGTTTTAAGGCAGTCCCCGCAGGCAATGCACTTGGTTTGATCTATCGCGATTTTGTTGTCTTCTTCAACTATGGCACCGTCGATTTTACAGGATTCCATGCACTTCTTGCAGCGAATACATAAATAATCATCAATTACAAGCATTTTATCCACGGGAACTATGGTAAACTCTTCCCGAATAAGGTGGTTCTCACCGCATGTTAAAGTTTTAGGGTCTGTAGGGCATACTTCAGCACAGAAACCGCACCTTATACAACCCCTGTTATTTATAACTGGATATGCGCTACCTTCTCCATCAGAGCTATCCCCGTCTCTCACAAGTTTTATAGCCATTGGGGCAGGGCACGCTGCTGTGCAAGCTCCACATGAGATACAATACTCTTTATGAACTTTAGGGAAGTTTCTAAACCTTGACGGGGTCTCCATTATTTCCGGATCCGTCTTGGCGGCTGCAAATTTCTCAGCCCACGATTTTCTTGCAAATTCGTATAAATACCATATTACTGAGGACATAGGACATCATCTTTTTATTTTAGGGCTTTTTTTATGGTTTTTTATTTTATGATCGGGGTCAGTGTTATTAATGGCTTTATGATTTATCTCAGGGGCTTGATTTGTTGTGGATATTTCAGCAGATATTTCACTAGCCTTTAATTGAGGAGCCAATTTTATGTTGTGGACACCGTGATAGTTTTTGGTTGTGCCGGATTCATCCATGATTACAACCCTTTCTGCACATGCTATACATGGATCACAGCTGGTATAAGTTGCAACTGCATCTGCTACCGTTGCAACATCATCTAACATGTATTTTGCGCACGCATCTATGTTCATTATGCTAGGTGTTCGTATTGAAACGTTTTTTATGAGATTTCCATTGGTTTCCATAAAGTAGGAAACTTCACCTCTTGGTGCTTCGTTTCTCCAGTCTGCGTACCCTGGCTTTAAATCAATCTTTTTACGGATATCTCCCTCTGGAAGGTTTTCTATAACCTGTTTTATAATTTTAATTGATTCAGTTACCTCATCGAACCTGTTCATTGTACGTGCAAAGTTATCCCCTTCTTTTCTCCAGATAACCTTGAAATCAATGTTATCCTGATAGGTGGGGTGGTCCTCTCTACAGTCGTGTTTGAGTCCTGAAGCTCTTCCTATTGGTCCGACTGCCCTGCCTTTGATTGCATCTTCCTTGGACATTTTTCCAACATCCTTCGATCTTAAACCTAAAAGTGGGCCGTGTTCGAACATTTCTACATACCTGTCATAGTCTGATTCCAGACCCGTCATTATCTTCATTATTGAGTCCAGGTGAGATTGTTTAACATCCATACGTACTCCACCAACAACGTTCCAGCCCATGTTGACTCTGTTACCTGTTAAAAGTTCAATTGCATCCATTACAGGTTCTCTGAGTGCTAACATGTTCATGAAAAGTGTTTCGTGTTCCAATGCCTTGAAATAGGTTGAGTTGGCAATTAAATGACTTTGAATCCTGTCAAGTTCGTTTGTCAGTACTCTTAAATATTGGGCACGTGGTGGGACTCGTTCTCCTGCTATTTTCTCAAAGGTTTCTGCAAAGGTCTGTGTGTGAATGTATGAACATATTCCACAAACCCTTTCTGATAGGTAAATACCCTTCTGCCAGGTTTTACCCTGCATTATCCTTTCTATTCCCCTGTGAACATAACCGTAATCAATTTCAGCGTGCAAAACCTTTTCTCCCTGCGTTTTAAGCTTTAAACGGATAGGTTCTTTAAGTGCAGGATGTATTGGTCCTATTGGAAGTATCATTCTTTTTGCCTCCCTCTGGCTGCTATTGCACCTGGTGCAACGCTCAAAATTGCTTGTAGAATCTCAGATGGCCTCGGTGGGCATCCTGGAATTTCAGCATCAACAGGTATGAAATCTGATACTGGAGAGTATATGCTGCTGCCCTCCTGGTTAAACACATCCCCCGAAAGTGGACAGTTTCCTATTGCAACCACTACTTTAGGTTCGGGTGCTTTGGCATAAATTCTCTGGAGTTTGTCTCTCCACTGCTCGGCCATGGCTCCTGTAACCAGTATGACATCAGCTTCCCTTGGGTTCTGGTGCACATAAATACCGTACTGCTCAATATCGTAGCGCGGTGACATGAGGGCCACGACTTCAATATCGCAACCATTACATCCGCCTGTGTTTACAAGGCAAACATGTATTGAACTGCTCCGTATAATGTCTTTAAGCGACTTTACCATTTCCTTACCTCATCAAAAATTCTAATAAATCTTTCCTACCATCTTTTATTGCTTCGTCATAAGATTTATTTTCTTTAAGAACCTCATTTACAATTTTATTTGTTATATTTTCTGTTTCGTCTTCTGTGAGAAGGTTCATTACATCAGAAATCCAACAAAGCCTTAAATCAGCATGTATTCTTTCTTTAATACATCTTGGTTTTGCGGATTCAAATCGAGGGTGTAATGCGTCAAGACTTGCCATATCCAACTTTTTTATGAGAATATCTTCAAATTCTTCAGGTGAAATTCCAAATTCAGCTGATAAAGGAAGCACAACATCTTCATACCATCTGTAACTTGTAATTATCCTCATTTTCATGATTTTGAGAGTTTCATCTTCTCTTCTCTCTTTATTCAATTTATCTCTAACTTTTTGATTTTGACTTTGGTTATTCTGATTGTTAAGATCATCTTTATTAAGATCGCCTTTACCGTTTTTAAGATCATCATTCATAAGATAACCGTCCTTAAAATCCATATAAGACCTGCTACTACAAATCCTGTAAATGTTTCATATCTTCCATATCCCGGCCTCATTCCAAGCACCAATGCTATTAAGAATATTCCCACCGTTATTGAGATGTATGAAGGGACCGCCGTTATAAGCTGGCTGTTGAGTGCAAGTACCCAACCTACTATGGCAAGTACAAGAGCTACAATATCCACATTTTGGGCTACAAAAGGTGCGCTGTACTTTTTATAACTTAATACAAGACCAGCAATTGATCCAACTACAAATGAAATTATGTACAATAGATAAAGCGTTTGACTCATGTTATCACCTTATGTAGGCCTGTAAAGGTATATGAATGAACATATTAATGCTATCAATACTAGTACCATGGCCCATGTTTCTGCTTTCTCTGAAAAATGTATTGCACCATTCTTATACTGCATTACCGTTAAGATCATGATGAGGAAAACTGCTACTGTAAGCGGTAAAACAATGATCCACTGTAGAAATGCAGCCAATGCACTGGCAAGTACAGCTCCAGATACAGCTAGAGCCATGAAAAATATGGTGTCTTTTTCGTGTTCTTCCATTTTGAATTCCTCTTTTGAATTCTCTTGAATTCTTTGAATTCCTTTTTTTAGTCTTAAATCTAAATTATTTTTAATATGATTTTTTATGATCCCTTTTCAAATGTGATTTAATCATCTTAATTTTCAATCTTTGGTTTTCAATCTTCTTAGTGCACTAGTTTTTAGTAGATTAACAACAATACTGAACCTACGATTCCCACAAATGCAAAGGTTGTCTGCATCATTATGGAATGATTTGGGTTTAAAAGTGGTGATGTGGCACATATAAATGCTGTAACTGCCGTCATAACCACCATTCCAACTAAGTAACCTATAGGATTAAGTGCACCAAAGAATACTGTCAGAAACACCCATAAAAGCATGTACCATGCTATGGACTCTGAGATCATAAGGTAACCCCTTAAAAGACCGAAGTGCTCCGTTTCATATCCGGATATTATGTCTTTTCCTTTGGTTATTGCAAATGGGGAGTAATGTGCCTTTGAAAGTATTAGGACAAAGAACATGGCTGCTGCAAGTGGTAGACTGTAAATTAATGCCCCGTGAATGGATTGGTAGCCAATAATGCCGCTGATGGACATGGTGCCTGTTTTAAGGTAGATTATTATGAGAACTGCAAACAGTGGTAGTTCAGCTGCTGCTGAAAAAACTGCCCTGACACAGCTAAGTTTACCATAGGGTGATCCTGATGAAGATCCTGCGTTGTGCTCAACTATCTTGTGGATTGCGTAAATTGCAAATATTAATAACAGTGATCCTCCCATAACGGGACCAACTATAACTGCAGCAACCCATATAAATGATAACATAGCTGTTATTGCTATGTAAAATGGCATTGCTGCTGTTTTTGGGAATGCTGATTCTTTGATGAAGAATTTGAGCGTGTGCAGAAGGTGCTGGATTATTGGGGGGCCTGGCCTCATCTGTATCCTTGCCATTATTTTTCTTTGAAGTCCGAAAAGGATACTTCCTACTAAAAATGCAATAATAACGTTTAAAAGGATGTTTGCCATTAGATTCATTTGATCACCGATTTAGTCCCATTTAATATCCAATAAATGGTTCTTTTCTTTTATCTTCTTCCTCTTCTTTCTTACCCTTTGCCATGGATAAGAATCCGAATGACAGTATTGCTATAGGTATAAATACAATGCAAATTGCATAAACGATCCAGTCAGCTGTATTGAATATCATTGGGTATATAATGAATGCCATAGAAATTATGAACATAAACCCGCTTATTACCTTCAGTTTTTCCATTTACTTCACCTGAATTCCATTTAAATGAATTTAAGGTTTCTTGAATTTAGATTATTTATTTAAATAATTTATATAATTTAATAAATTTTAACTTTGTGAGTAAGTTTTTCGTAAGATTAAAGTAAATTTAAATTAATTAATTAGACTATTAAAACGGTTTATTAAGACTATTAAAACGGTTTATTAATAATCAAAAGTATCTCAATCATTCGAACAATCACTAGAAGTGAACTTAAGTGTATTATAAGAAGGAAAGGAGAACCTGGAGTCCTGAACATCTCTGCTTTAGTTGCAAAAAACGGTGCAACACCTGACTCCCCTGCAACACCTAAAAATACCAGAATCGAACCTAAAACCATCATCGGTGTTGTGTATGGGAGTTGGACTATTTGAAGCAGACTTATTGTTCCTGTTGAAGCTAAAACAAGGGCAGCTCCTCCAAAAAGTGGTAAAGATGCCATCATTGCAATCAATCCGTACTGGAATGCAGCATCAAGGACATCAACCTGTTTAACTGCTCCGACTATACCAATGTTTACTATACCTATTAAACAAACAAAGAGTGTGAAATCAAATAGGTCTCCAGTTATCATTGCTCCTGCAGTTGCAAGACCGCATACTATTGCAAGAAACCTCCTTATTTTAAACTCTTCCTTACCAACCTTAACTTCTCTGTCCCTCAATGAACCAAATTCTGCTTCTACCTGGGATTCTGTTTGGCTGATTGCTATTAAAGCTGTAAATGCTAGTGCACTGGCACACATGAAAAGGTTGAATGGGGTGAAGTAGAGTACAATATCCCCTAAGGGTATTATACCCAGTAATTGTCCGCCCAGTCCGCCAAGTATTGATACGTCCATTTTAATTTACTCCTTCTTGAATTCTTCTCTGCCTATAACACCGATGAGTCCTGCTTTAAATGTAACTTTTATAAACACTCCAAAGGCTGCGAGGAACAATGCCAGTAACCAGTACTGGGGGAATACAAAGAACACCATGAATCCTGCAAGCCATAAGCACCATGCTATACCCGATGCTCCAGCAATACCTTCCCACAAACCTTTTGGAACTCCCCTTATTACTCTTGAAATCACGTAGAAAAGTATTCCTCCACCTGCAACTGCTCCTCCAGTAAATCCACTCTGAAATGCTCCGAATGTAATTAACATTATAGCAATGAACACAGGGGCCGTATCCAGAATCTCCATATCGAAGTGCATTGGAAATGGTATAAGTGCAACGGGTTTCCCGATCTTTCTCATCTCTCTGCTCATAAGTATCTCTGATATCGCAAGTATCTCTGCCAGTTCAACAACCAAGCCAGGTAATATTAATGATTCTGCAAGGTCGGTTCCAACAGCAGCAACAATGATCAGCATTGCTATACCAACAAGATCTGTTAATATAAGAACTTGCAGGTCATTTTTCTCGAATGATATTCCTAAAAGACCTATCAAAGCTGCAATTAGACCAACTATTATTGCAGGTGTGTAAATTGCAACCACAAGGGGCGATACAACATCTGGAACTATCAATCTTCTTCCCTCCTCATTGTGAAGTGGATTGCAACCCATGATGCTATGGTGAACGCCATCATCAGTATGGTTGACTCAAGAACTGTGTCGAATCCACGTGTGTAGTATAAGATCTCATCTATTAAACCACCAGGAGATGAATAAATGGATGTACCAAAGTAACGTGTTGTACTTTTCACCCATATTGCTATAGGAGATAGATAAGCTGTTACTTGTCCTATTGCAGGTGAAAATTGAGGGTACTGCGCTTTTACAGTTCCTTTCTCAACAAAAGGAGTTCCTCCCCTATCATAAGGTGCCAGCGGGTTTTGAGCAGCTACCTCTGATTGTGGAGCTGGTTTCGGGTATAATTGCTGATCGTTAAGTGCAAGAGGTATTATGAATCCTGCAATAAGGATGATTCCCAAAATTGCAGCATAAACTCTTGGAATACTTTTTGGATTCGCAAGAGAGTTCCAAATTCTGCCCAGACTCTTCAAAGTTCTGCCCCCATCTCTTCAAGCCTTACAACAGCCCTTAAAAGAACCATTGTTATTAGAACTGTGGCTGCGATGTAAGTTAAAAGTGCAATTGTATCGTTGTAGGTCAAAAATATCATGGATACACCCACAGCAGGTATTTCTGTGTTTAAAGTTCTTATTATTGGATCTTTTACCCCAGGACCTATAACTGTACCTAAACATCCTATGATGACAAGGGCACAGCCTGTATAGAACCATATATATAAATCAAGCAATGACCCCTTCCTCCTGGGATTTTTGTTTTTTCTCTCTAATTTCATTCAATTTTATGATTGCTATTAAGAAAATAACAGTTGAAACTGGGTCAAATATTGCGGCCACCATTGCAACATCGAGGTATTTTGCAGCTACCACCATACCTATAAATCCTCCTTGAAGAAGTGCAAACATTATGACTTTATCAATAGGTTTTGGAAGCATTATTATGCCTGCTGCTCCAATGAATGCAACAGCTGCAGATACTGTTGTTATATTTATGAGATCTAGAACGGGATACATCATCTCACCATCTGATTTATTGCATTAGCCATTTTATTGTCTATTGCATTATCAATCTTGTACTTTCCATTTGTTACAGTGTATTTCATAATCATCTCACCGATCAGTCCAATATGATTTCTTCTTTTACCCTTCCAATTGAGTATGCTATTGCATTTGAGCTTAATGTAGCAGTCACAAAGTAAGTTATAGCCATTATGGCACCAAACGGTGTCTGGATGTAGAGTGCTATGATAGCAGAGATTCCGAAACTCATTGCATTTAAATAAAGCATTCTTTCAGCCCTACCTCGTGCAAAGAGAGTTCTTATGGCCATCAGCAAAATTATGATGCCTACGATCTCGATCAACATGATTATCTACCTTTTATCAGATTTATGTGAAATTTTTCTAATTTTATGTTCACCATTAATACAACAAAATATGCGATATTTTGGCTTACGCGTACATAAGCTTAGTTAGTTTAGGTTATGTTTGTATTAAGTTAACTTTAAGTTAACGTTACGTTTATATTTGCATTAGGTTGCATAAGGAATATTTTTTAGTTAATCTGTATTTACTATATTTACATGTATCTTCAGGTAATATCGGTGTACCTTCCCATTTTCTTAGCAATTTTCCCAAGCAATTTTGAAGCTGTCTGATGGTACAGTCCCTGGATTGTAACTATTGCAATTAACATTCCCACTACAAATTCAGCAGGTGTTAATCCAATTAAAGATGTTGCTGCAATTATACAAGTTATACTAAGTGCACCGGTTGTACCTGCATATCCTGGGTCTGCACATATCCTGTTACCAAAGTATACGAGTGCAACAGCTATAAATCCTCCTTCAGGGGTCCCTATAGCATAGCATGCTATGGATGCCAACAATGTTCCTGCAGATGCATCAGGAGAACATACGATGTTTCCCTGGAAAAAACCTCCTGCGAGATCTCCACCTCTTTTTTTAACAGATCTACCTATTGCTTCTGCTCCTTTAACACCTGGAGATTCTGGCAGACCCATCCAGGTGTCTATGAGTACGAAGTTGATCCATGAAAGTACAGCTGCAATTGCGATTCCAATTAATTCATTCATGTGCTTCCTCCGATTGAGGTTTTGGGGTGATTTTTTCCAAGAGGAATTTAGAAAATAGTGCTGTGAGCACTCCCACTGCAATTCCTATGTACATTCCATGGTATCCTGTTCCCTCGTATCCAAGTCCGAATACCATGGCTGTAAAGCCCAATGCAAGTACTGCCGTTGGAAAAATTACGCTTATAGTCCAAGATTGTCTCATAGGCTTCTCAGGAAGCAGGGGGAGTCTTAAAATTAACCCAACAATTACTGCAGAACCTATAGCCAGTATGTAACTTATCAAGGTATACAAAACATTAGCATGAATAATCATGATAAAACCATTGTCAGCTAAATATATAAATGTTTTTACTTTCATCTTTTTAAATTAAGATAAAATAAATTAAGATAAAATATTTAGTATTAATAATGTAGCCGTTTTTTTTTAATCTCAATAATTTTAGATTTTAATATTATCGGAATACGGAAACCTTCTTCCGCTAACATTAAGTATTATATTTTGTTATATAAAGTTTTCGGGAGAAATGTAAGAACCATTTCAGGAAAATTTATTTTGAGAAATAACGATAAAGTATATTTTAATTAGATTACAATCAACAAAATTAAGATAATTCATAAAAAGAACAGTCCACTTTATAATTTCCAAAGTATAATCTATCTTTATAAAAATTATGTTTTAAAACATTAAAGTAAAAATTTGAGGAATAAAATTTAAGGAATATAACCTATAGGTGTTCATTATGAAATTGGATAAAATTGTTTCAATATTACTAGCCATTATAATTATTATAGCAGTTTCAGCAACCATTTACATCATAGTTAACCCAGCACCAAATGAAACATTCACAGAATTCTACATACTTGGAGAAAATGGGAAGGCAGGAAACTACTCAACCAGCATGAATATTGGTGAAACAAGTAATTTAACGATAGGCATAGTAAACCATGAATATAAAAATACTTTTTATCAAGTTGTCGTTAAAAACAACAACAACAGTGTATTCGAGAAAAATATAACCCTGCAAAACAATGAAAAAATAGAAATACCCTACGAATTCACCGCATCTCAAACAGGCATCAATAAGCTGGATTTCTTCCTTTACAAACTTCCAGATGAAAAAAATGTTTACAGATCTCTCGATCTGCCAGTAAATGTTTCTTAATTATTTTTTAATTGTTTAAGAAACATTTTCATGTTATTTATTAAGGATTATATGATAATTGATTAAATTTTTATAAAATAGGCATCTATCATAATGGTGAACTCAATTAAATTCAATTAATTCAGATTAAAATTATCATGGATTTTTATTAAAAAAATTTATTAAAAATTTTATTAATTCTAAGGTTAATTTATAAACCATTTTAAATAATCTGAAAGAGTTAATTATAAAATAAAAGTTAGTTAAATTACTTATTCAAAATTATATCCAAAATTAATTACTTATTCAACTATTATAAACAGAATTATTTTATAAATAGAATTAATTATAAAAAAAGATTCATTTGTAATTGGTTATTTATTAAAAATATTTATATTTAAAATCTTTATAAACTTGCAATAAAGTGGAGAAAAGTAGAATGAAGGACAAAAAGGTAGTTGTAACAGGTGGTCTGGGATTCATAGGATCACACATCACAGAAGGTTTAATTGAGAATAATGAAGTCACAATAATCGACGACATGTCCGCTGGAAAACTTGATAACATCAAACATCTTGAAACGGAGAACATCGACTTTATAAAAGGAGATATAACGGAATTAAACCTTAAATCAATATTCGATGATAAAGATTATATATTCCATGAAGCAGCAATGGCAAGTGTTCCTAAAAGTGTTGAAGACCCTGTAAAATGCAACAGAATCAATATTACAGGTACTTTGAAGGTTCTTGTGGCTGCAAAGGATACTGATGTTAAAAAAGTTGTTTTAGCCTCATCATCTGCAGTTTACGGTGATTCACAGAACATGCCACTCAAAGAAGATGAACCCCTAAAACCAATGTCACCATACGCTGTCACCAAGGCAACAGGAGAACTCTACTGCAACACCTTTACAGATTTATACGGCCTGCAAACAGCAGCTTTAAGATACTTCAATGTTTTCGGACAGAGACAGGACCCTAACTCCCAGTACGCCGCCGCAATACCCAACTTCATAGACAAAATATTAAAAGGTGAAAGACCAGTTATCTACAGCGATGGGGAGCAGAGCAGGGACTTCATATACATAAAAAACGTTGTTGATGCCAATATCAAAGTATGTGAGTCCAACAAGACTGGTATTTTTAACATAGGCCACGGCAAGAAAACAACCATTAATGAACTTGTCAAGGTTATAAACGAGGTTATGGAAACTGAAGTTGAACCTGTTTATGAAGATCCAAGGACGGGAGATATAAAACATTCACTTGCAGATGTTTCAAAGGCTAAATCCTTTGGATTTGAACCGGAAGATAAGTTTAAAGATGAATTAAGGGAAACTGTTCGATGGTTTGCTGGTGGAGTAAAAGCTAAATAATGCGTATCTAGGATACTAATCTTAAATTTCTAATTATATTTACGAACATTAAAAACAGTAACTTATAATTAAACATATTATAGAAAAAAGCAGTTATCAACATAAAATTACTCCTTAAAGGATGTAAACTATGAGTACCGTACGTAAAATCGCCAAAAACACTACTGTATTATTTATATCTCAAATTTTGAGTTATATCTTAGGATTTTTTGGTACGATGTACACAGCACGATATTTAGGTGCAGATGGGTTTGGAATTTTATCAACCGCGCTTGCACTTACAGGCATTTTTGCTGTTTTTACAGACATGGGTTTGAGTACATTAACAATAAGAGAAGTTTCACGAGATACAGCATTAGCAAATAAATATCTAACTAATACTGCGGTACTAAGAGTAATCTTAACCTTTTTAACATTTGGACTTATAGGATTAACTGTTTTTATAATGGGTTATCCTCCACTTGTTAGTAATGTTATTTACATTATAACACTTTCCTATTTATTTGGAGCAATTTCTGGAGTATTCTTCTCGATATTTCAAGCCCACGAAGATATGGAGTATCAGGCCTTAGGAAATATTATAAATAGCATATTTTCATTTGCAGGAATTTTATTTGTTATATTTTATGCGTTAGGAATAATAGCCTTTGCATCCATCTATCTAGTTACAGGATTCATTCTTTTAGTTTACTGTCTAATCATCTATGCATGGAAATATTCTCTACCTAAAATGAAGATAGACCTAAGTTTCTGGAAACCCACAATAATGTTAGCAATCCCTTTATCTGTAATATCAATATTTTCAGTAATTGCTTTTAAAGTGGATACAGTAATGCTTTCAGCTATGAAAGGTAATGTTATCGTAGGATGGTACAGTGCATCATATAATCTAATGGTAGCCTTATTGTTCCTTCCAGGAGTATTCTCTTCTGCAGTTTTCCCTGTATTTTCAAGTTTCTTTGTTTCATCAAAAGATTCGCTCAAATTTTCATACAAAAAATCTTTCAAATATTTAACAATGATATCTCTTCCAATTGCAGTTGGAACAATGCTTCTAGCAAAACCAATCATATTACTGATATACAGCATTGAATATTTACCGTCAATACTCATACTACAGATACTGATCTGGACCATTCCAATAACATTTTTAAATTATGTATTTGGTTCAATGATCCCTGCAATGAACAGACAAAACCTTCTTCTTAAAATAACCTTTGTTTCAATGGTTTTAAATATAGCCTTGAACCTTGTGTTGATTCCAAAGTTCAGCTACATCGGAGCTTCGGTAGTAACTTTAATAACAGAATTTAGTATATTTATATTATGTTTCTACACCCTTTCAAGATCATTCTGCAAAATCAGTTATAATGAAGTTTTGACAAAACCCATTTTAGCAAGCATTATCATGGGACTTTTCATATATTTCACCAAATTGAACTTATTTGTTGAAATAATAATAGGTGCAGTAATCTATTTTGTGGCCATGATTCTTTTAAAAGGATTTTCAGAAGAAGATAAAGATATTTTCAGACAATTAATCAAAAGAAAAAAAGTAGAATAATTACCATTTAAATGACATCATATCCTATTCTCACCATTCTTATTTAAAAAAATGGAATTTAAACTTCATATTCTGTTATAATTTCATCAGCTATTTTCTGATATTTTTCTTCTATTTTTCCCCGGGTGTTTGGAGAATTGTACATCCTCATCAGTTTCAATTTAGTATAAGTAACTAAACGATACATTCCCATTAAAAGGCTTATAGAAAATCCCATGAAACCATCTTTATATCCTTTATGGTTCAGATATCTCCATCTAAACTCACTTAAAACCCTCATAGCCATATGTCTCAATTTAATATCTTCACCAGCTTCAAAGAGTTTCTTAGCTTCAATAGTTGTATATCTGTTTAATTTTTCAATGAAATGTTCCACGTCCTTATAACTAAAATGAACAAATCCATCTTCGGGGTTTTCTATTTTATGTATCCTCGCACCTTCTTTTATTTTAGAAAAATTATGTATTTCGCCACTGAAACTGAAAAATTCTTTTTTGAAAAATCGAGGATGTAAACTTTGTAGTGGACCCCACCCTAAACCCTTTATCAAAATTCCTGCAAAGTAATTTTTGTGGGGTATATAAACAACATCTGCGGCATCATCATCTTTAATTTTTATTAAACATTTTTTTAGGCTTAAAGGCACAATTTCATCAGCATCAACACTCAAAACCCATTTATTAGTTGTTTTTTCTAGAGAAAACTGTCTTGCAGGATCAGCGTATCCCACATTCTTAAAGAAGTATATTTTATCAGTGTACTCCTTTGCGATATCCACAGTCTTATCTTTACTATACATATCAACTAAAATTATCTCATCTGCCCATTTAACAGTTTCAAGGCAATTTCTTATATTTTTTTCCTCATTGAACGTATGTATTACAACAGAAATATTATTGTTGACTTTTTTTAACATTTGTGTAGCCACCATAAAAATTTTCGGAATATTAAGCCCAATTTAATTGTTATTTCTGATAGAAAAGCCTCAAAAAAGTTATAATGTTTATAAGAGTATATGATACGGGTTTTATGTAAATACGGATCTTTAAACCATTTATCTTCTTGAGAAGCTCCTCCAATATGTGTTATACTAACTCTTGGATCATAAATAACTGGAAAACCTGAATCATGAACCCTCTTACAGTAATCAACATCTTCAGCATTGAAAAAGAAATTTTCATCTAAGAGCCCTACTTTGTCCACTAATTTTTTTTCCATCAACATGAATGCACCTATAACCATGTCAACTTCTTTAGGTTCTTTCCACTGTAAAAAGTCTTCATAAACATTATAATGTCTAAATAAAAAATACTCACCAATTAAATCTTTTAAAGAAGGAAATCGGGCTGTTGAACCTTGTAAATCACCATTTTCACCAATCAAACTTGGTGCCCAAATTCCAGGACATTCCATGTTTTCTAAGTATTTAATTCCTTTTTCTAAACAATTTACATTAACAAAAGCATCGTTATTTAATAGAAGTACATATTTACCTTGACTAATCTTCAATCCTTGATTATTAGCTTTCGAAAATCCCAAGTTTTCTTCATTTTCAATAATTTCAACATAATCAGGTAAAAGCTTTTTAAGTTCTTCAGAAGTTTTATCGGCACTGTTGTCTACAACAATGATCTGTGCATTAATTTTGGCTTTTTTAACTGATTTATCTAAATGTTTCACACATTCTGCAGTTAATTTGGCGTTTTTATAATTCAAGATAATTACTGATAATAAAGGCTCGTCAGAGAATTCATCAAATTTCATACAATCAACCCATAAATTAACTTTTGTATATATTTAGCATCTTTTCTGCAACTTTTTCCCAGGTGTAGTTGTTTTCAATATGTTTACTTAATTTATCTGTTTTTGAAGTTTTATAAGCATTAATTAACGCATTTTTAATACTTTCTTCATTTTCAGGATCCACATACCAAACATAATCCTCAAAATAATCCTTAGTACCGCCAAATTCGGTTATTACAATATTTGAACCTGATAAACCAGCTTCTAATGCAGCCAAACCTGGTGTTTCGTAGAAACTTGGCAGTGCAAGAACTTTAGCAGCTTTGTAAGCAGAAGCTAGTAATTCAGAATCGTTTTTAATTGGAGGAATAAATATAACATTTTCATTGGCATTTTCTTTGCAATGCTCATAATAATCTTTTTCATGTATTTTACCAATTATTATGAGTTTAGTTTTTAGGCCACTTTCAACAAAAGCATTTATCAATCCAAGAACATTTTTTCGAGTTTCAATCCTTCCTACAAATAATATAAAGTCTTCCATACCATATTTGTCTTTAAATACTTTGGCATTTCCATTTTTAAATTTTGAATCTGCAGCATTAGGTACCAATTCATATTTATCTTTGGGAACCTTGGAAAATTTGTTCAACAAGCCCCCAAGTTCCACAACAGTGTTTGGAAGTATTTTATCTGCCTCTAAAAACGCCTTTTCAACATCTTTATATCTGTCAAGATATTCAAAGGATTTAAAAGTGGAAATATAAAGTTTAAAACGGGACAATATATTTATAAAATGGTCAAAAATATTTTTTAATATAGATTTTTCTTCTTTTGGTAAATAACTATAGTAAATTGATGAAATAATCACTTTTAAACCTTTTTCTTTGGAATATTGGGCAATTCTAAGAGCTTCACATGGAAATGCCATTGGGTTGAATATATGTATCACATCGTAATCATCCATATTATCATGCCACGGATCAAATAAATTGACCTTTATCTGGTCATTATACAATTTGTTGAGAGATTCCATGGTTTTTATCATTTGAATTTCTGCGCCACCACAAATATTAAAACCGGTTTGGTGAGTTGTGAAAATTACTTTTATCATTTAATACCTCTAAAAGTGATGAATTGAAAGCTTTGTAACTTGATAACATCTAAACAATTGAAGTTAATTCTATATTTCTCATCAAGTTAATAATGTATATTGGATATATCTTTAATATAATCTAGGAAATATGGTTATGAGTACCTATAAATTGAAACAAGATTAGTTTTAAAAATTATTATTTATAAAATAGAAAAATTAAATGGATTATCTGCTTTCAGGAAGAACACAATGATACCAGTTAACTTCATCACAACATGGCACATAAAGTGTGGAATAGCAACTTATTCCAACTTTTTAGTGGAGGAAATGAAAAACTTCAAGGATATTGAAATTAAAGTGCATCCTATTACTCAGCAGAATTCAAAAAGTCCTATGCCCTTTTTAAAAATAGTTAAGGAAATCCAAAAATCTGAAATAACACATATACAATACCAGCCAGGACTTTTTGGATTTGTACCTTATTTACCTACTTTCATTAATTACATCCCCCTAATGATATTCCTATTGAAATTTTGGAAAAGAAACAAAATCGTTATAACTGTCCATGAATTTGTTCTGGATTCTTTCTTGGATAAATTAACACTGAAATTCATCAACCTTTCAGATAAAATAATAGTTCACAACAAGAAAATGGCAGATTTTATGATAAAAAATGGTACTCCATGTGAAAAATTTGTTTTGATGCCCCATGGAACTCCTGAAGGCGTTTTTTTGGATAAAAACGATGCAAAAATGAGTTTAGGTTTATCTAATAAAAAAGTTTTAACGATATTCGGTTTTGTTCATAAAAATAAAGGACATGATCTTGTTATTGATATTTTAAATTCTTTAGATGATGATGTCGTACTTCTTGTAGCTGGTGAAGCAAGAATAGCTGAACATAAAAAGTACTACAACTTTTTAAAGCAAAGATCATCTGAACTTGGTCTGGAAAATCGGGTTATATTCCTTGACTATATCAAAGACGAAGATCTTCCAGTAGTTTTTAATTCAACTGATATTGCCCTCTTTCCATACAAATGGATAATTACATCCGGTTCTTTTCATATGGCTTTAAGTTACAACATTCCAACCATAGCATCTGATCTGGAATATTTTAAGGAAATAAAAGATGAATATGGATGCATAGAACTATTTGAACAGGATAATAAAGAGGAATTGGTTGAAAAAATAAAGGATTTATTAAATAATAAAACAAAACAGGATTATCTAAAATCAAAATGTAGTGAGTTCTACGAAAAAACCAGTTGGAAAGCTGTCGCGAAAAAAACTTCAGAAATATATTCAGATTTGGTTGAATCGAATTAATATTTAAAAAAATGATTAAGTATTTATTTGGAAGATAAATTCAATGATTTAATATTGTTTAAAGAGGAATAAAATGCAGGATCACATGAAAATAGCAGTATTCCATAATTTACCCTCAGGTGGGGCAAAAAGGGCATTATATGGATACATTAATTACCTTACAAAGAAAGGACATACAGTAGATGTTTTTGTGCCTTCAACAGCAAATGAAGAGTATTTACCCCTTAAAAATGTTGCATCTACCGTAACTATATTTCCTATTAAAAAAAGTTTTTTTGGTTCCAAATTATCTAATTTCAGGTATCTCCTATCAGTCAAGTCTTCTCCAAATGATGATGAAAAAACACAGCGGAGAATTGCTGAACATATCAACAATCAGGATTATGATGTAGTTTTCAGTGAACAGGACATGTACACCTTGTCTCCATTTTTTTTGAGATACATTAAAAAGCCTACTGTATATTATTGTCCCCAACCTTCAAGGTACCACGATGCCATACTGAAAGTTGTGGAGGACAGAGCAGAAACTAAAAAAAAGGGATTGAAGAGTTTGGTTGGAAGATTGAAATTTAAGTATGCTGTGATGCTTGAAACCAAAATTGATAGTTACAACGCTTCATTCTCAAAGTATATCATTTCCAATTCTTATTTTTCAAGGGAATCTTTGCTGAGAAATTACGGGCTTGATTCATTTGTTTCATACCTTGGAGTGGATACAGAACTATTTAAACCCCTCAAGACATCTGAAACTAAGTCTAAAGAAAATTTTGTAATGTCTGTTGGAACATGCAAACCCGCTAAAGGTTATGATTTCTTAATTAATTCCCTAGCACTTGTTAAACCAAAAATAAGGCCTAAATTAGTTATAGTTTCCAATTCATCAGAAACAAAATGGATCAATTATCTTAAAGATCTCGCTTGTAAAAGATCTGTTGAACTAGAAATAAAAGATATGATTGAAGATGCAGAATTGGTGAAACTTTACAATCATGCAAAACTTGTTTTGTATGCCCCTCACCTTGAACCATTTGGACTGGTTCCTCTGGAATCTATGGCATGCGGTACACCTGTTGTTGGTATAAAAGAGGGAGGAGTAAGGGAAAGTGTTATCCATAATAAAACAGGGCTGCTCACAGAAAGAGATGAATCCACATTTGCCCAAGCAACCACTGAACTTCTCTCAAACGATGCCAAAAGAGATGAAATGGGTGACAATGGTATCAAACTTGTTAGAGGTTTTTGGACACTTGAACATGCGGGTAAAAGATTGGAAAAACATCTGGAAAATGCTTTAAATAGATACAATTAGTGGATCTATTCAATAAATGATTTCAGGAATGTTTTTAAATGAATTTTTAATCTAAATGTAATGTGAGCAGGTAATCTGTAAGTACTGGATATAATGGATATACTCAACTAAAAATATTCTTAAAGTAAGACTACTGTTTCCTTTGAGATTTTATTATGTTACATACTAAAATTAATGCTATTAATCGTTTGATGAAGTTGGTGAGAATTTTATGAGTTTTAGTGATGATGTGCCTAGGGTTGCTGTTATTATTCTGAATTGGAATGGTTGGGAGGATACAATTGAATGCCTGGAATCATTATACCAAATAAACTACCCAAACTACCAAGTAATACTCATAGATAACGCATCAACAGATGACTCCATCCAGGAGATAAGAAAGTACTGCCAAGGAACCCTAAAACCCCAATCAAAATTCTACACATACCAAACAAAAAACAAACCCATAAAAATCACAGAATATACAGAAAAGGAAGTTAAAAACCTTGAAATTTTCGAATCACATAATTTTAAACCAGATAAAAATTTAATATTAATAAAAAATTTTGATAACCATGGATTTGCAGGTGGAAACAATATAGGGATGCAATTTGCACTTGAAAAAATTCAAGTTGACTACGTTCTTCTTTTAAATAACGACACATTGGCAGATAAGAATTTCATTACTGAATTGATAAATGCGTCAGAAAAGGAACCAAAAATTGGAATTGCAGGTTCAAAACTGTTAAATGCATATGATACAGAGATAATAGATTCTACGGGTCATATCATTAAATGGGGAAGAATCGTAGATAGGGGGCATGGAGAAATTGATAAAAACCAGTACGACCACAAGAAAGATGTTGTTGGTGCCATGGCTGCTGCAGCCCTCTACAAAAGTCACATGCTTAAAGAAGTGGGTTTGCTTGATGAAAGTTTCATAACCCTTGGGGAAGATGCAGAATTATCAATGCGATCCCATAAATTCGGATGGAAAGCCAAATTTGTTCCAGAGTCAATAGTTTATCATAAGAGAGGTAAATCTATCACAAAAAGAGATGTGATAAATAGGATGACTGTTTTAAGTACAAAAAATACCACCGAAAATGTTTTGAGATACGGAACATCAAAAGAAAAAGTTTTTTACAGTTTCGTTCTCATAAAAGAAGGAATGTTTGTCGTTTTTGGAAGTTTATTAAAGCGTAACACTATGAAAACGTGGGATTACACTAAATTAATCCTTAAATCATACAAAAAAATTATTTGCAGTTTGTTCAAATCTTAAAGATAGATCCATTTGAATTATCAGTTGGGTTTGAAAAGTTTATTATGACCATTTCATTCAAGAATATAAGATAAAAAAATATAAAATTTGAATTAAAATTGAATGTTGTATAAAAATTTGTAGATAAAAAATTTTTTGGGGAGAGAATTTTATGAGTTTTAGTGATGATGTGCCTAGGGTTGCTGTTATTATTCTGAATTGGAATGGTTGGGAGGATACAATTGAATGCCTGGAATCATTATACCAAATAAACTACCCAAACTACCAAGTAATACTTGTAGATAACGCATCAACAGATGACTCCATCCAAAAAATAAAAGAATACTGCCAAGGAACCCTAAAACCCCAATCAAAATTCTACACATACCAAACAAAAAACAAACCCATAAAAATCACAGAATACAGCACAGAAGAATCTGAAGCCTTTAATGGGGCTTGTAAAACAGCTTTACCTAAAACAGAGTTACATCCAAATAAGAACATGATACTCATAAAAAATACTAAAAACTACGGGTTTGCTGAGGGAAACAACATTGGTATAAGGTACGCCCTTAGATCATTAAACCAAGATTACACCCTACTTTTAAACAACGACACTGTTGTTGACAAAAATTTCCTTACAGAACTGGTCAAAACAGCAGAAAGCAGTGCTGAAATAGGCGTTGTTGGTCCAAAAATTTATTATTATGATACTAACGGCAGAACTGATATGGCATCCAACATTGGAGGAGTTGTGGATCTATCCAATTTCCCGGGTTACTATGATTTATCTGATGTAAATCCTGCAGAAAAGTATAAAGGCATTTTGGAGTGTGACTGGGTTTCAGGGGCGGCTTTGATGATGAAAACCCGTGATATTCCAATAAAATTATTGAATAAAGAGCTTTTCTTTGGAATGGAAGATATCGACCTGTGCATAAAACTCCGAGAGTGTGGCTATAAGGTAGTGTCAAATTTAAACTCAAAAATATGGCATAAAACCAGTGTTTCTCGGAAGAAAAAGAATTTAATTAGGAGAACCTTCTCTGAAATCAGCACCTCCCTGAAATTTCTTAAAACACATCAAAAGTTCTATTACTCACATCTTCCCTTGTACATTGCTCAGATCATGAAAATAAATCTGATGCTGTTAATTAAAAAAATCTTAAGGACAATTAAAGGAACATGACATTATTAAGAATATTAAAATAGGAAATATAAAAAATAGAATATAAAGTAATTAACGTAATATGAAAGATTAAAATATGGAAATAAAAAGAGTTTTTTATAGTGGCAGCACACAATTAGCCAACTTAAACTATTTAAAATTAACCAATAAACTATTTACCCACATATTCCAGAGCCCTTTCAAAGCCATTAACCATATTTTTATAGGTGAAACTTTTCTCTATGAGTTTTGAGGAATTTTCACCCATTTTCTCCTCCAAAACTGGATCCGACAATATTTTTTCCATGGCCTCGTAAAGAGCATCAATGTCTTTTTCTGGGAAGACGTATCCATTTTCACCATTTTTTATCATGAAGGTCGTACCAACTGCATCACTTGTTATAACAGGTTTTCCGAAGTACATTGCTTCATTTACAACAAGGGGACATGCATCTGCGTAGTAAGTTGTTATGGAGGGCAGTACAAAAACATTGGCGATTAAATAGTATCCTCCAAGGAGTTCATTATTTATGTTTCCTGTGAAATGGACTTTATCTTGAATTTTTAGATCCCATGCGAGTTTTTCAAGCTCTTTTTTACAGTCTCCTTCTCCAACAATGAAAAGAACCGCATCATCCTTTTTATCTGCAAGTTTACGGAAGGCCTTAATTAGGTAGCCAACACCCTTTAGATCTATTAACCTGCCAACGTAGAGAACAACTTTTTTATCCTTTAACTCAAATTCTTGCCTTAAATTATCTCTGTTTTTATAGTCATTAAGTTTCATCTTAATGCTGCTAACGTTAGGCATTATAAATATTTTATCAGGTGAAACATCCAGTGATACAAAAAATTTCATGTGTTTAGAGCCCGGCACAAGGATTGCATCAACATTTTTCCCTAAAAATCTTGCTAAACGTTTGACCATCTTCCTCTTGAAAGATTGCACGTTCCAGTCCCAGTCTTCCCTCCAAAGTATGAAAGGTTTTCTTCTGATCTTAACAATTATAAACTCAAAAAGTGTCTCTACAACATCTGCAAAAGTATCCCAGCTTCCTCCAACGAAAATATCATAATCTCCAAGGGTTTTTTTTATCGTACCAAATGATATGCCAAGATAGTTCCTTTTCACACTGTAATTAACATCTTCAAGCCCTTCAATTTCATGGGATAGATCTGTGTCGTAGGTGGTGTTATAACGCTCCACATTGTTGAAAACAAATTCAACATTGCAAAGTTGGCTTAAACTTTTAAAGAACGGCTTTCTATACCACATGGCTGTGTGATGAACAAACAGTATGCGGGGATTTTTTTGTTTGTTACTGGTTTTCTTCCTCCTCATCATCACATCCATATCTGACTTCCCCCATTATCGTATATACGATATTTTCCCATGAATAATTTGGAATATCCATTAATATCTTGCACAGATATGTCATCATATATTTCCAGGGTTTTATTATCATTTACATTAAAATGCCCCATGTAAATGTATCCTGAATTTATAGTTTTGTTCCATGCAAAGAAAGAGCTGTTCAGTACAATGAAGGAGTTTTTGAAATTTTGATCTCCTGCACCGTAAACCAGAGCAAATCTCGAAGATTCTCTTCCATCTGAATAAGCATTAAGACCCGTTACTTTATTGTAGTTTAACCAGCTCACGGATGTCAGTTCACTTCCGTAGATAAAAGTTTCATCACGTACCAGCCCGTTACTATCATATTCTGAAGAATAAGGCATGCCCAGGAAATGGTACTGCATATATGTGGCACATGAGAATAGGGCTATGAGTAAAACCAAAAGTATCATAACATCCCATTTTGGTTTTTTAATGAGTTTAGCCAGAGTTATTGCTCCAATAACAAATAATGGGGCGATGAATATCAGTAGCTGGAAGAAAAGCCTTGCAGCGTCGTATGCAATAGATATATACGGTAATGCCACGAATAAAATCAGTAATATCATTGATACAGCTACTCCCATGAGATATTCAACTTCCATTTTCTCTTTAAAGTAACGATATTTCCATATTACGGTTCCAAGCCCCACCATGATTGTTGCAAAGATTATATCGTGCACAACAACACTCACTGTGTTGGGCAACGATTTCAGCACTATACCTAAAACTCCCAAAACATAAGCTCCTCTTGTGGTGGTTAAAGGTTGTGCAGGTCCAGAACTTGATCCTGCTGTAGCTGCAGCTGCAGCTGTTGCTCCGACCACCTGTGCCCCTGCAGTAAATTGAACCTTTGCAAAGAGCAAGTACCATACCGCTATGAATGCTAAGGAGATTAAAATGAGGTCAAAGTTGGTAAATACCAATTTTCTTTCCTTAATTAATCCCATTAAAAATGGTACTAAAAGTACTGCTGCCATGAGAATAAATGCAACGTAAGCTGTGGTGTAATGGGATACCACTAGAGAGAACGTAAAGATCAAAAATAAAACTTTTTTAGGTAGTTTCTTATCTAACTCAGAATCGAATAAAACCATCACTGCAAGGAAGAAAAATAACATGGCTATTTCCTGTCTCACAGCACCTAACATGGAAACAAAGAATAGTTGAAACACGAAGAGCAGTGCTGCGAAGAAGGCGTATTTTTTGCCTATATATTTTTTTGATACAATGTAAACAATCAAAGGTATTGCAGAACCTATAATCCCATAGAACAGTTTGAAAATGTATTCTCCGCCAATATTTGATAATACATTGTAGACAACCGGCAGTATAGTAACGCTCAAGCAAGCATTGTAAGGGTTGTAATAATCGTAGATGTTCCAGTGCAAATTGGCCATGGCCAACTGGAAAGAGTAAAACTCTCCATGCACATCTCTTCCAATAGTGTATGATGAGGTTAAACCATACATCAAAAGCAGGCTCAATCCTATTAACCATACTGCAATTGGATATGTAGATGGATGAATTTTATCATTGAGATAAACTACCACCACCAAATATAAAGGTATCATGAACAGCATCAACATTAGGATAATGTTGTTTTGGGTGGTGTTCATTAGATATGTTCCTAAAATTGCCATAAACGGAAATATTAATGGAAAAATTAAAGGAGATTTTAACTTGCCCCCCAGATGAAAGTTAAAATTAAGCATATCCCCTAAATTGAAATCATCTTTATTTCTCATGTATGCAATTATAGCTAAAGCTATTAAGAGTATGTTAAAAGAGATAAGCACTGAACTTAATGACAACGGTTTCATTAAGATAGGATAAAAGCTGTTTAAAATTAAACCTGCAAATATCATGAAAAATAAACTTAACCCTACTGATAATACGGCCTTTTTTAAGAATTCCATCTTGTTCAGGCGCAGTATTTGAAGAATTAAAACTCCAGGGATTATTGTGAAAAATAAAAATGATTCTATCTCCCTTAAAAATGGTATATTCAGTAATACAAGGATATCTGTTAAAAATAACATTGAAACTATGAGCATTAACCATTCTTTGGCTTTTATATTTTTTATTTTATTAAACATTTCCAATGATTCCTCTACATTCGTTTAAGTTAGATTTGATAATAAATTAAAGTTATAACTATTTCTTGTTAATTTTCCATTTTAAAGACAGAAAATGTCTGCTTATTATTGTTTATTTTAATATCTATTTAATTTAAAATAAGGAATAATCCTCACACAGATCATATCACAATAATTCATTATAAACCTTTTCCATCATCTCTGCAATACCCTTCCATGTGTAAGTATCCTTCACGAGCTTTCGGCCATTGAATCCCATTTTCTTCTGTAAATCCTTGTTTTTTAAGATTTTGATTATTGCATCTGCAAGTGCAGTAGAGTTTTTGGGCTCGACAATTAGACCAGCATTACTTTTTTTAATATCTTCAGCCACACCCACAATTTCTGTGCTTACAACCGGTGTTTCACACGCTAAAGCCTCTAAAGCCACGATACCAAAACCTTCCTGAACTGAAGAAATAGAAGGCAAGACAAAAACATCAACGCTACTGTAGTATTCAACTAGTCGTTCATCAGGAATAAAACCGTGAAATTCAACGTTTTCCTGCAAACCCAATGAATTTACCATTTTCTGGTAGTGCTCTAAAAGAACACCTTTACCTCCTACTAAAAGTTTAACATCTGGAATTTCATTTTTAATGAGTTGAAGAGCTTTTAATAAATAGTTAAGTCCTTTATATTTATGAAATTCATCTAAAAGGCTTAAAAAGAATATTGTGTTTTCCCTTTTTTGACATTCTAATGGTTTGAAAGTTTCAACATCAACCCCGTTTGGGATCACTTCAATTTTATCAGCGTAACCTTTCAAGTAGGGTGAAAAATTCAGATAATTGGGCTGTGTTATTATAATTTTATCCGCCTGTTTTAGCAGGGATTTAAGTGCTGTTGAATTATAAAAACCTGCAATGTGATCTGCAAATCCATTGCCAATTATGTCATTGTGATACGTGACAACTAATGGTTTTCTTTTTATTTTCGAGAATATGGAGCTCCAATCAGCACTCCAAGGCGTTGGGATATGAGTGTGAATTATATCAAAGTCCTCTCTCAAAAGTGCAAGTGGTAAACCCATTGTGATATTCGTATTGGCAACTTTACCAATGTAAGAAAGTCTTTTAACATTTATATCATCAATAGACTCTTCCTTCTTTGATTCAGGCTCGTTTGCACATATTACATCAACATCATGCCCTAGTTTTACCAATTCCCTTGAAAGGTAGTGTACATAGTTCTCAACTCCACCTATAAATGGATAAAATCGAACTGGAGTTTGTATTATCTTCATTTTTATCCCTATTCAATCAATGATTATTCAAATTTACTTATCTGTATTCATGTAATATTAGATTTAATTAGTTTTATTCTGTCATGATATTCAAATTTACAACGATTTAAAACTCACTCAACAATTATTCAAGTTTACAAAGGATTTAAAACTCACTCAACAATTAACTAAGTTTACAACCGATTTAAAGATTTTTCATAGTGTTTTTCCAGCAGCCCAACAATATCATCCCAATCGTATTGGCTTGCAAAATCAACGCAGTGGGGTTTCATTTTTTCTTTATCTTTTATTCCTCGGATTATTTTCGCTGCCATGTCCTTATCTGAAGGTTCAACAACAAAACCATTTTTACCATTGTTTATAAGATCACAAGCGGCATTCATCTTATGTTTTACAACAACTACTGGTAATTCGCACGCATTTGCCTCAAGAACAACAATTCCAAAGCCTTCCCTTGTTGATGGGAGCACAAAAACCTTGGACGATTTCATGTATGAAATCAGATCATCATGATTTCCTAAAAATCCTGTAAACTCAATGTTAGTACTTAAATTTCTATCTAAAACCATTTTTTCCAGATTTTCCCGCTCTGGCCCATCTCCAACTATTAAACATTTGATCTCCGGTAGTTCTTTTCTAACCAGATCAATGGCCTTTACGAGTAGATCTACATTTTTCTCTTTTATGAGTCTTCCTACAAATATAACATCCGATTTTTTATCCGATTTTTTGATAAAATTTATTTCCTTGAGATTTATGCCATTGGGAATAACATTCCCATCTAAAAGCCGAATTGCCTGAAGATCCCTATTTGTTTTCTCTGAAACGGTTATTATTCGGTCTGTCAAGTATAAGGTTAATTTTTCAACTATTTTACCAAATATTCCCAGCTTACCCAGGTATTCATACCAGTAATCACCCCAAACTTCATGGAGCGTTATGAAAAGAGTAGATCTCCCTAAAATAGCATGTATCTTAGCTGTGAAACATGGAAAAAACGGGAACCCCTGACATTCAACAACATCAAATCGTTCCTTCATCAATGGGCTAAAAAGTTTTAAAGCAAAATAAATAGCCTCTTTTATAGATCTTTTACCATTTGAGTAAAGTTCTATAGGTTTACAGACCCCGTGAAGATGAATTCCCTCAAATTCAATATCTTCATGGTTTTCCGCGGTCCACCAACATCCCATACCATACCAGTGAACTTCATGTCCCCTAAGTACAAGCCTCTTTGCTAGTTGGTAAACACGATTTTCAGCCCCTCCTTTAACCCATGGATAAACAGAATCATAGATAAACGCTATTTTCATTTTAGTACTCCTAAATAGAATAAGTTGAGTAGATGGAGGAATCAGAGAAAACCTCAAAGATACACATAAAATTTTACATATCCCCGAATTTTCTTTTTAACATATATTTAGAATGTCTCCACCCATCCTTGAAGGAGTTCAATTTAGCTTTGCCTCCGCCCCTCTGTCTATAAACAATGGGTACTTCTTTAATTTTAAGATTTTTAACAGATGCTTCAATCACCATTTCAATTGCAAATTCCATTCCCGGAGATTTAAGATCCAATTTTTGGAGAGCTTCAGTTTTGATTGCCCTCATTCCACAGTGAGTGTCTGAAAAGTTAGAGTGGAATAGTTTGTTCAGCATTTTTGTGAACATTGGATTTCCTATATATCTATGAAGAGCAGGCATAGCTCCATCCTGTATTTCACCGTCAAATCTTGAGCCAATAACAAAATCAACATTATCATTCAGTATACATTCAATGAATTGAGGGATCATTTCAAGAGGATATGTTCCATCGGCATCTCCCATAATAATTATATCTCCTGTAGCCTCTTTAAACCCACGAAGATATGCATTCCCATAACCCCTGTGTTCTTCATAAACAACCTTTGCACCAGCATCATTAGCTTCCTGGGCAGTTTTATCTGTAGACGCATTGTCAACAACAATTATTTCTGTAGTAAGGCCCATATCATTTAGTTTGTTTAATGGTATTGATTTAACTGTTTCCCCAACAATTCCCTCTTCATTAAGAGCAGGAATAACAACTGAAACTTTCATAGAATCACTTTCCTATCTGATAATCTTTTATTATTATGTAATAAGTTAATTTAATAGTTAATTTAATCTTTTTTAACTCTTTTTTGTCATAAAATAAACTCTATAAAATTATTTTCTTAACTATATATATTTATTATGTTAAAATTCTAAATCTGTTATTTAAGTTTGTAATTATCTAAAACCCCACCTATAAAACAGTAGGTAAGCTAAAACCATCAGAATAATTGCAAGAACGATTGATATGGTCGTGATATTTTTGTTTGTCCCAAATATGATGGGTATGGGTCCTATCATGACCACTCCACCTGCTTGAACCTCTCCTGTTCCCCCTGATTTTGAAGTGATCTGGAGGGCTGTTCCCAGGAATATAAGCAGTATGCCCAATATAATCACAACAACGCCTGCTAAGATGATTGTATTAGAATTGACCATCATAGTTCTCCTGAAATAGTTGTATTATAAATTCTCTATGTTATATTGTTCTATGATCTTCTAGTGCTTTCTCTTATTTGAGGTATATTAAATTTACTTAAATATTTACTGTAAATAATTTTTAATAAATCTGATTAATAGGTTTACGCTCTTTCAATGAATCTACTCTTATTTAATCATCTTTAATGCGATATTCCTTTTTCCCATTGTACATCCTGTATTCTGCAATTTCCAGTGTACACATGTCATCCAGTATTTTTTCAAGTTCATCTATACATATTCTGTTATCCAGTTCAGGATATATGCTGGCTGAACAGGGACATTCAATTACATTTACAAAATTTTCCTTGGAAACCCAGTCACCAATAATGCACAAAATATTATAAACAGGAATATACGACTGCATAACACGTTTTTGACTATCTTCTATTTTTATATCTTCTATTCTCCCTTTTATATCTTTTGCAATCGATTTAAGGGATTTAATTTCATCTTTAGGTAAAATAAGTATTACACGAATTTCTTCAGCTAAAAAATAGTCTCCCCTACTTACTTGGAAATGATCTTCTCTAAGGATGATTCCACCAACATCCTCAATAAACTCAACCAACTCGTCAAACCTATAAAAGCCACCACAAAAAAAGATAATTGTGTACATAAAAATCAGTTTACTTATTTCAGTAATTGATATCGGTTTTTATGTTTCTTGGTTTTTTTATTAAATTTTCTTAAAGATTTCACCGGGCCTTAAAACACTGACCCCCGTATCTTCACCAACAACCTCAATTTGAACCACCCAATCAGGATTTTTTTCATTAAGTTTCAGATTCAGTTTTTCAACAATTTCCTCTGAAACCGTGTCTATCAACTCTTCTCCTGATTTTATGTATTTTCTACCCCTAAGATCACATCTTACAACAAATGATTCCTTCGGGTTTGTCTTCTCACCTGAAAGCATTATAACTTTTTCTACAATGTAGTCGGGTCTTGTTCTTACAACTTCATTTATGGGCACGATCTTGGATATGACTGTTGTCTGGGTGTCCATAAGTTTCATTGCAGCATCCAAAGGATCGTTAGCTACCCTAACCAAAACAACGTTTATAAATTCAGTTTCTTCAATGTAAACAGGGTCTCCGTTTTGAAGTGCAAGTTCTATTTCCTCAATTCCAAGAAGTTCAACGCCCACTGTTTCATTTTTGTGGCCTTTAAATGTTACAAGCAGGTTAAAGATTTTTGTGGATTTAATGTTTCCACCTCCACTCAAGAATTGATTGATAATGTAATGCAACTAGTTCATTAATTGATTATTAACTGAATGATTATTAACTGATTTCAATACAGACCGTTTAACTAAATCATTAAGACCTTAACATCGTCTTAAATAATCATTTCTTATTTATATATATGAGTAAAACTGGTATAAATAATATTTCTATAGTAAAAATAATTAACATTACTATTTCATTATAAGAAATATCATTTCAGCTCCATCAATTTCAAAAATGGCTTGATCATTAAAATCATTTCAAAAAAAAGATTTGAGGAATGTAGACTCAAACATTAAAACTTTTCAACTTACATAGACAATGTAAAAAAAGATAACATCAAAATAAAGAATACAGATAGTAATTTACTATTTAAATTTATATTATCCAAATCATTTATTGATTCCTCAGATCCATAAATATCTTCTTTAAAACCTTCCAAATTATTTAGACTCTTTTTAAAGAGTTCTGTGGGTTTTAAAACACTTATCCCAGTGTTTTCACCAATAACCTCAATTTGAACAACCCAATCAGGATTTATTTCATCACATTTAAAGTTTAATTTTTCAATTAACTCTTGAGTAACCATATTGAAAAGTTCTTCTTCAGATTTTATGAGCCGTCTTCCCATTAGATCACATCTTACGGCAAAAGTATCATCTTCAGCCATTTTATTCATGGCAAGTTCTACTACTTTCTCTAGAATATAATCCATTCTTGTTCTCACAACTTTATTAATAATTATTATTTTATGTAGGAATCTGGTTGGTGAATCCATAATTTTCATGGCTGCAGTCACTGGATCCATGTTCAACTCAACCAGAACCCCATTCAAACATTCAGACTCTTTTATATAGCAAGTAATTTCCCTGCTTTGTAATGCCATTTCTATTTCTTCAATGCCAAAAAGTTCTTCCCCCTCAAAATTTTCATTGTGGCTTTGAAATGTAACTAACAAATCAAAGTATTCATTGGGTCTGATTTTTTCGTCTTTAAACACTCCCCTTTCAGTTATTGCCCCCATTCTTCCATTAATCTCTATATTTTTATTATCTAAAGTCATGCAATATTCCTCCTTTTTAGTTTTTTGATGTTCATTAAGAGTAAAATATTAATATAATACTCCTAATTAAATTCATATTATGAAGTGTAATATAATCAACTATATTAATATTACGGAATGTCGTGGAGCAATAAGTGTAGATTTTCTCTTTTCGATGTTCGTAATCATAATAGTGGTGCAAAGTGTTGTAGGCATAACCTCAGATAGAATGGACATGGTGAAAGATGCAAAAGAACTTGGGGACGCAAGAATGATTGCGGAAAATGTTGCTGAAACAATTGATACAGCCTACTCCTGCGGAGAAGGTCATTCAACCAGAATAACATTACCCTCTGCTGTTAATGGCAAGGATTATAGAGTTACTGTGAATTCATCTGGAGTTTTTGTTGAAGTGGAAGGAATGATTGGAAGGGCTTGTGTGATCCCAAAGGTAATTTCCAGTACAGAGTCATCGGGAGAACTTGGATATACAATGCAACCTCAAAAGACCTATAAAATTTCCAATGAAAAGACTGGAGATAGTTATCATATAATCATAACTCAGTTACCATAAAATTGTAAAAATGATGTTAAAGATGGATTCTTGTTTAGAGAGTGGTTTAGATGGACATAAATAACTTTAAGGGTATAAAAACTGATAATAACGGCCAATTATCCATAGAATACATAATGGTGGTTGGATTTATGTTTTTAATTTCAGTTTCTATTATCTTTTTAGCTGGAGATGCACAGGAGCTAAACACTGCAATGGCTGCTGCAAGAAGCGGTGTCATTGAGGGGGCAAACATGGGCAGTTTTGCTGTATACCCCCAAGAAACCTTTGAGAAATATACAACAGAACACCCAAGACTTACAAGCCAGTCAAATGTGAAAATTGTCAGGATAGATTACACAAACAAGGGATATAATTCCACCTACAAAAAGACGAAAATTCAACTCAAGATCTGGGCTTCAAGCCCATCTGTCCAAAATCCATCTGATAAAAATTGTTTAGGGGACCGTATAAATTATCATATAAGAAAAAGTATCTGCGAAGCCTTTGGAACCCAAAATTTGACAAGCGCAGTTTTTAACCCTGCATTTTCAGATAGATACGTATTTACAACCAATGACGTGAAATGGGTGTAGTTAATAAAATGATTATATTAAACAACATATATTTTTGATGCAGTTTTGGAGGTTAATTTAAGTAATAAAATAATATGGAATGCAAAAACAGAATCTATGAACGTATCACCGCTTCAAAAAATAGTAAACAGTCCTTAATGGAATTTCAAGTTTTTGGGATATTTCCCGGGTTGGAACACCATCTTCATAGAGTTTTTTAACTTTTTCCTCTGTTTCGGGAGGATATTTTGATTTTCGTCCCCTTTTAAGTTTGGAATTTTTAAGATAATAAACGGTTTTAAGAGGAATTTTAAGGATTTCAGATATTTCTTTTGGGCTTTTACCATCATCCAATAATTTTTGAATAGCTTCTGGTTCTTCAGTATACTTTTTAGGTCTGCCGACACGTATTACAGGCTCAACTTCAATCCCAAGTTCTGAAAGTGCTTCCAAATATTTTTTTGAAATCCTCAAATAGAGGCTCTGTGGACACCTTATTTTCTCAAGATCAGGGTATTTATCGAGAAGTTCCATTATTTTCCTTGAAGAAAGTTGCTCGCTGACGTAAATTTCGTTACCCAAAAGACCACCTTACAATAAATTTATATCTTTCATCCAATTTTACTCAATTTTTACTTTTAATCCTTAAAGTTATTCCTAATCATCTGAGACCATCTTTACTGAAACTATAAACCCAACAAGAAACTATAAACCCAATGAAAAATAATTCTAAGCTTACTTAAAGCTTAATTAATGTCAAGTCAATTTACCGTTTTACCATTTCAAGGAATTTTTTGGCCTTTTTCGTTTGTGGTTTTCCAAAGGTTTTGAATTTTTCGACCTCTTTACTAACTTCGGCAGGATTAACAGAAAATATATGTGCTGAATCCTCAATGGATAGTTTTCCTGTTGTATTCAATATAGCAGCCCCTGCAGCAGGTGTATTGATTGCAACATGGAGTCCTTTAACTTTATTTTCTATTTCAAACTTTTTGGATACAACTGATTTAATATTTGGAATGTATTTAATATTTTCAGCTAAATAATCCCTCAAAATTCCGACCACAAATTCATCGAAGTCTTCAAATGCCTTCATCTGATTTGTATCCAGACTGGGTCTGAGGTTTGGGAACGGTCCAGAATATCGGCTTCTTCGATCGTAGGAAGTTAAGAGATAATACTTAATTATGTCCCAGAGGATTAAAATTTGAGGCATATCAACAAAGAGACTTATTTCAAGCTTACTTCTAATTTTTATATCTTTTTCAAGTTCTTTATCTCTATTACCTTTATCATTGATTAATTTTTCATCTTTAAGCATTTTATATAAGAGTTCGTTCGTCAGATCTTCCTTGTCATCGATATCTTCGGCTATTCTGTTAGCACGTTTTTTGGCAGTTTTAAGGGCGTTATCATAAAATGAAAGCTTTTCTTTGTTACTTATAAAATTATTTAACACCGTATCAAAGATTTCACGGGCATTGTGTTCTGCAAGTTTCACATATGCAATTGAAACAGCTGTTTGAACATGCTTATCATTAATAATAGCTGGTTTTTTCCGGTGAACCTGCATGAATTCTATTCGTGCATTGGAACCATATTTACGCCGAATTTCCTTTTCATAGTTCAATTGATCTGTGGCATCCAGGTTAACCCTTTTTCTAACCCATTTTCCATCTTCTAAAACTTTCACGACGAGTGAAAGAGTTTTAACAATACCTCTTTTTTCATGCTTTATGATACGAACTATTTTTCGAAAGGCATCCCTTCCTAAGGGGGATAATTCAGACATTCGAACCATGTATTCCCCAGATAAAGGGAGGTACTTAATTATATTTAATCTGTAAACTCCTTCTTTATTTATACTCAGTTCAAATTCATTACACCCACATTCACATGCTTTGAAAGCAATGAAAGATATTTCATGGCCCCTGAACTTCTTCCCGCAGGAACTGCAGCTTATGATAGCAAATTCTTCAAGGTGCCCTAATGCTATTTTATGGGATGCAATAGCTGATTTAACCCTGTCCAGGATGTTCTTTTTTGCAGCTGCCTTCATTCTAAAGTAATGGGTATGACGGCTTATGTCGTACATGTCGTCAGCCTTCATCTCCATTGAGGACTGCCGACCATATCTAAGGATAGACCTGTAAGGGGCTTTATAACCCTTAATCTCCATTGTATCTCTTAGATCCTGAAGTTTGTCCAGGTTATCCTTTAAATACCGGTAAATTTCCATGAAGGTTTTAAAATCAGGAATTTCATCGGCATTTATTCTTTCATGCTTTATACCGTCCAGAAACTTCTCGGCATTTGCTATGAGTCCAGATTCATTCATTTTATTTGTTCACCAATATCAGCGCCTTCAGCCGTCAAAAGACTCATGTTATCGTCTGTTGCAAGTATCATACCCTCAGATTTTATTCCAAATAATTTTGCAGGCTCTAGATTCACAAGAACAATTACATTCCTGTTTAAAACCTCTTCAGGAGAATATTTTTTTGCAACCCCCGCAACAACCTGTATCTTCTTTGCACCAATATCAACCATGAGCTTTAAAAGATTTTTAGAACCTTTAACATTCTCTGCACCTACTATTTTCCCAACTCTGAGATCCATCTTTCCAAAATCATCTATCGAAATTATATCCTTCATAGTTTCATCCTTCAAATTTTTATAGAGTTCTTCTTTCTGGTTTTCAATCACATCATCATCTATTTTGGAGAAAATTGGTTTTGCTTTGGCAATTTCATGACCTGCTGGGATAAATTCAGCTGCATCATCCCAAACCATTTTTTCTGCATCTAAATTCAATATTTTAAATATTTCCTGGGTTTTAACAGGAAGATAAGGCATTAAAACAACCGCAAGTGTCTTTGAAAGTTGATTGCATAAATATAAGCATGTTGCAGCTTTTTCAGGCCCTGATTTCACGGCCTTCCACGGTTCCTTGTCATTGAAATATTTATTACCAAATTTAGCAGTTTTTATTATTTCCATAAGTCCTTCTCTGAACTTGAAATTTTCTATATAATCAGACACAACGTTTGGTAACTGTTTTATACGTTTTTCAAACTCTTTGTCAGATTCATCAAACTCCATTGGTTCCGGTATCCTGCCTTCAAAGAATCTTGTGGTGAAAGTGAATGTACGGTGTAGGAAGTTTCCTATGACATCTGCCAGCTCATCATTCACTCTTCTCTGGAAGTCATCCCATGAGAAATCTGTGTCACGGTTTAAGGGTGCATTTGCGATGAGGTAGTACCTTAAAATATCAGAATCAAAGTTTTTAACAAAATCCGAAACCCATATAACCCAGTTTTTACTTGTTGACATCTTTCTGCCTTCAAGTGAGAGATATTCCCCTGCAATAACTGTGTATGGAAGTTTACATCCGTATGCCATGAGCAAAGCCGGCCAGAATATACTGTGGTGGTAAATTATGTCCTTTCCTATGAAATGGATGGCCTTATCGTTCCAGTATTCTTCCCATGATTTATTTTCCTTATGGGCCCACTGTGCAGCTGATGAGATGTAACCAAGGAATGCTTCACCCCAAACGTAGATTATCTTACCTTCAGCACCTTCCAAAGGCACGGGTATTCCCCATTCCATGTCTCTTGTGAGTATCCAGTCCTTTAATCCCTCTTTTAGCCATTGCATTGCATAATTTTTGACATTTGGAGGTAATTCATCGTTGGATTCTATCCATTCTTTCAGGTCGTCCTGGAAATGGGTGAGTTTGAAGAAGTACTGTTTGGATTCTCTGGCTTCAGGTTTGGATTTACAGATGAGGCATGATGGTTCAAGAAGTTGTATCGGTTCAAGGTGTCTTCCGCATGCTTCACAGTGGTCTCCTCTTGCTTCACCACCACAGTGAGGACAAATACCTTCAACGTACCTGTCAGGTAAAAATCTATTACATTTATCACAGTAAAGTTGTTCCATACTTTTTTCGTAGATATAACCCTTCTCATAGAGTTTTAAAAAGAAGTTCTGGGCTATCTCGTAATGTGTTTGATCTGTAGTCCTTGTGAAACTATCCAGTGAGATGTTGCAGGATTCAAGATCTCTTTTTATCATCTCGTGGTATCGGCTTGCAATTTCCTTAGGTGCCTTACCTTCTTGCTCGGCTCTGACTGCTATGGGTGTTCCATGTTCATCGGTTGCGCATACTAAGAGCACATCATTACCCTTCATCCTGTTGTATCTTGCATATATATCTGCAGGTATGTAAGTTGATCTTAAATGCCCCAAATGGCATGGACCGTTTGCATAAGGCAATGCACAACTGATAAATATCTTGCTCAAATTTATTCCTCCCTAAATTAACATAAAATTTGAAATGATTTAAGTTTTGAATGATTTAAAGTGAACGTCAATGATTAAGTTAATCTATTCATCCTTCTCGATTTAAATAACTCTCTTTTCTTTGAAAGGTTAATTAAGAATAATTTAAATCTTATTTTTTAATTTAAAATATCAACAAAGCAATATATTAATAAATCCCCATTATATTAATAAATCACTCAACTAAAGATTGAAAGACTAATTTAAAACATTATAACCATTTAAATTGAAAATAATCCGAAAAATCTGTTTATAACAATTTTTCAGTTATGATCTATATGTGATATAGACATTGTTTAGTTTATAATATTCTTATATATAAAATCTGGGAATAATCATTTTTCTAAAGAAGAAAATTTTATAAACCGACATTTAATCACTCCTTAACGGAAAAAACAGGATTATTCCTATAATTTATTTAAATTTTATATCTACCTTTATTTTTATATTACTTTATATTTCTCTATCATTTCTATTAATTTATACTTTTTATACCCTTTTTATTTTTATTCCATTTCTCAATTTTGTGAGTTAATTATCCTACCATCTTTCATCAACTATTTTATTAAAGAAGCCCCAAAAGATGATCATGGTTTCAGTAGCATTTATAAATCCACTGTCTGATGATGGAAAACAGATAGTGAGGGAAATGGGGTCTCTTGAAGGCGTTTCCGACATTAACGAAGAGTTAATTGACGCAGTTATCCAAACAAAATCACAGGAAATTTCTGATGACGACGTTGTCCCCCAAACTTATTTTGATTTCGCCCTAAGAAGGATAGAGTGGTATATTAAGAAAAAAAACGATAAAAAATTCAATTATAAGAAATATACATTTTTATTGAACGATAATATACTAAAATTCGATGTGATCGCATTTTACCTTCTCTGTCAGGCCATAGCAATTAAATTTGGGCCTAACTCACGGGAGAGTAGGGTTATGGTAGAATCACAGGGCGAACTGATTGAGAATAGATTGGGAGAGCTCAGCAAAGCAGATAGGAAAGACCTTGTAACATTGATGTTAAACAGCTTAATAAGTTACAGCAGCATTAAATGGACATTTTTTGAAGACCTTTTAAGTTCGAGAAAACTAAACCTCCAAGACCTGATCCTGGATAACGGTGAAATCATTCTAGACAAAGAAGAATTTGTAGAGCGATTCAGTGATAGAATAGAGCACAGAGATCCTGGAAAAATGTTTGATCTGATGATTGGGGACAGAATCAAGGAGCTCATACTGATAAGAATGATCATGCAGAACACTGAAAATTACATGCAAACTGTGCATGAAAAATCAGGAAGGGAAATAGAACCCAATCCTGTGCTTCTGGAACTTGCAGATAAAGTATCGGATGTTTTATCTGCATCAGCACAGAGTTACGGATACGGTGGCAGTTTCGCAAGTGATACTAAAGCTTCACCTTTAAACCCGAAGGCATTTCCCCCATGCGTGAAGAAGGTTCTGGAAGGAATGAAATCCGGAGGACGTAACGACGCAATAATCCTATTTTTAACACCTTTCATATCCTATGCAAGGTTGTACCCATCTGTATTCAGCGAAAACATCAGTAAAAGAGTTTCAGATGTAGATCCAAATCTTGCAGCTCTTCAAAACGAGATTTTACCCATGATATTTGGAGCTGCAGATAGGTGCAATCCACCCCTTTTCGAGGATCAGCCCCAAGAGAAGGTCAATATCAATGCTAAGATGGGATTTGGAATGCATGAAACTCTTGAACTTAAAGATGAAGGTGAAACCATCTGGTACACTCCTATGAGCTGTGAAAAGGTTAAAATACATTTACCAAGTCTGTGCAAACCTGATGCAGATTGCAAAAAGATTGGAAACCCTCTCACGTATTACAACAGAAAGAAAAGAATGGTTAAAAAAGAGGAATCTCAAAATGAAAGTCCAAATGAATCTTAAAAATCAATAATCTTCAAATTCTTCAAATACAGATTTAATCTTTTAATTTTTGCTGTTTAAGAATCTTGATGTTTAAGGATATAGTTAAAGTTTTTATAAATAAACTAATCACAATTAAATCCAAAAATTGTAATGATCCATATCTTCCAATTTTTTTTGAACTTTGACGGCCTTAGGTCCAATTTCATCGACAAAACTCTTAATCAACTGTATCTGGAACATGCTTTCATAATCAGGTTCCATGTTCAGTAAACAGATAGTTGTATGAAACAATGAAATAGCTGTAGTTTCCAGTGGATCAGCAAGCCCATAATCGCTGGTGCCGCATAGCAGAACTTTGTCCTGGTAATCATCCCTCACACCTAAACGGTACAAACCTCTTGAATTACCATGAACTGAAGCAGAAGAAAATTTGTAAAAAGGACGTAAGTCATTGAGGTTAACATGTTCCTCTAAAGCTTTAAAACTTCTATCTGGAAGAATAGAACTGGGGATCCACCCATAACTCCAATTAAAGTTATCATCATATATTTCACACAATTTATCCTTTTCTTCTTCCAATTTATCAAACTTGTACTTGTCAATTGGAGGATAGCCCAATTTTTTGCACTGATTTTTATAGTCCTTTGCCTCGTTGAACCGCTCCACTACTTCGTACTTTAAGTACCTCTCTGAAACTTCATTATCATTTTCCAGTAAGAAAAATGAAATAACAGCGAGTTCATGCAGACTTCTCCAGCGGGCATTAGCCCCATCAGCATAACCTGATTTTAACAGGATGAGTATCTCATTGGATATCTGCAGAGCCCTTGCATGAATTTTAATAAGCGCATCCTTCTTGAACTTATTTGAATCATTATTTTCAAGTATTTTATTTGCATGTAATTCTCCGGCTTCCATAGAAACCCTGATTAAACTTTCTAACAGATCCAATGGTTCTTTCCATTTTTGATATAGTGAATTTTCAAATTTTTCCTGGTATTCTCTCTGTTTAACCAACATATTTCTGCCCTTTTTCTTAAGGGATTTAAAAACATCTTCAGAGAACTTGGGCAGGGATTTTTCAACCACCACTTCCACAATTCTGTCCAAATTTTCAATCATATCATGGGGAGAGCCCAACCTTCCATTAACATACGACTCTAAAGCAGTTGTTAACACAAAAGAATCAAAATCTCCTTTTGATCTGCCTACATCATTTAATTCTTCTTTTTTATTATCCAAATATACTTCTAATTCATCAATACCAATTTCTTGCTCAATTTTCAATATTATTTCTAAAAAATCAGGAAAATGTCTTTCTATTTGATATTTGAAGTCATTATAACAGTGTTCATCAATCTTTTTATTGTTTAAAGACATTGATAAGCCGGATTTTGCATCTTGCAGAACATTTTTATATTTTAATTTAAACTCTGCAATTTTTTCCACAGATTCCAAATTACTCATATTTTCATCATTTTCTTTATTCAAAGCTTTATATTCTTTATTCAAAGATAAAAAAAAGTTTTTAATTAAGTTGGAATAACCAAAAGATTCAAAAGCCTCGAAAAAGTAATTTTTTAAGATTTTAGACTGATTGTAACCCATAAGAAAGTTAGTTATCCCCAAAAATAGTTCATTTAACTCTTCGTAGAACTTAACCATAACTTTACCCACCTGACATGACCCTAACTATTTTTAAATGTAGCTCTTAATTTTATCAGTCTTAAACTTAAACAACAAAAGAAATTAATTTGGAAATTTCTTAAATTGTATTATGTAATTAATTATTTATTTTAATCTTATAAAACCCCTTACTGGATGTTATTACCCATCCTAAAATAAGACCCATAAAAGTCATACAAAATAAAGGTCATACAAAAATATATCAAACTCAATTTCCAAACCCTAATTTATATAGAAATGAATAAAAAATAAGAAGTGATAAAAATTCCGGATTTAAAACCCGCAAGCCGGGAAGAACGCAGACAGTATTACAGGGAAGAGTGGGATGTTAAAAACATTCCGGATTTCATAAAAAAATCTATTGATAAAAGGGAATTCGGATTCGACCACTTCGGTAAGGGTCCTAACGACCGTTATAAAGTATTCCGCAACACAGATTACCTGAAACGTTTTTTAAAAGCGAAAACACCTTTTGCAGCATATTGTTCTGTTGCATTCTATGAAAAACCCCGAAGAAGAGATGGCTGGCTAAAATCCGAGCTTGTTTTTGATGTGGACGCAAAGGACATTCCAATAAGAACCTGTGGCTGCGATAGTGTCTGTGAAATCTGTCTTAACGAGGCCAGAGAAATTGTATGTGGTTTGTTGGATACCCTAAAGGGAGATCTGGGACTCAAGGACATTCACGTTGTTTACTCAGGCCGAGGTTACCATCTAAGGGTCCAGGATGAGGATGTAACCAAACTAGATAGCGACGTACGTTCACAGGTTGTTAAATACCTTGTTGGGGCGGATGTACCTCAAAATGAATATGGATCAGAAGGTACTACCTACAATCTGGAGCACTTCACAATTCCCTTTGGTTATCCCCAGGTTTTTACTGAAAGAGTTAAATACGCCATTTTACACTTAACTAAAGACTCAAAACTGGATAACGTGAATGAAAAACTCATTAAAGATCTTATAAAACATAGGGAACACTTGGAAAATAATGAATGGGGTATGTTCAAAAATCAGATAGGACCTATAAGGTATAAAAAAGTTTTAAAAGGTATAGCATCCCTAAACATGAGTTTGGTGGACGCTAAAGTATCAATTGATTTAAAAAGGATTTTAAGACTTCCTTCATCTCTGCACTCAATTGTGAGTATGAAGTGTACAGAAGTAAAGGACATTGAGAACTTCGATCCATTTCGAGACGCTGTTCCAAAGTTCGTTTATGAGAGGGATGATTAAAGAGTTAAATAGAAGATTAAAAACTTTAAATAAAATTAAAAAGGTTTTACCTCCATAGAAGCTCGCTTCTATTCAAATACATATATAAAAACTCTAAAATATTATCATCACATTTTCCAGACTCTAAAAACTCAATTATATCAATTATTTCATGGTTTTTAAGTATTTCCTCCTTCAAATGCTTGCCGAACTGCAGGTAACCTATCTTATTTTCCACCAGAATATCGTTAAGGAAATATTCTGCATTTTCATATTTTCTGGGGACTTCAACAACCCATCTATCCCCTTCAACCCATGCACAATTATCATATTTCTCCAGAAATCTTTCCTGATGGTCTTTAGACCATATAAATGGACCTAAATGTTTTTTTACCCGTGGAAGTTTCCATGTTTCCAATTCAAGTAATATCACGGCTTTTTCATTTTCATCCGTCCATGAATCACTTCCTAAAACCTTAAATCCTTCCCTTTCTACGACTTGAGCCATTGAATTTTCTGTTTTTTTGATCTGGGGATAAACTGCATCTGCAGGTATTTCCGGTGGTCTGAAGGTTAGAAGGAATGTTTTTGTCCCTCTTTTTTCAAATTCTTCTTTTATTAAACTCAGATCAAATTCAAGGTTCTTTGGGTAAAAATATTCTTTTGAAGGGTTTTTAAGGAAATTTCCAGCAGCCACAACAAACTCTGACATTTTTTGAAGATTTAAAGCCGCTGCAACATTTCTATTTTTATCCACAGGGTCAACAGCAATTAAAGGATCATCAAAGAGTTCTGCTGTGCCGTAGTTTTCAAGGTCTATAATACATCCAGGTTTCCATGAATCTCTTGCAGCTTCAAGAACCCCCTGAAAGGATCCATATCGTAAAACCAGGAGTTCACAGAGGTATCCTGAAAATCCTCCCACCTTAAATTCAGATCCATATGTTCCAACAGAACCCATAAACTTCTTAAGCAGCATCACTTCATCGGCCTGGTTTGGTTTTAAATTCCTCTTAACATATTCTGTGTGAGGTATAGTCCTATCTACCGCAGATTTGAGTTGGGAAGAGTCTGCTATAATATAACATGGCACAAAATCTATTTCACATCCATTTATAAAACCCGTAACATAAGGATGAGAAGCGTAACGTTCTTCAGCTCTGCCGTTCATCATTTCGATGCATTTATGGCCCAGAGTGAGCCCCCATTTTTTCAAGTATCTCTCTTCGGTGTTTAATGGAAATTTTATGAACAGATCTATGTCTGCCTTGCCTGCCAACCAGGTCCCTTTAGCAACAGAACCTACAAGAACTGCTTCTGCAGTTATACCTTCTTTTACTGCTAATTTATTTATTATGTGGATAAGTTTATCCAAAAGATCCTTTACTTTCTTTTTTTCAGGTTCTGTGGGTTTTATATCCTCCAAAACCGCATTATAATTTATATCTACCACACATGTCACCTTTAGATTGCTGCATTCAATTTACATTTATAATTTCATTTAAATTCAATCTACGTTTCATAATCTTAAATGAAACAAATAAAAAAATTTGGTTAACTTAAATAGTTATTAGTTAAATTAAATAGGTATTAAAATTTTAAATGATAATAATTGGATAAGCTTAAAATAAAAATCCCAAAATCTATTTTGGCTTTCTATCACCAAATATGATTTTTAAGTCTCAATTTTAATTATTCAAAGTTTCCGAATTTTAAATCATTTCAAAGTTTAAATTCTTTTACATCCGTGTATACTGGTCCAACAGGTGTAAGTTCGCTCTGTTTGAGGACTATCTTTTTTACGATCATCTTTCCAATCTCAACATCTTCAAGTTCGTTTATGGCTGCTACAAGGGCATCTTTGTTATGTGCCCCTTTAACCCTGCCTATTGTAAGGTGTGGAATGTAACTTCTCTCCTTTTTGAAGCCCATTTTCACAAAATCTTCATCAAATCCCATTTGCATCTGGGAAAATGGTTCAGCATCCTCCACACCAAGCCAAATGACCCTCATATAACCCATATGGGGAAATACACCAGTATTTTTGATTGAAATTTCAAATGGTTCGTATTCCTTCATTTTTCCTTCTATCATGCCTATTATTTCATCTGCCTTTTCCCTGGAAATATCTCCAAAGAATTTGAAGGTGAAATGCAGGTTTTCTGGTTCGACAAACTTCACCTGGGCTTCGGCCTCTGCAAGTTGTTTCTGCACCTCTGTTATTTTATCCACAAGTACTTCATCCACATCTACAGCTAAAAAAGCTCTCATATTTATCACCTTGTTGCAAGATTCTTTATTCTATTAAGACTCTCTTCCGGTGTTTCTATAGTATTCAAAATGTAAACATCAAGTTTTGAGAAAATCTCTCTAAAAAAGTTCTTCCTCAATTCGAATTTCCTGTCATTTCTTATAAGTTGGTGGGGGTTGCAGAAATCTTTTTCCACCATAAAATCCACAGCCGCATCCGCATCAATCTTCATAAATGGAGGTTTATTAGAATCCCTTTCAAGAAGAACAACTGTTTTTAAAGTTGAACTTTCCCTGCTGCGTCCTCCAAATAGAGTGTTCACATCTGCGATCCCACGGCCTTTAACATCCAGTTTAACTTTATTAACCTCTGCAGCAAAATCTTTCCAGACCTCTGCTATATCATCACGTATGTAAGAATTCTTTTCTGAGGAATATATTACCACTGCATTGTCAAAAAGACGTGCAAAAAACCAATCATCGGATATATAGTTGAAATCATTGTTTTGTAGCAGCCCATAGGTCAAAGTGGTCTTTCCTGTTCCAGGAGGTCCAATTATGGCGATTGCATGCCCCATATAATCCACAACAGAACCATGAACTGAATATCTTCTGTGAACGGAATGGTAATCCTCAAAGAAATCTGAAACAGCTGCTAGAGCTATACTCTTTATCCAGCCGTAATAATCACAATTTTTGATTATGCAAGTATTAGAAATTGGTTCATACATAACATGGAGATCTCCCCCATCATTGATTGCAAATATCTTTGTATGGGGCCTTATATCCTCATTCATGAATTTAAAATTATCTTCCCATTCTTCTTTGAAGTCTGGATTGTCTGTTAAAAGTTTAACACATGCTCCATGTATATTTGCTTTTCTTTCGAATTTAACCTTAACTACAAGTTCCTGGAAGAGTTCTTCCTTTTTTTCAGGGCTTATTATTTCAACTTCGTATCCAGACATTTGTAACCACCCAAAAACTCACGGAAATCATGAAATCAACATTTTTATACCATAAAAATGAATTAAAAATTGATGACCATTAGAAATTGATGATTTATTACCCACCAATTTTTTATCAAAATCTCTTCATTTTTCAATTATGGTCTCATCAATGGCCATTCCAAAGTGTCTTGCACTTTTATCCAGGTAAACCATAACTTTATCCCCAACTTTGAGGTCTGCAACAGATATTGGCTGTTCATCTTCCCCTACAAGTCTTATGGTTTCTGCGTTTTGAAGCAAAGTCCTCAAAACAACCCCGCTGTATTCAGCTTCAACGAGTATTAAAGGCCTTTTTTCTATTTTTACACGACCAACAACAGTACTTTTGGTGTTACCCTCTTTATCTACAGTTAAAACTTCATCGCCAGTTTCTATCTCTGAAAGGTACCGGGTTTTGTTTCCAGGGGTCATGACGTAAGCATGCACCGGCCCTGCATTGACCCGAAATGGTCTTGACGCCACGTATTCACTCTCAAGAGACTCACTATGTACCAAAAACAACCCTTTGGCATAGGAACCAACTAACATTCCTTCTCCAAAGTTCATTATTGAACAAGTATCCACACAGACCCTGTCACCTGACCCCACCGGTTCAACCCGGGTAACTGTTGCAGGTTTGAGATCGTAGCTTTCAGATTCTATCTTTTCTATTAGTTCTGCAACCTTTTTAATCTCAGATACATCTTTTGGACATAACATTATGCCATCTGTACCGTATTCAAGGGTTTCAAGAGCTAATTTAGCTTCTTTGTAATCTGAAACTGCGGCTATTAATTTTACATCCTCATTTTGAAGGCTGGCTATGATGTTCTCAAGGGGTATGACAGTCCAGTCCATTCCAACCAATATCAAGTAGTCTGCAGTTTTTCCAAGCAGGGAAGCCAATTCTTCATGTTTTTTACTTGTGATCTCAACATAAGCTGCAACCTGTTTTCCTTTCCTTTTAAATCCAGATATTGCTGCCAGATCTTTTGACTGGGAGATATCTTCCGGAATTATAAGGGTTCCATCACCTTCACCATTTCTTCCAACTAAAGTTATGTCAGATACATCCACATCTGAGATAAGGGTGAAATTTCCCAGTTTTCTGATGTTCTCAACATCTGTGAAGTCCACAATGTGATCTATCCCTGATTCAAGGGCTGTTGTTATGAATTCCTTCTTCTTATCCCAACTTATACCCTCTGCCATTATCCATGCAAATTTCATGCGTTTAACTCCAAATCTTTGATCTAACGATCTCTTTCGATAATATTTAAAATATTTATTTAATGTTCATTTAACACATTAACATCAATTTAGTACCCATTAAGTATTTTAAGGGCTTCATCTACTTCAAGATTGTTGTGAACTATTCCGGCTATTGCTTTTGTTGTTTTTTGAGGCGATCTTGCCTGGAATACGTTTCTTCCGATTGCTACACCCGCACCACCAACATCAACAGAGTTTTTCACCATTTCAAGAAGTTCGCGGTCTGTTTCCACTCTTGGTCCTCCTGCTATAACCACAGGAACCGGACATCCATCTACAACCTGTTTGAATGTATCAGGGTCTCCTGTGTAATTGGTTTTTACAATATCTGCACCAAGTTCTGCTCCTGTTCTTACTGCCAGTTTCACAACATCTACATCGTGTTCATTGGTGATGTTTCTACCGCGGGGGTACATCATAGCAATGAGTGGCATTCCCCAGTCGTCACAGATCTCAGATATTCTTCCAAGTTTCATGAGCATCTCAGGTTCTTTTTCAGAACCAATATTCACATGTACCGATACTGCGTCTGCCCCAATTTTCAGTGCTTTTTCAACTGAAGTTACAAGTACCTTGTTATCTGGATCTGGTCCAAGGGATGTACTTGCTGAAAGGTGGATTATAAGTCCTATGTCCATTCCGTATCCTCTGTGGCCTCGGCCAACCATTCCTTTGTGCATTATAACTGCGTTTGCTCCACCGCTTGCAACTTCATCAATGGTACTTGCCATGTCAATGATCCCGGGAATAGGGCCTACAGATACGCCGTGGTCCATTGGCACTATCACGCATCTTCCTGTTTTTCTGTTTAGTATCCTTTCGATCCTGATTCTTTTACCTATCATAAAACATCCTCCTAATTGATTTTTGATGACCAAAGTTTAAATTCTTTTAACCTCGGTGGGATTCCATCATTTCCAGACGACTCCAACCATCCCTCGCGGGATTTTATCACCTCGTCTGATGAAGATGAGTGAACAAAATCTAAAAGTCCTCTGTTTCTTATTATTGTATCTCGAGGTTTTAAAGTTGATGACCATATGAAAAAGACCTTGAATGTGGTGTCCGGATGGTATCCTCCCCCAAGATCCACTGATAACACATCACACTTACCAATCTCCTTAATTTTTTTAGCTACAACTTCTAAAGTTTCGTGAAGTCTAACATCTGCTTTTATGAATTCAACATTTCTATTTTTATCCATAACAGAGGCCATAGCACTTACAGCCTCAGGACTGTTGTCCAGCGATATGATCCTTCCCTCAGGGGATAATTTAGAGATGATCCTAGTTGAATTACCAACGTGGCATCCAAGCTCAACCACAACATCATCTGCTTGTATAATATCTCTTAAAACTTCCCTATAAACTTTAATATCGTAAACTATTTTTATCATATAACTACCTGAATTTTAAAAGATATTCCAGAATTGATATTTATTATTCAAAGAATTGATATCTCAAATGGTATTCAAAGAATTTTATTAAAGTTATAAATCTCTATGGTTTAATACGTTACTCTTAAAAATCACAACAGGAATCAACTATTTTCCATAAACTTTTCCATAAACATTCAGTTGCCCAGTTGTTAGGCCTTGTTTGTTCTATGCTGCCCAATTAATAGTTTAAAATTAAATAGTTTAATATATTAATAAATTTAAATATCATATCAAGTAGAAAGTTAATTAAATCATTATGAACGTCATCATGCGGATTGAGGTGTAAACATGACCAATGAAGAAAAAGAACTAAAAATTGAACTTGAAACACTTTACAATGAAAAAAAAGAGTTAGAAGGGCAGATCCGTGAGCTTGACAAAGAAAAAATTGAAAAATTAACAAAAGAAAAGGAACAACTTGAAAAAAAGGTTGAATGGTTGGATAAAGAGAAAAAAAAGACAGAACGCGAGAAAGATAATTTTTTAAGACAGGTGAAAAACTCAAGACACAGAAAATGGCTCAACTCCATTAAAATGATAACATTAATTGGAGCTGCTGACCTGGTGGTTATTCCACTATTGGTCTTTCTTCTTAAACTACCAATCCAATGGATGTTTATTGGAATAGGAATAGTCACATTCTTTGGCATACTCATCACTACAAACTACATGTCCGGAACGTCCCCATTCGACACAGGGGAAATCAGGAAAGCCCTTACCGGTTCCTTTGTGGTGGAATACTTCACATTTTTGCCAATTGTAACATTTGGAGGTGCAGCAATACCTTCAGGAGAACCTCTAAAAACAATTATAGCAAATTTTACATGGGTAATGGCAATTATAATTGTGTTCTACTTTGGATCAAGGTCTGTTGAGGAATACATGAAAACAAAAGCTAGATAAGCTGTAATTCCTGCAAAAAAGCAAAAAAAATAAGTAAATCCTTAAGTTACAATTTTGTAAAATTTCTTTATTATTTTTTTAATCCTTTAAAATTTCCTTTTCTTCTTTTTGATCTTTAAATTCAAATTTCCAGCTTAAACTCTGTTAATTAGACTCAATCCTGCTAATAGACTATTCATGATTGAGATTCGAGTTATATTTTATTTTGGCAGCATGTTCACCAGCAAGGTAACCTGTGGAAAATGCTTGCTGAAGATTATAACCCCCACTGGGTGCGCATCCATCAATAATTTCGCCTGCAAAATATAAACCAGTTACAATCTTGGATTGCATGGTCTGGGGATCTATTTCTTTTTTTGAAACTCCCCCACATGTAACCATTGCCTTTTCAAGGGGTAAATGTCCTACTATTGTGAGAGGCAAGGATTTTAACAGATTAATAATCGAATTTCTTTCTTTTTTGTTGATCTGATTCAATTTTTTCTTTGGTTCCACACCAGATAACTGTATAAAAATAGGAATCATGCGGTTGGGCAGCATAAACTTCATAAAATTCTTTAAATCCGTTTTTCCATGGGTTTCAAATTGATTAAATAATTTGTTTTCAAGCTCTTCCCTTTTTAAATCTGGTTTAAAATCTATGAAAAGTGGAATTTCTCCATTTTTTTCAAGAAGAGAAATGATTTGATTGCTCAAGTCCAGGATCGTAGGGCCTGAGACTCCAAAGTGTGTGAAGATAATGTCGCTGTTATCTGAAATAATCTTCTTTTTACCATTTTTAAATGTTAAACGAACATTTTCAAGCGAAATTCCCTGTAGATCCTTCACCCATGATTCTTTGGTTTTTAGAGGAACTGAACCTGGTTTTAGAGAAGTTATCCTGTGGCCCATCTCTTCTGCAATACGAAAACCATCACCACTGGAACCTGTTGACCAATAAGACGCCCCTCCAGTAGCCAATACAACATTTTTACTATTTATACTAATATTTTCTCCATTTAAAGTAAAATTCACTCTAAAAGTATCATCAAATTTTTTAATTTTGGATAAACGTGCATTATAAATGATTTTTACCCTATTTTCCTTTAAATATTCTTTTAAAACATTTAAAATAGATTTTGAATCTTCTGTAACTGGAAAAACACGTCCTTTATCTTCAATTTTCATATCGAGACCTTTAGACTTGAAAAACGCCATTAGATCTTCATTTGAAAATGAAGAAAATGCAGATCTTAAAAAAACGCCTCGCCTTCCGAATTTTTTGGTGAACTCATTTATGGAAGCAGTGTTGGTGACGTTACATCGGCCTTTACCAGTTATAAGAAGTTTCTTGCCTATTGAATCGTTTCTTTCAATCAAGACAACATCTTTTTTAAGTTCTGCTGCGTGGATTGCGACCATCATTCCTGCTGGCCCTGCTCCTACAACAGTTATATCGTGGATTTTCAAAATAGAATCCTTCCCTTGGCTTATTAAAAAAATAAATATTGAACATCCTTCAAAATTATTTGGATTAAAGATTATTTGGATTTGGATTGATAGATTATTTAGATTAATTTTACTTGGGATTAATTTACTTCTAAAATATTCTTGAACTTCCTTAAATATCAAATTTCTCAAAAAATAAAAAAAAGTATTTGATCAATTTTATCAATATTGATCAATTTTTTTTTGAAAGAATTATTAAGGTGTGAGCCGTCTCCTGTCTCTGGGGAAGAGAACAGTTTCCCTTATGTTCTTTACGCCAGTTATGCTCATTGTGAACCTTTCAGCACCTACACCCCATCCTGAATGTGGCGGCATTCCATATCTAAATGCTTGAAGATAGGTTTCAAATGAATCAGGGTTTAATCCTTTATCTTTCATCTGCTGAACAAGCAGGTCGTAGTTGTGTATCCTCATGGCTCCGGATGATATTTCCAGGTCTTTGTACATTAAATCAAATGCACAGCTTTTTTCAGGGTCTTCTGAACCTGGCATTACATAGAACGGTTTTATTGCTGTTGGCCATCCTGTGATAAAGTAATATCCATCCATAACTTCACCCATAGCTTTTTCAGCTGCTCTTGAAAGGTCTTCACCGTAATTCATAAGCACTCCCTTTGAAGTTACAATATCAACCACATCATCGTAGTCTACACGAGGGAATGGTATTTCAGGCACTTTTAAATCCACTTCAAGGGTTTTGAGTGCGTCTCCACAGTGCTCTTTAACATCTTGAATTGCCCTTTGAATGAGTTCTTCAAGGATCTCCATGGCATCCTCATGGTCTGTGAATGCTGTTTCTAGATCTATTGAGATGGCTTCGTTGAGATGGCGGAGTGTGTCATGTTCTTCAGCACGGAATATTGGTGCTATTTCAAATACTTTGTCAAAACCAGATGCCATCATCATCTGTTTGTAGAGCTGTGGGCTCTGTCCTAAAAATGCCTCTTTTTCAAAGTAGGTTATTGGGAAAAGTTCTGTTCCACCTTCTGTGGCTGATGCAACAAGTTTTGGTGTGTTTATCTCGCGATAATCCTTTTCTTCAAGGAATTTCCTTATAGAATGGAACATCCTACTTTTTATCTTGAATATTGCACTTACATTCTGTTTTCTGAGATCCAGATACCTTGAATCAAGACGGGTATCAATCTCAGCATGGACGTTACCTGTGGTGTCCAGAGGAAGGGGCAGTTTGGATCCGTTTAAAAATTTTATCTCTTCAGGGATGATCTCAACACCGTTGGGTGCCTTTGGAGACTCCTGTACAATACCTTTAACAGCTATTACTGCTTCTTTTTTCAATTTCTTTATATCTTCAAAAAGCTTAGGTGAGATCTTCTTGCTTGGAGCTGTTATCTGCATAATACCATCTCTGTCCCTTAAAAGGACAAATATTATTCCTCCAAGGTCTCTGATCTCATGTACCCATCCCATAAGGATGATATCTTCTCCTTTTAACTCTTTTTTAACTTTGTCTGAGTAGTGGGTTCTTCTCCAGTTTTCCAATGAATCTGTCAATATAATTCACCTCTAAATAAATTTTAATAAATTTTAGATCTACTTATTGAATATTAAGTAAAATTGACGGTTATTTAACCTGTTTTAACTAAATTCTTAATACTCATTATTTTGAATAAAATTCTTGAAAAATTCTCTTTGAATGAAATCCATTCATAATGGCCCATTCACAATAGGATACGAAAAGAATATTTAAAGAATATTTGAATTCTATTATAGTTTTATCATATCCAGTATATAATCAATTTGAGCTAAGAACCTAATTGATACATTTTTTTGATAAGTAATAATAATGATTTGATCTTCTATTTGATCTATAATATAATACTCTTCCAATTCCAGGATCTATGAATTTATGATCTGTTTTCAACCATCACTCAAAGTTTCAGTCCATCTTCTCAACATCCAAAGCACGTTTTTTAAAGGATTCTGCATGGGCATAAAGTCCTTCATACTCTGCAAGGGAAACAACAACGTCTTTTAGATTCAAGATCCCATCCTTGGAAAGTCTTTGGACTGTTGGCTTTTTCAAAAATGACTCTGCAGACAAACCTGAGTACATCCTTGCACACCCCGACGTTGGGAGGACATGGTTGGTTCCAGAACCGTAATCTCCCGCAGCTACGGGAGTTAAATTTCCTAAAAATATGGATCCTGCATTGGTTATATCCTTAAGAACCCCTTCGGGATCTTCTGTCATTATGAGAAGGTGTTCTGGAGCGTATTCGTTTGAAAATTTACTGGCAGTATCAATGGAATCAACAACAATTATTTTGCCGTATTTGTTAAGCGATTCTCTTATTATCTCTTCTCTTTTCATGTTATGGATTTTATCATCTATTTCTGCACTTACAGTCTCAGCAAGACGTTTTGATGTTGTTACAAGAACTGATGCAGCATTTGGATCGTGTTCTGCTTGAGCCATGAGGTCAAGTGCTATATAATCTGGATTTGCAGTCTCATCTGCAATTATGAGAACTTCAGATGGGCCTGCAGGGAAATCAATATCAACTTCACCGTACACAAGCTTTTTAGCGGCCGTAACAAATATATTTCCAGGTCCAACTATTTTATCAACTTTAGGAATGCTATCTGTTCCATAGGCCATGGCAGCTATGGCCTGGGCTCCCCCAACCATATATATTTCATCAATACCTGCAATATGTGCAGCTGCAAGGATTATATCACTTACTTTGCCATTGGGCTGTGGTGGTGTGCAGCATATAACCCTGGAAACTCCTGCAATCTTTGCAGGTATCGTTGTCATGAGAATTGTGGATGGATATACTGCTCTACCCCCAGGTATGTAGCATCCGACTTTTTCAAGAGGGCGAACTATCTGACCAGCATTTATACCTCCATCAACTTCTATAGACCATTCGGATGGTATTTGAGCCCTGTGAAATTTTTCTATATTACTTGCAGCTTTTTTAAGGGCTTTGATTATGTTATCATCCACGTTTAAAAGGCTTTTTTCTATTTCTTCCTTTTTTACCTGGAAATTCTCCAGTTTAACCCTATCAAATTTTTCTGTATAATATCTAAGCGAATCATCCCTTCTTGCTCTTACATCATTTATTATATCTTGAACAGTGCTGATAACATCCACAGCATCAAGTTGGGAGCGCTTTAATAATTTGCTTTTTTCATTATCATTAAAATTTATGATTTCCACTGTACCACTACCATTTTTGTACAAAAACCTGATTGATATGTTAAAGTTAAATATTTTATCTGAATTTTATTTATTTTGTTTTTTTTGATTTATTATTATTTTATTCTATTCAAAAACTTTATCTGTAATGATATTAAAGATTCTATTAGCATGTTCATACCTGTTAATAACAAATATCACTTTGTTATTGCTCCTTTTATATAAAGATGTATTGTACCAAAGTATAAATAACATGTTATGTGAATCATATCATTTATGATTTAAAAGAGGGTGTCTGGTAAATATGTACAAGGATGAGCTTATACAACTGCATCAATTTCTGGTATTCGTTTTAAAGTATCTTGATGAGGAATATGAAGTAAAAGAGGAATGTAAAGAATATTTATGTCTCAATATAAGCCCTCACCACATTCACAGAACAAAAGCCGAACACAAACATGCTATTTTTGTATTATCCGCAGCTATTTCTGAAATAATCGCAAAAAACAACGATGGAACTTCTTCTAATGTCCCTAATGGGCTGGCTGAACTTGTGAAACGGTCTAAAAAAGAGTTGCTGAGATTTCAAGACCAAAATGCTTTAAAATACCAGAAACAAAAAATAAAAATGTAACAAAACTTCAACTGAAATGAAAATGAGAAAAATAGTAAATAAAAGTAAAAATTGATATAAACGTTTGATTAAAAATAATTGTAACGTAAAATGGATTAATTATAATATGTTAAATTAAAATAAAAATTGTAATACAAATAAACAGTAATTATTATAATCATCATAACCATAATAAAAATAATCAAGATAATCATATTTATACATATTTTTCATTGATCATAAAATTAGAATTTGGAATAGAATTCGATCTGGAATAGAATTCGGTTCATTAATCCATATCATTTGGTTGTTAAAAATTGATAATTTAATCTAAATTTACTAATCTAAATTACATTTCGGTTTATACTTGGTTATTTTAATATCATATAAATTAGAACTTATATGCAAATATAAATTGCACGTATTGTACGTATAATTAATTTAACGCTGTTATTTAACATTATATCAAACCTAACAATTTTTAAATTCTTAAGAGTTATTAAGTTATATTAAAGTTGAATGAGTGTATCACCATGAAAACTATAAGAAAAATGGTATGCTTAGTTGACGGAGAACATTATTTACCCGTCACAAAATCTGCCCTTGACATGCTGGATAACCTTGAACACAACGAAGTTGTTGCAGTTGTTTTCATAGGTGGCACCGAAAAGTTAAGGGAAACCTCAGAAGAGGGAGTTATTGAAAAACTTGGAAGACCCGTCCATTTCGGGGATAATCCACATGAAATACCCTACGATATCATAGGTAAAGTCATAGAAGAATATGATGCCGATGTTGTTATGGATCTAAGCGATGAACCCATAGTAGACTACTCAAAGAGGTTCAAAATCGCAACAATTGTGCTTGATATGGGAATTCCCTATGAAGGCCCTGATTTTAAATTTTATCCTATTTCAGAACATGATATTCTTAAAAAACCATCGTTTAAGATACTTGGAACCGGTAAAAGAATAGGGAAAACTGCAGTATCTGCATACGCAGCCAGACTTATTCATAAAAAAGAGTATAACCCCTGCGTGGTTGCAATGGGCAGAGGCGGCCCAGAAGAACCTGAAATTGTGCACGGGGATAAAATAGAAATAACACCACAGTATCTCATGGAACAGTCTGACAAAGGAGTTCATGCAGCATCAGACCACTGGGAAGACGCATTAATGAGCCGAATTCTTACAATAGGATGTAGAAGATGTGGCGGAGGAATGGTTGGAGATGTTTTCATAACCAACATGAAAAAGGGAGCCCAAATTGCAAACGAAGTTGATGCTGACTTCATTATAATCGAAGGAAGTGGAGCGGCCATTCCACCAATAAAAACAGATAAACACGTTGTGCTAGTAGGTGCTAACCAACCCCTAATCAATATCGAAAATTTCTTTGGACCCTTCAGGATAAAAATGGCTGATCTCGTGGTTTTAACAATGTGCGAAGAGCCAATGGCAAGTTCAAATAAGGTTAAACGGATCATAAAATTCATAAAAAGTATAAATCCCAATGCAACAGTCATACCAACAGTTTTCAGGCCCAAAGCCCTTGCAGACATAACCGGCAAAAACGTGCTATTTGCAACGACTGCACCCGACTCGATAAAAGATGTACTCATAGAACATCTTGAGAGTAACTATGACTGTAAAATAGTTGGTACAACATCACACTTGTCTAACAGACCTTTACTGCAAAATGACATCGAGAAATACATCGATGAAGCAGATGTTATGCTTACCGAACTTAAGGCTGCTGCAGTTGACGTTGCAACCAAAGATGCCCTTAAAGCTGGGCTTGAAGTTGTTTATTGCGACAACATACCCCTTGTCATTGAAGGGAACTATGAAAGTCTACCTGAAGCCATAATAAAGGTTGTTGACAGTGCCATAACTGCATTTGAAACAAGAACTGGTGCATAAAGGTGATTTGTTGGATCCAAACATTCTGAATCATCAAAAAGAATATAAATTAGAGTACAAAAAACTTTTAAAACAATTATCTTTTGGTATTCAAGAAAAAAAACTTATAGAAAATCTTGAAATCCCTGAAGATGCTTTTTTACCCTTTTTATTCTCGATCAAATTTGGTGGTGACTGGAGTCTTAAAACAGATTCTGTAAACGCCATGGCGATTAAAGAGAAAATTACGCGTTATAATGCGGATAAAATGGAAGGCTACACTCTGGAAAAGGTTTTTTTGTTTTTAAATCCACGAATACTTAAAGAAACTGGTAGAGTTCGCCGCCTCGAGAAATGTGGAAATAAAAAGGATCGTGAGATTGTTGAAAGACCTTTCCGTGTAAAAGTAGATGCAGAACGTATAATAAATGCTGTTTTGGATCCTTTTACCATGAAAATAACAATTAAAGATATGCAAGGCCCTTTAATCTTTGAGGGATCGAGTGCATATGGAATATCCCATGAAATGGAGCACTTATCCGGAAGTGAATCAAAGGGGAAATTCTTATGGGAATTCAAATACATTTTAAAGGATACAGAAATAAATAAACAAAAATAAATATGTTATAAAGAAATATATTATAAAGAAGTTATATTAATTAAACTAATAATTTAAATCAATTAAATTTGGTTTTAGGGTTTTGAAATTCTTTTTTCCATAAATTTTGCTGAAAAATCTTTTAAAAATGTATTTCAAATAAACTTAGACAAACCCCTGATCGCAAACTATTTATAGAACCTCTAACCCACTGATCAAGTACAGAGTTAAACGGAGATGATAATGTGGCACAACAAAATGGCGGCCAAGGCCAGCAAATTTTTATATTACCCGAAGATACATCAAGACTTCTGGGAAGAGATGCTAAAAGAAATAATATAATGGCAGGTAAAGTACTTGCAGAAACAGTCCGAACAACATTAGGTCCAAAAGGAATGGATAAAATGCTCGTGGACGGTATGGGAGATATTGTTGTAACAAACGACGGTGTAACCATCCTTAAAGAGATGGACATTGCACATCCTGCAGCAAAAATGCTTGTAGAAGTTGCAAAAACCCAGGAAGATGAAGTTGGAGATGGAACAACCACAGCAGTTGTAATAGCTGGTGAACTCCTGAAAAAGGCAGAAGGACTCATAGAACAGGACATACACTCAACAGTCATTACAATGGGATACAGAAGAGCTGCTGAAAAAGCCCTTGAAATTCTTGATGACATTGCAATCGACGCTGCAGACCGTGAAACACTTCTGCAGGTTGCAATGACCGCAATGACAGGAAAAGGAACAGAAAAAGCAAGAGAACCATTAGCAAATCTCATTGTAAGTGCTGTTAAACAGGTTGAAGAAGACGGTGAAGTTGACAAAGACAACATCAACATCCAGAGGATCCAGGGAGCTTCAGTTGAGGAATCCCAGATAGTAAACGGTGTTGTAATAGACAAAAGCAGGATAGATCCATCCATGCCAAAGGATATTCAGGACGCAAAAATAGCACTCCTTAAATACCCTGTTGAAGTCAAAGACCTCGAAACTGACGCTAAAATCAAACTCACAGAACCATCACAGATGCAAGCCTTCATAGAACAGGAAGAACAGATGATAAGGGACATGGTCGACAAGATCATTGCAAGTGGAGCAAACGTTCTATTCTGTCAAAAAGGCATAGATGACCTAGCACAGCATTACCTTGCAAAAGCGGGAATAATGGCTGCTAAAAGGGTTAGAAAATCTGACATAGAAAGATTAGAGAAAGCAACAGGTGCAAGGGTAGCAACAAATATCGAAGACCTCAACCCAGAAGACTTAGGTCAGGCTGGTCGTGTATATGAGAAAAAAATATTCGATGAAGTTCTCATATTCGTAGAGGAATGCAAAGATCCAAAAGCAGTATCAATAATACTCAGAGGAAGTACCAAACACGTTGCAGCAGAAATAGAAAGAGCTGTTGAAGACGCAATAGGTGTTGTCGCAGCTACAGTAGAAGATGGACAGGTAGTTGCCGGCGGTGGAGCACCAGAAATTGCAATTGCAAAAGGTTTAAAAGACTATGCTGACACCATAAGTGGAAGGGAACAACTCGCAGTAACTGCATTTGCAGAAGCACTCGAAGTTATTCCAAAAACACTCGCAGAAAACGCAGGACTTGACAGCATTGATGCACTTGTGGATCTTCGCTCCTCACAGGAACATTCCCCATACATGGGTCTAAACGTCTTCACTGGAGATGTAATAGACATGAAAGTTGGTGGAGTCATAGAGCCTAAACGTGTCAAAAAACAGGCCATCAGGTCAGCTGCCGAAGCTGCAGAGATGATCCTAAGAATTGATGACATAATAGCATCCTCAAGCTCTGGAAAACCAAGCCCAGAGGAAATGGCTGCAGCTGGAATGGGCGGAGCCGGCGGAATGCCACCAATGATGTAATTACGTCAAAAGTGACAAGTCCTAACCTACGTTAACCCATTTCTAATTTTTTATTTTCTAATTTTTTTAATTTTTTTTTAAACGTTTTTTGAAATTCTATTTTCATTTATTTTCTGATTTTTAATTTTTTGAAATTCTATTTATTTTCTACTTTCATTATTTCAGTTTTTTGAGATTCATATTTTCTATTTCATTTTTTATATATCCAAAAAAAATCCCAAATCTTAGTTTACGTATCATGATGATATTCAAAACATTGAGATTAAAAAGTTAAATCATTCAATCATTTCATCCCTAATTTTGAAGCTAATTTTAAAATATGTTCATTTTGTGCACCACAATTTACTTAATTTTACAAATTTTATCAATAGAAAGGATTTAATGATAACTTTTACATAAGAATTAATAGCACATTCATTCAATGTGAATTTTTTTAGAATCTAAATCTTACCATATCCTCACTACCAAGTCTTTGAATAGATTATATAGGTGGATAAATGCAAGAATACAAACTCTTCGTAAAACAAATTGGTGTGGTTGGAATAACCAGCATTCTTGCAAGCTTAAGCCCACTTATTCTGCTTCCTATCTTGACCCAAACACTCACAGCGCAGGAATATGGTGCATGGAACCAGTTTATAGTAACAATAACCCTGATCCCGGCCATAGCCTCACTTGGGCTGCCCTACACAATGGTAAGATTTCTGGCCGCAACCCGGAACAAAGACGAAATTCGGGAAGCATTTTACTCCATCGCATTTATGGTGATACTTGGAAGCCTAATAGTATCGTTAATATTTTTGATCCTTGCAAAACCTATTGCAGATCTTTTATTCCAGGGAAATATTCTTATTTCCTTTATTTTATCCTCAGCAATATTTTTAAACGGTTTGATACTGCTTCTTTTTGATTATTTCAGGACTTTTCAACTGATGAAGATTTACTCCTTCTTCACAATGTTGCAGGCATATCTCACCGTGATCCTGGTCGGTATTTTTATTGCAATGAGATACGGGCTGGTTGGAGCTGTAATTGCAGTACTTATCATCCAGATAATCACAGTTTTAGTAATGTACTCCATTATACTGTCCAGGATAGGGTTTAAAATTCCAAAGTTGGGTAATATAAAGGAATATTTAAACTTTGGACTGCCGACCATTCCAAGCAATATTTCATTCTGGGTGCTGGACATCACAGACCGTTACGTCATAGGACTGCTTTTGGGACTTTCATTTGTGGGTTACTATTCTGCAGGATACTTACTTGGAAACATAATATCTTTGATATTATCCCCTTTTTACACAGTTTTACTCCCCATTTTATCAAAATATTACGCTGAAAAGCGAATTTTTGAAGTTAAACGTCTCCTAAACCATTCCATAAAATTCTTTTTAATGGTTTCAATACCAACAGCCTTTGGTTTATCCATCCTTGCAAAACCCATCCTTCTCATACTTTCCACACCAGAGATAGCATTAAATGGATATTTTATAACGCCCATAATCGCCCTGGGCGGTATTTTTTTCGGAGTTTATGGTATAATATCCCAGATAGTTGTTCTTGAGAGAAAAACACAGATCACAGGAAATATATGGATACTATCAACCATCCTAAACGTGATACTGGACATTACACTGGGGTACCGCTTCGGGATCATGGGAGTGGCACTCACAACCTTGGGAGTTTACATACTATCCTTCGCTCTTACAGTGATCTATTCATTTAAATACATCAGGTGTACATTTTATTTCGGATTCCTGGCAAAGAGTATATGGGCATCCGTTTTGATGTCCATAGTTTTAGTTATTTCAAACCCCAAAAGTCCTTTAGATATCATTCTTTCCGCTTCAATGTGTTCTGTGATCTACATCCTTATTTTAGGGGTTCTGGGTGGTATCAGAAAAGATGAAGTCATTTTCTTCAAAAGTATTCTTTTAGATATACTTGTAGCTATCTATAAACCTTTTAAAAATCTGGGCTGGTTTTCAAAATAGAATGATAAGAGTTTAAATTAGATAAAATTAAAATACTTAACGTTACTCATATGCAGCAGCACTTTTATCAAATTCAAGATCGCAACAGATTATCTTTTTAGGAGGGGCACAAAAATGTTTAAAATATTTAAATTTGGTAAAAAAACTCAAAAGGAAGATTTAAAGAATATAACTCCAGAAAAAGCGTTTTCACTGGTAAATGAAAATAAAAATAACTCCAATCTAGTTATCCTCGATGTTAGAACCCCTATTGAATACGGGGATGGTCATCTTGAGGGCTCTAAAAATATTGATTATAAATCAAATAATTTTAAAAAAGTTATCGAGGAAATGGATAAAACTAAAACATATATTTTATACTGTAGATCCGGTGTTAGGAGTGCTAAATCTTATGATATTATGAAAAAACTTAACTTTACCGATGTTTACAACGTTGAAGGTGGAATAAAAGGTTGGATGAAAAAAGGACTTCCAATTGTAAAATGATTGTACGATGGATATCTTGAATTAAGGAATTGAATAAAAGAAATTGAATAATTAACAATAGATAAAGTAAATTAAAGAGATCGAATAGTGATAAAATAAGAATAAAATAGGAATAAAAATTAACTTAAAATAGTATATCTCAAAAAAAAGAATTTAAACGCGGTTAAACGCGTTTTTAACTATTTTTTAATAGTTTATCCTAATTAAACATTTTTGTTTTTAGTTTTATATTAGTATCTGCTTTATTACGCCATAATATATGGCTTAGCGTGATAATATGTGCACAGCAGCTGTTCCGCCAGTTCCACCGATGTTGTGGGTCATACCAATCTCAGCACCATCGACCTGTCTTTTATCAGCTTCTCCTCTTAATTGCCATACAATTTCAGCAGCCTGTGCAATTCCAGTTGCACCCAATGGATGTCCTCTGGCTTTAAGACCTCCAGATGGGTTTATTGGTAGTGTTCCATCACGTTCAGTGAAACCATCCTCAACAGCAGGCCCAGCCTGTCCTTTCTCAACAAATCCAAGGTCCTCCAGTGCAAGGAGCCCGTTTATGCTGAAACAGTCGTGAACTTCTGCAACATCTATGTCCTTTGGAGTCATACCGGCCATTTCGTAGGCTTTACGTGCTGCATGTACCGTTGAATCAATTGTTGTTATGTCATGTCTGTTCTGGAGTGCTATTGTTCCTGAAGCCTGGGCTGATGCCTTAACATATATTGGGGTGTCTGTGTATTTTTTTGCATCCTCTGCAGGGCAGAGTATAACTCCTGCAGCTCCATCTGAGACTGGTGAACAGTCAAGAAGTGTTAATGGGTCTGCAACCATGCTTGAGTTTAGAACCTTGTCCACTGTGATCTCATTTTGGAACTGGGCACGCGGGTTTTTTGCACCGTTTTTATGGTTTATGACTGAAAACATTGCAAGCTGTTCCCTGGTTGTTCCGTAATTATACATGTGTCTCCTTGCCATCATTGCATAGAGTGATGGAAACGTAACACCCTGTTGGGCTTCCCATTCCTGGTCTGATGCAGTTGCAATGGCTGGAGTTGCATCAACAACGTCGGTCATTTTTTCAACACCTGCTGAAATCACTATATCGTGAAAACCAGATGCAACAGCCATTATACCATTACGTAATGCCAATCCTCCTGATGCACATGCTGCTTCAACACGTGCACATGGGATTGGTGTTAATCCAGAATGATCTGCTATTAAAGATGCTATATGTTCCTGGCCAACAAAAAGACCTGCAGACATGTTTCCAACATACATGGCATCAAGGTCGTCACCTTCAATGTTTGCATCATCAATGGCATTCAATCCAGCTTCAACTATCAGATCTCTGAATGATATGTCCCAGAGTTCTCCAAATTTAGTCTGTGAGACTCCTATAATTGCAACATCTCTCAAATAAATTCCCCCATTTATTTAATATCCTTATTCCTTTTTGTTGAATTAACTTGTAAAAATTTAAATTTTTGTAAAATTTTTAAATTCCATTATATCTTTGATAAAGCTTTGTTTGATAAGCTGTTATCTTTTTATAAATTTTTCTAAAAGAATTAGAAAGGAATGGTTTAAGCCATTCTTAATTTTCCTTTATATTTAGCGTAAACTGCGTAGTCAACGTAGGTTTTAGTTGCAACCATGTCTCTTACTTTAGGTGCATTTTCCCTTACTTCATCTATCCTATCGTTTACTGTTATGCTGAATGCATCGCTTCCAGCACCAGAACCGTATGAAACTGCCATCACACGATCTCCAGGTTCTGCAATGTCAAGAACGGCTGCAAGACCAAGAGGTGTTGCACCGGAGTAGGTGTTTCCAATGAAAGGTGTTAATAAACCTGTTTTGTACTGTTCTTCTTTGAATCCGAGTTTTTTTGCAGCACGGATGTAAAATTTACCGTTTGGTTGATGGAAAATCACGTGATCGTAATCAGATGGTTCTGTTCCCATCTTTTTAAATAAACCTTTTGCACCTGAAAGCACATGTTTAAAATAAGCTGGTTCTCCTGTGAACCTTCCACCATGACGTGGGTAAGGTTTTCCTTCCCTTCTGTAGAAGTCAGGGGTGTCTGTTGTAAAACTGTAGGTTCCCTCAAAGTCTGCTATTGTATTTGCCTTTCCTATAATGTAGGCTGCTCCTCCTGCTGATGCAGTGTATTCAAGAGCATCCCCGGGAGCACCCTGTGATGTGTCTGCACCGATAGCCAGACCATATTCGACTAAACCGGAATCAACCATACCCATACACATCTGCATACCTGCAGTACCTGCTTTACACGCAAATTCAAGGTCAGCTGCAGTTAACTCTGGTGAGGCCATTATTGCTTCTGCCACTATTGTTGCTGTCGGTTTAACAGCATAGGGGTGTGATTCTGAACCCACGTAAACTGCTCCGATCTTTTGAGGGTCTATCATGGCACGTTTAAGTGAACTACGAGCTGCTTCAACTGATATCGTTGCTGTGTCCTCATCAGGGGCTGGAACTGATTTTTCATTTACAACCAATCCCCTTGAAATTGCTTTGGGATCGTCTCCCCAAACTTTTGCTATTTCTTCAACCTTAATTCTGTATGAAGGTACATAAACTCCATATCCTACAATTCCTGACATTATTATCACGACCGTTTAAAATAGTTAATAATCCATCTAATTTTCTAATTCTGTTTAGTAAGTGCTTTTATGTTAATCTTCTTTAAAAATAAAGATTACGATTTTTTAATGAGATTTTTAATTTAATTTTTAAATTTTATAAAAAGTAAGAAATTTATATATAATAAGTTGTTGTTGAACATCCTATATAAATGTTGGCATGGTTAATTATAGAAACCGAATTTGAAAGATTAAATCTTGATAATATCTTTAATAATCATTGAATAATCCATTTTAAACCTTAATAGCACTTAATGTATTTTTTTGAATTTATTTTATCTAATTTTAATTTTTTTAATAAAAAAATTGTAGAAATATTATAAAATTATTTTTTTCTAGAAATCATATCCATATAAAAAAAATCACCAATAATTTTCAAATAAAAATAAGTGTATTGAAAACAGAATAAAGTTTAAGTGAGGCTGTATGAATTTAAAAAACAAAGAGGAAATGAGAAATCTTATATGGGACACGTTAGAAAGAAAGAAAATCTCAAAATATCCTAAAAACTGGCATGGTAGGATACCGGATTTTTATGGATCGGATCTAGCCGCAGGGGTGTTGAGAAGCACCGCAGAATGGAAAAAATCGAGTGTTATATTTTCAAGTCCAGATTCAGCCCAAAAGAAGGTGCGTGAATACACATTACTTGATTATAAAACCTTGATCATGGCTTCACCCAACCTTGAAAGAGGTTACATCTTAATCCGGGCTTCAGATGCCCGTGGAAATGAGAAGATAGCCTCAACAAAGGAAGGAGCCTTTAGGTTTGGTGAAACAATCGAAACATTTCCAAAGGTGGATCTAGTTGTTGAAGGATCTGTTGCGGTTGATATGTCTGGAGGCCGACTTGGAAAGGGTAAAGGTTACGGGGATACTGAAATATCTCATCTTTTCAAGGAAAAATCCATTGATGAAGATACGGTCATTGCAACGACAGTTCATGAAACCCAGATTGTGGATAAAGTTCCCAGAGAAGTCCATGATCAAAAAATAAATATGATAATAACTCCTGAAAGGGTAATAGGAATAGGTAAAGGAAATTGAATAAGTAAAGAGCAGATAAAGAAAAGGAATAAGTGAATAGGCTGAAATTAGATAGAAATCTCAGAAAATGGAAGAGCTAGGATGGGAGATAAAGTGGATGAAAACCAAGATCATTTAAACGCACACAAAAGTCTTAAATTTTTAATTAAAGAAAGAGAGGAACCTAAAAAATCCAGTTATATCATTGCAGTTATAGTTAACCTTATTCTGCTTTACATTTTCAACAGCATTCCCCCATGGAACATTTCATTCATAACAGGGACGTTCAGGGATGTTTTATTGATTTTTAATCTTTCAGTCATCGTTACAATAACCGGGAACATATTATTTCTTATCTACAGCCAATCATGGTTCCGCAATGTAATGCAGGCTATTATGCATTTTTTAGGTTTTTTTGTGACTTACACCTTTTATGTGGTGTTCCCGTTTAATTTCAGCCAGGAATATGTGGTTTTTTCACTGAAGTTCGCTTTGATAGTTATAATGATAGTTATGGTTGTTTTAACCATTGTTGAAGTTTTAAAATTTATATTAAAGATTTTAGAACACTTTTTATATTGATTTTTTATATCGATCTTAGCGATTTAACATGTGATGAAAAATTAAAAATTAAATCAAAAACAACCCAAAATACCAAAAATAAACAATTAAATTATAAAAAACTTAAAATTCGCTTCATATCTAGCATTCCAACATCGTTAAGGTTTTTCATACCATATTTTTTGAATAATGCGTTTAGATCATAGGAATCCATGATCTCATTAAATTTAACCTTACTATCAACATCCTCATCTCCAGTATTTTTACCTGTTTTTTGTTCCTCCAATTCAAGGATACAACTTTGAAGCACATCTTCAGCATCTCCAAGTTCTAAAAGCTTACGGATTGTGGCATCGTCACCTTTTATAGGTTCATTAAATTCTACCCCTTCATAATAGAACCTTTTCAGCCTATTATGTTGAGATATAAACTTATAAATTAATATGAGCTGTTCTTGAAGTTCTTCCAGTTTTTCATCTTCCATTTCCATATTATTATCTCCATTGGACAATTTAATCTACTTAAATGAGCCTTCAACTTTTAAGGCTTTAAATACTATTTACAATTTATAATAGTTTTCTATTTTCATTTAAATATGTTTAAACATGATCTATGCGTTTTCATGAATACTTCAACGAAGATAATTTTGCTGATAAACTTCAATGCTGGTAGAAACCAAAAAAAATAATAATAATTCTAAGAATGTAAATTCTATTTTATTCCCACTCTATTTTTATCTGAATCTATTTTTTGATAGTGTTACCTTATTTTTAAATAAGTTTGTCCATAAGTCTATTTATCTTATAAGTCTATTTATGAATGGTTTATTCACCGCCGGTTATAATGTCAATTTCGTGTAGTTTTTCACGCTGAACCATTTCACTTCCATTTACACAGTAACCATTGAATATTTCACCCACATCAAGCAACTTTGCAATGTGACAGTTGGGGCATTCACATCCCTTTAAATCACTTATACATCCTGCACTTTTTCCAAGAACACAGAATAAACCTTCCATAGCATTTTTAGCACATTCATTGTACGATGGACAATTTGGACAGTTACACTGTGTTTTAAATTCCATTATGGCATCATCGCGATCCTTTTCGGACATTCTTATTAATTCACCAAGCCTTGTTTCGAATTCATCCATAGTTATAACCCCCAGTTATATGAATGAAATTTACACTAATTATTTATCTCTTTTTCATAATATTTAATTTTAAAAGATTAATAAAACTTCTTTAAACCATTTAAATATCCATAAAAAGAAGATTAAACCGTGCAAAAAATTAAAAATATGTTTAAAACCATTGAAAATTAAAAATAAGTTATCTCATTATTCATGTCATAAGTTCAAAGCAAACCCATAAATTAAATTTTAAATCAACTCTTCAAGCCTCATCTTAAACTCTTTCCTGTGTCTCTTCTCTTCATCCAGTATGTGTTTTAAGACCCCTACAACCTCTTCATCATCAATTATTTCAATTTGCTGAGTGTAAACATCTATTCCCTCAGTTTCTTGTTCTATCTGACGTTCCAACTGACTTTTAAGATTATCAGCCCCAAAATTAAGCTCTTTATGTTCCATGGTGGGTTTTCCACCCCTTGCAGTTATGAGATCTGCAAGCCACCACATGTGTCTCATCTCATCCACAGCTATGGCTTCTGTAACCCTGCTCGGGTCACATTTCTCCATGAGAAATGAGTTTTGGACGTATATCATTGAGGCTTCAAGTTCCCTTACGAAGTCTATATTCAAAAGGCGAATTATTTCTTCTTTCTCCAAAAATTAAACCCCCATTTGATTTTTAAATGAAGATAATTTTATATTAAAATTATATGATCCATTTATCAGTCTGATCCACCTTAATCAGTCACAGATACCTTTATCTTCTCCCTTTTCCTGTAAGCCAACCCCTGAAATATGGCAATTAGTTCTCCATCTTCATCTGTGATATCTATGGTATAAGTTGCAAGTTTAGGGTTTAAAGATATTTCTCGAGCCTCTGCAGTCAATGTACCCCGGCTTACGGCTTTCATATACGATATGTTAACATTTATGGCCACAGTTACACGTCCATGTGAGTTTGCTGCTACTGCAAAGGTGAAATCTGCCAACGTGAATAGTGCACCTCCATGAACCGTGCCGATGCCGTTTAAATGTTCATCGTTTATTTCCATTTTGGTTTTAGCCCCACCTTCTGAAATTTCCAGAAGCTTTATACCCAGGGATTTAGCAAACCTGTCCTTTTTGAAAAATTTTCTTATTTGCTCTGTTTCCAACAATTTGAACACTTCAGATTTTTTTTATCCAATTCTTAATATTCTTAAATGGTTTTTATATCAATGACCATGCACTTAATTTAAAATCTCATCAATTAATTAGAACTTGATTATTTGATTAAAGCTTTATTGATTAATCTAATTGGATCTAACGCTTTAAAGCCCGCAAAACCTTCTTCCCCTCTTTTCAAGGTATCGCTGGTGGTACTTTTCTGCAGTCCAGAACTTTGAAGCTGGAACAATTTCAGTTACTATATCATCCTTATATCTTCCTGAACCCTGCAGTTTCTTCTTTGAAGCATCTGCAAGTTTTTTCTGTTCTTCATTGTGGTAAAAGATCACAGAACGGTATTGTTCCCCAATATCAGGCCCCTGTCTGTTGGGTGTTGTGGGGTCATGAAGCTCCCAGAAGACATCCAGGAGCTCATCATATAATATGATCGAAGGATCATAGGTAACTTCAACTGACTCAGCATGCCCTGTCCTTCCGGAACAAACATCACCATATTTAGGATTTTCAAAATTTCCACCCATATAACCGACCCGTGTGTCTACAACGCCTTTCAACTGCCTGAAAGCTGCTTCAACACCCCAAAAACATCCTGCAGCAAAGCTTGCCTTTTTTAAATTCATATCATCCATTTAATCCCTCCAAATGGGATATTTTAAGGGCAGTTATTCATCTTAATAGAATTATCCCCCTTAACAGAATGTTATATCTTTTCTATCAAATTCTATTTACTAAATATATATGATTTATTACAAATACCTATTTTTGTAAAATAAAAAAAACACTTTTAGAACAGCAACTTAGAAAAATGGCATAAATCAGGATATTAAAATAAATCCTTTTTTAAGGTTTATCAACATCTAAAAAGGTTAAGATGTGTGTTCTCCAGTAAGAGAACTTTTACGTCTCCCGTAAAAATAATAAACAAATAATCCAATTATAAGCCAGACAACAAACCTTAAATGCGTCACTGTTGGAAGCTGGGTTATCAGGAAGAGGCAGAAGATTATTGCAACTGCAGGGACCAATGGCACCAGTGGACACTTAAACGGCCGTTTTATTTCCGGTTGCTGCCTTCTTAAAACAATCACAGCTGCAGATACAATGATGAAAGCTGCAAGTGTTCCGATGTTAACAAGCTCCACTATACTTGTTAAGGGAATAAAAGCTGCAATCATAGATACAATTGCCCCTACAAGTATTATGCCATTGATTGGTGTTTTATAGTTTTTATGAAGCCTGGAAAATGTTTCAGGAAATAGACCATCTCGGGACATTGCAAAGAATACTCTTGTCTGTCCGAAGAAGTTTACAAGTAGAACTGAAGTTATTCCGCATAATGCCCCTATGGATACGATTATATCCGCCCAACGAATTCCAACCTTCTGGATGGCAAAAGCCACAGGAGCAGCTGTTGATTTAAATTCTGTGTATGGAACCATACCATTCAGGACAGCTGCTACTGCAATGTAGAGTATGGAACTGATAAGAAGGGAACCTAGAACTGCAATGGGAATAGTTCTCTGAGGAGTTTTAACTTCTTCTGCAGCGGTTGTTATGGCATCAAAACCTATGTAAGCAAAGAATATGATGGCAGCACCTTTAAATACACCGCTCCAACCGTAGGGCATAAAAGGATGGTAATTTGCAGGATTTATATAATTTAAGCCTATTATGACAAAAAGTAGAATAACAGCCAGTTTAATTAGTACTATAACTGCGTTGAAGTTGGAACTCTCCTTCGCACCGCGGACAATAAGCCCAGTAATGAAAACTATGACAATGACTGCTGGAAGGTTTATAATTCCCCCTTCAACGCCAGGGGGATTGATGAGAGCTGCAGGTAGGGTCAGACCGAAAGATGCAAATACGTTAACAACATAACCAGACCAGCCGACCGCTACAGCTGCAACTATAACCAGATATTCTAGAATAAGGTCCCAACCTATTATCCATGCCCAAATTTCTCCAAGTGTTACATAGCTATAGGTATACGGACTTCCTGCAACGGGAATCATGGAAGCAAATTCAGAATAGCAGAGAGCCGTGAACAAGCAAGCCAAGCCCGAAATGACAAATGATATGACGATTGCAGGGCCCGAATAGTCTGCAGAAGCAATTCCTGTAACTACAAATATTCCTGCGCCAATTATGGCCCCAATACCCATTAAAAGCAGACCTCCAGGACCTAATACTTTTTTAAGTCCCTGATCGCCAGAGCTAACCTCAATCAGCTGGTTAAGGGGTTTCTTCCAGAATATTTTCCGTTTCACGGTATCACATCGTAGCTACTTCAACTATTTTAAATCAAAATAGAACCAATTGGATAACCATGTTAAATGGAATACTTATCATTTCATCAAAATCTCTTTTATATCCATTTTATTTGAAAAGATTATGAATTTTAGAAGTATGAATTTCTTTTTTTTTCAGTTACTTTTTACTTAATGAAAATTTAATCTTGATTGATATTTTATTTTTATTAATATAATTAATATTTGAAATAAAATAGGATATTTTAGAATGATTTTAGAATGATAAACAACAGATAATAAAAAAGATAAACAAAAATGGGAGTTTAAATGGGAATTAAGCATTAAATTAAAGATTGTTCGTTGGCCAGTTTCTTGATCGAACTCAAACTACTGCATAATGTTTAAATTGTGAAACTAAAAGAGATGTGAACGAGGGATGAAAAACAGAAAAGTTGCAACCATTCTCAACAGAATAGCTGATTTATTGGAGATGGACGGTGTGGACTTCAGAACAAAGGCTTATAGAAGAGCAGCTCATACTGTGGAATTTTTATCACGGGATATACAAGACGTTCGAAATGAAGGAAAGCTTGAGGAACTCCCTGGAATTGGAAAGAACTTATCAAAGAAGATTGAAGAGATAATCGATACAGGATCACTTGAATACTACGAAAATCTTAAAAAAGAGTTTCCTGTTGACTTTGAAGCCCTGGTTGCCATTGAAGGTTTGGGGCCAAAAAGCATCAAACTACTTTACGATGAGCTTGGAATAAAAAACCTGGAAGACCTTGAAAAGGCAGCAAAAAGACATAGAATCAGAAGATTAAAGGGTATGGGGGATAAAAAGGAACACCAGATAATTGAAAACTTGAAATTTGCAAGGAAAACCACAGGTAGGACGCTCCTAGGCCAGATCCTTCCCCTGGCAGAAGGTATTAAAAAAGAACTTGAAAAATCTGATGTTTCTGATGTTGAAATTGCAGGATCAATAAGAAGGATGCAGGAAACTGTCGGAGATATAGACATACTCGTTGTAACTGACAAACCAAAGCAAGTCATGGATTATTTCACCAGTATGGATGAGGTCGGGAAAATCATTGTTAAGGGACTCTTAAAATCCACAATACGACTTAAAAATGGAGTTCAAGTCGACATCAGGGTGTTCAATGAAGATTCATTCGGTTCTGCACTCCTCTACTTTACAGGTTCCAAGGAAACCAACATTGATATGAGAAAGATCGCAATTCGTAATGGCCTCAAACTCAACGAATACGGAGTTTACATGGATGAAAAGCAGATTGCAGGTAAAACAGAAGAGGAAGTTTTCCGAAAGCTGGGAATGCAGTATATTGAACCAGAATTAAGGGAGAACAGAGGCGAAATAGAAGCAGCACTTAAGGGTAAGCTTCCAAAACTTGTTGAATACAACGAGATAATGGGAGACCTGCAGATACATACCAAGTGGAGTGATGGAGATGCCTCAATTCAGGATATGGCCCAGAAAACGGGAAAACTTGGCTATGAGTACATTGCGGTAACTGATCATACGGGCAGCCTTAAAATAGCCGGTGGAATGGATGAAAATGGTATAAAAAGACAGATTAAAGAGATAGATAAATTAAACCAGAATCTGGATGAAATAATAGTTCTCAAGGGTGTTGAGGTGAACATAGATTCAGAAGGTAGGTTGGATGTGAGTAACGAACTTTTGGAAAACATGGACATCGTTGTTGCGGCTCTTCACTCTGGCTTCAGGCAGAGCAGAGAAAAATTAACAGGTAGAATAGTAAGTGCCATGGAAAATGAACATGTGAACATAATAGCACACCCCACCGGCCGGAAAATTCATTATAGAATGGCTTACGAACTTGACCTTGAAAAAATATTTGAGGTGTCAAAGGAGACTGGAACATTTCTTGAGGTGAACTCCCAACCCAACAGGCTGGATCTGAAAGACATAAACATCAAAAGAGCCATTGAAGAGGGTTGTAAACTTGTAATAAATACAGATGCCCATAACCTGGACCAGCTCAGTTACATGAAACTTGGAACATCAACTGCAAGGCGTGGCTGGGCAGAATCAAAGGATATAATCAACACTTTGCCTCTTAAAAAGCTTGAAAAACTTTTAAGTTAACTTTCAGGAATTGATGTTAAAGGGAAATGATTTCTAAGTGAATGATTTCTAAGTGAATGATTACTAAAGGGAAATGAGGTTAAAGGAAGATTGACGCTAAAAAAATGCTTTGTCAACTTGTTAACTCTCAACCTCATCATTAAGTCGGGATAGAAGTTTAGCTAGCGTTACAACATCTTCCCTGTTGTGCTCTATTATTGGGACCAAAGGCCCTATATTACCAGTTTTCATGTAGGTTTTATAGAAATCAGGTACCTGGCTACTTGGCACATCTCCTTCACGTTCCATTCCAAAAAGATGTTTTTCAAGTGTTTGAAGCCTGCAATTAGGCAGTTCATCACCCCATGCACGCCTTGAAAAATGCATAAGATCTAAATGGGGTTTTCGGATGTTTTGCTTAATACCGTAATATATTAACCTGTCTTTGATGTAGGGAACATCAAAAGTCTGACCGTTGAATGTTACATAAACACTTTCATCGTTTAGATGTGCCAGAAACGCTTCAAGAACCGCATTTTCTTCGTGTAAATCCCTTAAAAGATACTGGTTTACCTCTACATCTTCACCAGTGATTTCTGCAACACCTATTAATATCAGAGGCACGTCTTTAAGTCCCAGGGTTTCTATATCCATAAAAAGGAAGTTTTCAATTTCACGAAAACCAGATGAACAGAGCATGAGAGGATGGGATTTGGGATACCAGCGACATATCCATTCTGATATCTTTGAAGAATCACATCCATCAATGATTTCTAAAAATTGGGAAGCCTCATCACAGAATCTGGGATGTTCTGTAAGGTCCTGGATTGTATCATACCCATTTTTCCTTAAATTTTTCTCTTTTGATTCTCCAATACCCTTTAACAATTTTAAATCAGTTAATAATTCTTTTTTAGCTTTAGTTTTATTTATCGTGTTTAACTTTAATTTTGTATGGTCTGTGATTTTATAGCAAGGTCCATATTTAGTTTCAAACTCTTCACCTTTGAAAAAATCTTCAACAGAGACTCCTTCATGTTTTTTCAAGAGTTTTTCCTTTAATTTTCCTGCATCTTCATCATCGTAAAATGACATGGTTTCTCCTACATGTTATCGAATAAGTTTGATTGAATAATTTATATCTAAATTTATATCCTTCATCTTATTGTTTAAATTCTTTGTCCAAACTTGTTTAGACTTTGTATAATCTTATTTTACTAAAATTTCTTGTAAACTTTGATCTTTTTTGATAGTATGGTTTCTTGAATCTATATATAAGTTTTTATTTTAAATTTTCTTGTATATCTCTAAAATCCTTTTACTTTTCTAATTATAAGATAAGATATTTATCATTGAAGTAAACATATAATTAAACATATTAATACTGGAGAGTAATAATGTGAGAAAATATTACATATTTGCAATAGCCCTTGTGGCTCTAGTAGTTTTTGTGTCAGGATGTGCCTACCAAAACACCAACCAAACATCCCAGATACCAACAAAAACATATGCAGCTGGAGGAGTATCCTTTGAATATCCAGATACATGGAATCTTACCAGTTCAGTTAATGCAAACAAAACCATTATAACCATCTCGGATCCAGAATTCACTGGCAACAATGGCACAAGTGGTGATGCTGCCATAGTTGTTAGAGTAGCAAAAACCGGTAATATGACCATGGACAGCATTAAAAGTAGTTTATTAAAAAACTTAAACCAGACTAATGGAACAAGCACAACAAGAACTGTGAATGGTATAACCGCCAATGAAAGTACATATAATACACAAACCAACAATACAACAGCTCAAATCAAATTTGTAGACTTTGAAAAAGACAACTTCATCTACCTTATAATGCTTGCAACAGTTAACAAGGATGCACAGAGTCAGCAAAAGTACTATGATGTGGTAATTAATAGTTTTAAACCTCAGTAAAATTTTTTAACCCTTTTTTTATTTTAGTTTATTATAAAACAGTTTCAATAGTTTTAAGCAATTCTTAGTTTAATTTAATTTTAATGCATTTTTAACTTACTAATTGTCTAGCGAAAATACCACCAAAGCAAAAAAAAAGGATTAAAAAACTGATTAAGAAAATAAAAAATATTCATTTATTTCTTAAAATTACTGAAAATTCCGTAACTACACTCAAGTAAACTACAACTCATTACCGGCCATGAATTTATAGGCAAATGCTGCTAGAACAGCCCCCACAATTGGTCCAATTACATATATAGGGAAATAGACCCAGAGATTGCTTCCACCCAATAAAATATCGCCCAGATAAGGTCCAAATGTCCTTGCAGGGTTTATTGAAGCTCCAGTTATATTACCCAAAGTCGTAATTATCCCTGCAACTGTAAGACCTATAATTAGGCCCGCAAAACCTGGAGTTGCCCTTTTGTCAACTGCAACACCCATTATGGCAAGCATCAATAGGAATGTTCCAATGGCTTCGGCAACTATAGCTTGAATATATCCAATTCCAGGGAATGGAGCAGTTGCACCAAGTCCACCAATGGTTACAGCACCCATACCAACCACAGCAGCGAATAATAAACTGGCAACAGATGCTCCTGCAAGCTGGGATATTATGTAAGGAACAACATCTCTTCCAGGGAACTTTTTAACAGCCCAGAGACCTATTGTGACTGCAGGGTTTATATGGGCACCGGATATGTTACCCAATGCATATATCACAGCCGAGATTGCAAGACCAAATGCCATACCTATTGCAAACCAGTCCCCAAGACCTCCAAGGGCACCTATGCCAATATTGAAACTGTTTGGAGGTAAGGTACCTTTGGTTATCATAAGGGTTATGGCCGCAGCTCCAGCCCCTATAAAAACCAGGAAAAATGTGCCAATAAATTCTGCAAGGCACCTCTTGGAAAGATTTTTAAAGCCGGAAAGTTCGGCCATTTAATCACCACGCATTGCAGCTGAACATTCCGGGCATAAAATCCTTGGAAGAACTTTTCTCATCTTCTCAGCGGGGAATGGGTATCCTCCTTCCCAAACATCAATATCCTCTCTTATTACATGATCCATGCAGAGACCCATACCGCACACTATGCAAACGGCAACGGCATCTGTATCTTTACCTTCCTTTGCGCAGACGTAACATTTCATCTTAATACACCTTTTTACAAGTTATTTATGTTTTGATTTATTTTTACGCACCACATTCTGCTTATTTATACTGCTTCTCTCCACTGGCAGTAATCATGTCTAAAGTCCACAAGCGATGCTGAAGCACATCCTTTACAGACTCTTGCAGGGGATGCAGGACTTTCCTTGTGCATTGAAATTATGTTGGTCATCATGGTTGCTGTTACAGGTTCGCTTGTGAGTAAACATGGGTAATCAGCCAGTCTCATAAGTGCTGAGAACCTCACGGAAATTGCACAGGCAGGGTATGCGTAGCGCTGAGGATTCATTAAAACCTCATTTTTATGAATAGGATCAAGGTTTACTTTGAATCCCTCAACATCAGGTTCTAATGGTCCTTTTGAACCGTTTTTCATTCTTCTTTCCTTGTCCATGTGCTTCCAGCCCCTGTAGATCATGTCCATGAAATCACAGTTGTGAAGTTCTGCTGCTGCCCCACGTGTTGGGTACTGCTGTACGTAGTTATGGAACCTTTTGGTCAGTAAGTCAACTATCATGGGTGCGTTGAAGCCATCCAATTCAAGTATGTATTCAACTGAGCATGCCGATGAACCTGTTGCAAGGGCTAATGGTTCGTATTCGTTTTTGAATTTTGGAATTGCTTTGGTAAGTGTTGACTCCATAACATTGGTTGTGGCGTCGATCACAGCCAGTATCACATCATCTTTACACATGTTGTAGGTTGACTGGGCCATATGGTGTGATATATCACCAACACAGTATGCTGGAACCGTTACAATGTTTCCATAGTGGACTCCATCGTCCATAGCTGCTTTAACAGTTTTTTCCATCTTTTTTTTGTATTGAAGCATGTATTTATTGACATCAAATGATTCATGACCTGCAGCAGCCATTAGTTCCGTTTGAGCATCGATTGGATTTTCATATACATGTTTTATCATTTTAATTTCATTTTTAAGGGCATCAGCAAGTGTTGCACCCTTTTCTATTTCATCTGAAAAAACCTCCCCTATTCCATAGGATGTGTTCATACCCCATGATTTTGCCGAAAGTATTGCCTGTTTGTGTTCTAATGGAATGTCCACATTCTGGAGTATCTGGTTTACAACGTTGCTTGTACTTCCAGGTATTAAGGCAAAATCAACCACACACGTTGGGCCGTAAAAACCCCCGTACCTCCTTACAACCTCACGACCTATCAATGCTTCAGATTTGCCTATGGCATCTATAAATTTATCTACACTCATTTTAAAAGCTTCATCTTCCTTGTAGAGTATTTCAAGTACTGCAGGAGTTTGGTAGTGTTCCACAAATGGGTCGTCTTCGGGTCTGACCGTATCTGTGAGTCCGGTGAGTGTGTTATAATGTGCATTTACTGAATCAACGTGAAGATCTATTACAGACTTGCTTTGACCATCCGCAACCGTCATTTTATTTACAACATCAAGGTACGCCTTGGTATCCGTTACTTTGAATTGTCCCCCTCTTTTTTTTCTAATGGTCTCTAAATCTGCTTTTTGGGCCGCAATGGCCTCTTTTACCATTTTTTCGTATATCTCCGACATCATATCACCATTTATTATATTATGATGGTTCTTTATCATATATTTATCTAAATATGTCTAATCCCATTAAAACCATTTAAAAAAAGTTTTTAGTCAAATTTGGGAAATTTTTATCATCAAAATAGGTTTAAACATTTCTATTAAACCGTTTAATATCTAAATATCCTTAAAAATGTTTAAAAAAAGTGGAAAAATGTAATATTTAAATAAATTTATATATTCTTCTCTTAATAAATATAAGGGGAGTTATGTTATCAAATCAACACTGAAGATGAATTTTTTCGTTGCAAATTTAAAAAATAAATCCGTATCTCAAAGAAAAGATCATATTGGCCAGGATGATAATATTAAAATTATAGACATTCATCGGACTTAAATAATCAAAACCTAGAAATTAAATGAAATAAGTTCGATCAGAGCCACATCTTCATATTTAGTAGTTTTCACCAAATTAATTCCAAAAAAACATTAAATTTTCTTTTAATAACCTAAAAATCATTTAAAATAGATTTAGATAAATAAAATTTGAAATTTAAAGGGGGGAATTTAACTTTTAAAATAGATTTAAACTCTTAAAAAAAATACAAACCACATTAATATATAATATCTTATTCAGCATAAATAGGACATGGTGATTTATATGAATGAGCATATTAATGTACAGAATGATTTCTCCAGACATTTATCCCAGTTGCAGGACGAAATAGTTTATGGCGGATATTTAGCTGCGCTTTGCAGCCCGGCATTTGTTTTTTCTGTATCCGTACTTGCAAACATCAAAGTTGGCTTACCCATACTGGTCATAGCGTACCTGATTCCATTAATGGTTTACAGCTATGATTATTATAGAGATATGGATAAAGACATGGCCACAAATTCTGAAAGAGCCGCTTATTTTAATAAAAAGGCGAAGATATATCCTTTTATCATGGCATCATACGCGGTACTCCTTGTATCACTTTTGATTCTTTTCTCAAACTACGAACTGATACTTTTCATTCTGGTAACAGTTTTGGTGGGTATGCTTTACACTTTCGGGTTAAAGGGTATTACAAAGAAGGTTCCGGGTTTTAAAAATATTTATACCGCATTAACATGGGCAATTGCAGGAACATTTTTCATTCCACTGTATTATTCTATGAACTTGAACCTTGCATTTATGTTGATATTTCTTTTTATATTCCTGAAATGTCTGCCGAACATCATATTCTTTGATATCAAAGATATAGAAGGAGATAAAAAAGAAGGGTTGAAAACAGTGCCTGTACTTATTGGAAAAGAAAATACTTTGAACTTACTGCGTGGAATGAACATAATAGCATTTTTACCATTATTTGCAGGCGTTTACCTCCATCTGATTCCTGCTTTCACCTTGGTTATGCTGGTATTTTTAGCATACAGCTTCCATTATATGAAAAAAGCCTCAAACGCCAATGCAGATGAGATGAGTTTAATATCTCAAACCCTTGCAGATGCAGAGTTCATATTGTGGCCACTTGTATTATTTGCAGCCAGTATGATTCCGACGATCCTTACTTTATAATTTCCATGACCCTACTTTCGATCAAACCATTCAAAATATAAAAAAAACTGATAAATTTTTAAGCCCACCAAAAACCAGCTAAATAAATGGTTTAATGTAACCACGCAACTGAGATCCATATATTTTTTTAATTTTTCTTTTTTGGAAAATACACATTAACATTGATTTCCAGAGCAGAAAATGAGAGTATAAGAGTCCAAAATTAAACACAAATAAATTATGAATTTGCATTTCATATATTCTACAGTATAAAAAGATTTCATAACAGATTTTAGATTATATATTGATGGTACATACCGATCAAGAATTACAATAAACATCAAATGTTTATGAAACACAATACACAAAAATTTCCCATTGCAAAGCATTTAAAGAAAAATAAAAAGAGGAGATGTTTCTGTTATTAAAAACGTTTTCAGAAGGTTCCTTCTATAATTTAATTTCACAGCTTCAAGTTAACCCAATTCAACTCTCAGTTCTTTATAATTGATCAAGTTAACCTATCAACTTACTAACTATTTTTATTTATTTTTCAGATAACATAACCTTATACTTTTTAATAAGGCTATTTTTCAGCTTGATTTCTGCCATTAAACGAATTTAGATTCTATTTTAACTGAAAACCCGCAAAATACGCGTATTTTGCTGTTAGGAATCATAAAATTTATAATTCATGTTCTATAAAATATTACCTAAGGACGTATTCAATAAAAAAAAATGGGGATATGCGTGTCGTATTTTCTTGAGACAGATTTTCAAATAAAAAGAAATAGGGAAAGAAATCTATTCATCCTAATAAAAAGAGAGGATATAAAATGGCAAATTTAAGATGGGAAGTTGGATTTATTGACAGATAAAAATAGCGTTCTGGTTTTAGTGGACTATCAACCCACAATGATTAAAAGTATTGCATCGAGGGATAAAACCATGATTAAGAGCGCTGTTATCTGCGCAGCTAAAGCTGCAAGGATCCTGAAAGTCCCTGTTGTTCTATCCTTCATCAATCCTCAATATAACGGGGACGTTTTTCCAGAAATTACTACACTATTCCAAGATCAGGAAGTATTCGCACGGGAAGTACCGAGTTTCGATGCATTTGAAGATGAGAAAACCTGGAACGCAGTTAAAAAAACAGGAAGAAAAAAGATAGTTGTTTCAGGATTGTGGACCAGTATGTGCTTTACCTACACAGCACTCCACGGCTTGAAAGAGGGATACGAAGTTTACGGATTAATTGACGCTGCTGGTGATTCCACTCCAGATGCACATAAATACGGTGTCAAAAGAATGCTGCAGGCTGGAGTTGTTCCAATTACCCTTGAGTCACTGGTTTCAGAATGGATGCATGACTGGGACAATCCAAAATCTGCTGAGCTTCTCGAAGAAGTGTACTCAAAGTACGGTGCAATGATCGGACTTCAGTAATAAGGGCATTGTGTTATACAAGAATGAGTTTTTGGGAAATAAGACAAAAAAAACTTTAGAAGATCGACAGAAGTGCAATACATCCCAGGGATGTTAATATGGGAAAAGTTGACTATACCCTTGAAAATATGTTAAAATGCACCTGTGGTAAATGTCCTGTTCAATCATATAATGCTTGTTTTAAGGAAAGAACGGGAAAAATACAGAAAATGGAAGCAAAGGGTGTAGACACAGTTTCCCTGTTAGAACCTGAAGAGTTCCCATGGCTTTACTGTGCCACATGCAAGGCAACTTGTAGTAATTTCAGTTTTGAAGAAGAATGTGTGTGCAAAGACTGTGATGTCTGGAAGGAAAATGATCTAAAAGAGAACAACCCCACCAAATATTACTGCAGAGATGGAAAAGCCAGATAATCCCATAAATAAATTTACCTGATCAGAGCCCAAATTCCAAATAGTTCAAACATGCACTAAATAAACTATTCCATGTATATGTATGAGACATAAAAAGGTACTTTTTCACATTTTTTGATTTCTTGAAAATGTGATGGCAAATGAAAAGCTGTGGTGTTGGTTAATTTCCCAGAAATGGCCTTTGGTTCTTGACATAAATACTATTAAATGGCCCACTACAAAGAGATTAAGATAAATAAAAGATTGGAGTACAAGAAGAGATAATTTCAATATGTTAACTCCTAAATAAAGTACAAAAAAAGTTTCAATAACGCCCAAAACTCTTAAAAATGTAGCTAAGAGGTTTTATAATTATATCTTTATAAATCCTTCTTTACAAATTGAGGAGGATAATCCTGTTTTTATTAGGCATTTCAACTTATCTTTCTCTTTTTTAACGCCCGCTTGGTGTATTTGCGATAGATAAATTCAATTAAAAACACTGCAGTTACCACTGTCACCAACAATTCAATAGTTAAAGGTGAATTGTAAATCTGGTAATAAACTAACACTGTTAATGCAAATAGACAGCCAAGTATGGCAAGCCAGATGATATATTTGTTTGCATTGGTTTCTTTATGTACTTTAAGATGGGCGAAGTTCACTCCAGTATAGATTATCAGGAACAACGCACTGCCCATCAAAGCCACACTGCTCAAGTTGAGGAATGTGGTGAAAATGATGACCATGGCGCTGGTGATAACTAAACCTTCTTTAACCATCTCGCCAGGTTGTTCTATTAAAAAATTTGGGCAGTTCCCCTTTTTTTGCCATTAAATAACTTATATTAGCCCCACCGTATAATGTGGCATTAATTGCAGATGAAGTTGACATTATGGCTGCTATGGCCATTATAGTAAACCCTAATGTTCCTACAAATGGTTCTGCTGCGGCTGCTAAGGCATAATCAGCCGCTATAGAAATCTCAGGGATTGTTAGATTTCCTACCACCACCACAGAAACCAATACGTAGATCAAGATCACTAGTACAACTGCAATGTACAGCGCCAGGGATATATTTTTCTCAGGGTTTTTTATATCCTCAGCTGTATTTGTGATTAAACCAAAACCTTGATATCCTAAAAACAATAATGCAGATGCTGTCAATAAGTCAGTAACTTTCGGAAGGTGTGAAATTATTAATAGGGAAGGTTTTATAAAGAACAGCCCCACTACTGCAAACGTTATCAATATACCTACCTTTATTCCCACAATTAATATTTCTGATCTTCCAACTACTTTGGGCCCCAAAAAATTGATTGACATGAAGATCAGGATAATTAACGCTGCCAAAATAGTAACGGAGAATGATTGATATTTAGGCAGGAAAGTGGCAGCATAGCTTCCAAAAGCCTCTGCATAAACACTAAGGGCGAAAATGTATCCGATCCATAAAAGAAAAGTAAATCCTCCACTCAGAATACCATCACCAAATCCCCTCAATAAAAATTCTACAGGTCCTCCTGCAGATGGATATCTGGTTCCTAACTTGGCGTAGGAATAGGTGCTGAGGATTGCAATCGCGCCTCCAATTAAAAAAGATATATAAATTAAATTACCAGTTATAGTGGTTGCAATACCCAAAATAGAAAAAATGCCCGCCCCGATCATACCACCCACTCCAATGGCAACGGCAGACCATATACCAATAGGTTTTACATCTGGAGCATCTTTACTCATACTAATCAAATATTTCTAATGATTTTAGAGTACAAATTATGTAGATTTCCTTAAAACTTTTTCTTCCTGTACATCTCAACCATCCGCCATATGGGATAATGAGATTCCAACACCACCTTTGTTTTCAGGATCCACATAAGCTACGTAACAGTTCTCGCTATGTGTCAAACGTAGATTCATCCAATGTCACAAATTTCTTCAGATGAATTGGACAACCAGTTTCATTAGAAGTTCTTTAATACATCCCTTAAAACTACAGCATTGTTATGTTCCTCATCTTTAGCCCCATAAACTAAGGTGACAGTTAAGTTACTTTTCTCTAATTCCTTTATCTGTTTTAAAAATTCCTTTTTATCCTTCAACTCTTCATTGTATTTACTTTGAAATTCATCCCATCTTACAGGGTCATGATCGAACCATTTACGTAAATTATTAGAAGGGGCGATGTCTTTCATCCATAAATCCAATTTTGCTTTCACCTTTGATATTCCACGAGGCCATAGTCTATCTATCAGTATTCTAAAGCCATCACTTTCTTCGGAGGGTTGGTAAGCTCTTTTGATTTTTATCATATTATCTTTATTATTTATGTAGCCAATGAATATTAAAATTAATACTCCAAAAATTTATTCAAATTCCAGACAAAATAAATAAGTATAGTCACAAAAATTTGGGGAATTTTTTTATTCAAAAAGGTAGGAGTGATACATATGGCACCTCATTGCGATACTATGGATGGCCCGGTAGTTACGGCTTGTAAAATGGCTTTAAAAATGGAAAATGTTAATTATGTTCTTCCATTTGTACCTAAAAAATCAGAGGAAGAGCTAACCCGAGCATTTAATAAAACCCTTAAGGCAAGAAAATTAGGAAAAGATGCCGAAGAAATTGTTGATCTATGGTTTTTTGAAACAGCTGTACGTCTGCATCGGGAAGGAGAAGGTGCTCCTTACACCGGTCTTAAACCAGCCGGATTGGACTGGGGTCCTGTTGTTCCAAGAGCAGAAAGGGATATAGAAAAGGGAGATCCCACAGAAACCATAGAGTTTATAAAAAGTGTGGTTGAAAAAGAAATGCGAAAAAAATTTGATGCGGCCATGTCAACAAAGGATTATGACATAAATAATGTAGATGCTGCACGGAAATATACAGAATCAATGCTCCATTTTGTCTTATCATCACACCACCTTTATAAATATATTATATCCGGTGGAGCTGATTAATAATTAAAATGAACAGATAATATCTGTAACTTTAATGTGTGATATATGAAGTGCAATAATTTTATTATTGAATCAGCATTTGCAAATAAGATCAACATCTCATTTCAAATATCTTGAAAATGGGCCAAAATGACGAGTTATATACATATCTAGTGGTTGAAATACATGCCTTTTTCATTGTTTTTTTAGATGAAATTTGAGATATTTTCTAACAAATTTACTTCGTTAAACGATACTATTACGAAGTAAATTATATTTTGGATTTTTTGGGGGAATTTTTTTTACATTTATGGATGCTTTTTTGAAACTTTCAGTTTGATCTTTTATCATATTTCTTTTTACTGATGCCCTTTGCAATATGTTTAAGAATAGAAAAAAGGTAAACACAAAGCAGCAGTTTCAATCCTTTTTTTAGTGAGATTGGCTTCAACATTAATAGGTTGCTCATTTAACCAGTAAATATAAAGTTTGTAGAACTTTAGCTTGGTAAAGTTTAAATATGAATTGTATGATATACATGTTTGAATTGGAATTATATGATAAATATGTTTAAATATGTATTGTATGATTAGTAGGATTTACTCAAGATGATGGAGGATGATATTCATGGGAATTATGAAGGATAACTATCTTTTTGGCACTGTTAAAGTAGGCGAACGGGGACAGATTGTTATTCCCAAAGAAGCTCGGGATAAATTTGATATAAAACCTGGAGATAGCTTAGTAGTGTTTGGAAGAGATAAAAGGCAAATACTCACAATCTTGAAAGAGGATGTTATGAGAGATTATGCTCTTAAAATATTGGAAGACTTGGATAAACAAGATTAATACCGAAATTATTTTTAAATACTATTTTTTCTTAACTTGAAAGGAGTGGTGAAGTTGAAAATAGCAGATGGAATAGCAATGCTAAAATTACCAATGAATATTACGGGAAGGAAAAGCACAATTTATCCAACTCTCATATGGGATGCTGAAACAGTTATCCTGGTTGACAGTGGAGCACCCGGTACCTTAGATGGAATTAAAAATGCAATGGAAAATGCAGGTGTGCCCTTTGGAAGGCTCAGCAAGATCATAATAACCCATCAGGATATTGACCATATTGGAGGGCTTAAGGATATCTTAGATGAACTGCCTGAAGTTGAAGTATTAGCACATGAAGCGGACAAACCATACATTCAAGGTGAGAAGAAACTTGTACGTTTAAATTCAAAGTTTATGGACCGTATCAATTCGTTACCGGATAAAGAGCGGAAAATGGCCATGGAGATAAATAACATTCCCCATGTAGAGGTTAAGAGAACCTTGAGAGACAATGAACAGTTAAGTTTCTGTGGAGGTATTAAGGTGATACACACACCAGGACATACACCTGGACATATATGCCTCTACCATGAAATGAGTAAAACCCTTATTGCAGGAGATGAACTGAACATCTTTAACGGAGAACTTGTAGGTCCCAATGAGCAGATCATGGATGAAAAATCAACTGAAATTGCCCTTAAATCCCTCAGTAAATTGGAAGAATATGATATTGAGAATGTGATAAGTTACCATGGAGGCCTGTTCAACGACAACCCCCATCAAAAAATTAAAGAGCTAAAGGGTAATTGAATGGATATTAATCTAATTCTACTTCCCTTATTCGGATTTCTTATAGGCCTCTTAGTGTCTATGTTAGGTGGAGGTGGAGGTGGACTGTATGTACCTGTTTTGACACTGCTTTTTGGTGTACCCACACAAGTGGCTGTAGCTACATCTTTAGCATCAGTCTTACCCACCACAGCTGTAGGGGCTCTCAGTCACCATCGTGAGGGTAATGTGGATATCCACACGGGCTTGATTTTAGGAATCGGAGGAATAATAGGCACAGTAATAGGAGCCTATATTGCCAATATGATTCCTCCGATCCTTTTAAGAAGGATTTTAGGTATTTTTACATTGATATTACTGATTCCAATGATACGAAGTGCATTGAAAAGACGTGAAAATACAGACAAATGTAAAAAAGGAGATGAAAGTAAAAAAGAATTTACAACGCTTACAGGACCTAAAAGAGTTATAGCCTCTTTTTTTGGAGTCGCATCCGGATTAATGGCCGGAGTTTTTGGAATAAGTGGAACACCACCTGTTACTGCAGGACTTTATAGTTTAGGCCTGCCCGCCATAATGGTTGTGGGTACAACTGTATTTGTACTTATCTTTAACTCAATTGCAGGTATAGGGGGTTATTTCCTATTAGGAAGGTTAGATCTGACTCTGATAATTCTTCTTGGTGGCGGGGCAGCTGTAGGTGCATTTATAGGACCTAAACTGCTTAAAAAAATTGATCCAATGACCATTGAGAAAATCTATGCGCCTTTGCTTGTGACTATAAGTTTTACCATGGGCCTAGCAATGATACTGGCATAAACTACCAAATACATCTGTTTATAGAATCAAAGGACTGTAGTAATAAATTATATTTAATGAATATTTATGCCTGACCTAAATGTAAGAACTTCAAAGGTAAAAAAAAGGTTGAGAACTGTTTTGAATAAATAATCAATTAAACAGTACTTAATCTATTTTAGGTAAAATTACAAAAGCAGAGAGGTTAATACGAGTAAATTTCCGGTTCCAAGTAATATAATGAATTTAATACAAAAATAAGTTTAATAAATCATAAATGAGGGGAGTTACAATCCCAATTTTACTGAGATGCCCCTTATGTAACGGGTTAATATTATTAACCTCGTTTCTTAACTCCTCTTCCTCTTTTACTTCCTGGTTTTATAGAATTTGATTTAGGTCTTGTTCTTTTATTAGTTCCTTTCACTTTTGCCATTTTTTTATTCTCCTAAATTTACTAATTTTAAAGATAACCTGCACTAGAATAGTAACAGTACTTAAAATTGCTTTTTTTAACCTGAATAAGGTTAATATAACTTTTTTCAGTGTTATTGATCCGCGATCCTAAACATTCTCCGCTTGAAAATCGCCGATACTTAGTCTTTGGTTTATTTTCTATATAAATTTATATAATTTGTCCATGGTAAATGAATCTGAATTAGCAAAATGAAGAATGATTACTCTTTTAAACTTGGATGTACTTAATTTTAAAGATTCATGCCTCCCAACTATATGCAAATTTAATGTTACAAATTTTCCACAAGCATTATATTGGATTACCGATAAATTTTAAAACATCTAATACCATGTTTACTTAATTAAAAATACTACATTGACGTTATCATGGAGGTCTATTCAACGATAAAATCTATAAAACTGCAGAATTGCTTTAACATGCCTCAGGACTTCTTTTTTACTGGACGTGTTTAACAGATGATCGATCCTAACTTGATCCTGCTTCCTTTCTTTGGATTTTTAATAGGCCTATTTGTAACCGTAATTGGCGGAGGGGGTGGTGTTTTTTACGTTCCAGTTTTAACCCTCTTATTCAATGTTCCAACCCAACTTGCAGTGGCAACTTCGCTTGCATGTGTACTGCCCACCACAGTCATGGGCACAATCAGCCACAACCGCATTGGTAATGTGAACTTCCATATCGGCATGATCTTTGGAATAGGAGGAATAGCTGGAGCATTGATAGGAGCTTATATCTCCAATTTACTCCCTTCGATCCTCTTAAGAAAGATCTTAGGTGTTTTCTTGCTTATAATGATCATCCCCATGGTATCCAGTGCACTTAAAAGGCAAAAAAATCCAGGTAACATGAAAAGGAAATCCTCAACATTTACAGGGCCAAAGAAATTTGCAGGCTCACTTTTTGGTGTTGTATCAGGTATTCTGGCAGGAGTATTCGGGATAAGCGGAACACCCCCAGTTACTGCAGGTTTATACATCCTGGGATTACCCGCCGCAGTTGTTGTGGGCACATCCATCTTTGTACTCATCTTCAACTCAGTATCAGGGGTGGCAGGCTACTTCATGTTAGGACAGTTTGATCCCGTGCTTATCATCCTTCTGGGAGGTGGGGGAGCTATCGGTGCCTTTTTAGGTCCTAAACTGGTTAATAAAATCGAAGATCAGACTCTTGAGAAGATTTATGCGCCTTTATTGGTGTTTTTGAATCTCATTTTAGGTTTTGCCATGATCTTAAGATAATTTATTCATTAGGATAATTTATTCAACCCATGGTAATTTATTCACCCATTTTATCCCATATTTTTTTTATAGCACTTAGATTTCTGAAGCGTATACCAATTTATCCTTTATTTTTAAATACAATCATCAACTTATCCTAAATCAACGAGAATCTTTAATACTTATGGAAATTTTTGAAATGAAACAGTTAGTCTTATTCAGTTTAGGAGGACAATTAAAATGGCAAAAGTATCCTGCCCTAAATGCGGTTCAAAAAGAATGAAACTCCACGTTCCTCAGACATCTATCTGGAAATGTGAAAAATGTGGCTACCAGGGGCCAGTTTTCATAGAAGATGGTAATATTGAAAAACAGCTCAAAGAATCTAAAAAAATGGAAAAACTCCAAAAAAAGATGTTAAGGGGAAGATAAATTAGGAAAAGATGCGGAAAGTAAATTCAAGGAAAGATGCAGGGAAAAATAGAATAAATGTGAATAGATTATTAGAAGGGGTTATTAAATTTGAATCTGGAGTACATGACTTATCATACCTTTAAACCCATAATCTCTGCCACAATCAAATAGTATCCGGCCAAACCTTTCCATTTTCCCCAATTATGGGCGATTTCACAGGCTTCATCTGCAGATATCCTTACATCGTCACGGTAGAAATGAGATATTGCCCGGCGCAGGCCGATATCATCAGCAGGCAGGGCATCTAACCTGCCCAAACCTCTCAGTACCGCCAGCTCCCCTGTCCAGACACCCACACCTCTTATTTTACACAGTTCATCTATCATATCTTGAGTGCTGTTCAGTTTCCCTATCTGGTCCAGGTCTATTTCATGGTTTAATATGCCAAGCGAGAGGTCACGGATATACTCTGACTTTCGAAAACTCAAACCACAGTCTCGGAGTTTCTGGAGCTCCAGAAAAGCAAAATCTTCGGGTGTTGGGTACGCATAACATGTTTTTCCCTTAATGTTAATTGACGGCCCAAAACTTTTTATAACACGATTTTCAATGCTGTGGGCTGCCTTCAGAGATAGCTGCTGTTCAGCTACAGAGTCCACCAGGGCTTCAAATAAAGTGGGTGTGGTGGGATTTTTAAGACCGTGAAGTCTGTCTGTGATCCTGTTCATGACATCATCAGATTCAATTTCCCTGTAAAATGGATTGAGGTCCATATCCAGGTTGAAGATCTTATTTACCATGTTTGAAATTGATTTTAAATTTTTAGGAGATAGCTCTTCTGTTGATTCCATTTTCACAGTCAGATTTTCAGCATCTTCTGATTCAACCGTGACGAGTACCAGACCTTGATCCGTTCTCAGAACCTGCCAGAACATTCCGTTTTCATATTTACGTATCTCAGGATCTCCATCTGAGAATATCCTGACACTTAAATCAAAATTAAATGGACTTATTGCAGATATATCTAATTTTGAAGTCATTTCATTTTCCAAGCTCATTTTTATTCCCTAAGCTCAAATAATATTTTTAGTCCATCTAGTTTTTAGTTCATTATGTTCCATAATCTGGATATTGACACGAAATCATGATTGATAAAATCATGTACTGCTTCTAAAAAAATGATCTTCTTGAATTAATTTTATTTCACTTCTTTTTAGCCCTTTCAAGTTTGATCACATCTTCATAGGCCTTCTTTAGAACTTTACCTTTAAAGTCCAGGCTTTCAATGCTTTCCTTTTTGGCCAGCTCACATTGTCTATCCTCAAGTTTTTCCATGACCTCCTCAAATTTCATAATTTCATATTTACGGTTCAATTCTTCCAATTTTTTATCAACCCGTTTGATATCCCCTTTTAGATACTTTGATTTCATGGTAACGGCCCCTTTAATGGAGATTATGAGTTTTTTATCATTACTTATATTTTGGGTATTGATTCATAAAAATGTGTTCAAAAAAACTTCATTTATTTTTCTCCACATTTTAAAAACTTCTTTCATCAATTTCCACATTTTTATATACTATGTACGGTACAGTATAGTGTATGACATAATTATTTAGGTCACATTGTAATGGAGGTCAACAATGGTTAACATCTTTGAACGATTCGAGACTGAAATGAAACGGGGTGTGATACAGGTTGCTGTGATGTGCCTGCTGGAAAATGAAAGGTACGGATATGACATCACCAAAAGCCTCAAGAGTGCCGGACTGAAAGTGGAGGAAGGCACATTATACCCTCTTTTGAGACGTCTTGAAAATGATAATTTACTTTCAAGCCGCTGGGACACCAACGATTCAAGGCCCAGGAAATATTACATGATAACTGAATACGGTAAACAGGTTAGAACAAGCTGGTTGGATTCCCTTAAATCCATCAACACAGCTTTAGAACAATTTGAAAATAATATCAATAAGGGGGATAACTGAATGTACGTCAACAATTATATAAGCCAAGTAACAAAGGGCATGAGCCCAGATCAATACAAAGAAGTTGCTGAAGAACTTAAAACACATATTTTAGATAGTGCAGATGCTATTGCTGCTGAAAAAAATGTTGAAGTTGATGAGAACATCATCCGCGAGGCAATTTCTCGGATGGGACCTGCAGAAAAAATGGCCAAAATGTACCCGAAAAAAAAGTCCTGGAAACTGAATAGCATTGTTGACAGTGATATATGCGCCAAATGCGGGACCTGCACAGTTATCTGCCCCAACAACATCTTATCGTTCGAGGGAAAACCAGAGCTGACAGAAGAATGCCTGAGAAACGGGCATGGAATGTGTTTTGAAGTCTGTCCAAGGGTTTCATCCGGAAAATACCAGATAAAAATAAGGGAAAACTTCAAAGAAGACTATTACTATGGAAAAGGAGATCTAAAAGGACAGGATGGTGGAGCAGTAACAGCCTTCCTGAAACACCTCCTCGACATCAACAAGATCGACGGAGCCATAGTGGTTGGAGACGAACACTGGAAACCAGTCTCATTGATAGTTCAAGATGCAGAGGACCTGCTTCAAACCTCCAAGTCAAAGTACAGCATATCAACACTTGAGGCCCTGAAAACAGCCGGAGAAATGGGGCTTCAAAAGGTTGCAGTGGTTGCCCTGCCCTGTCAGATAAACGGGCTTAGAAAACTCCAGTACTTCCCATACCTTGCTAAACACGAGGAAGAACTTGGAAAAAGTGGGAAACCAGCAAAACTCCCAAAAATCGAATACTTGATAGGACTGTTCTGCACAGAAAAATTCGACTACGGCAACATAAAGGAGATCCTCAAAGATAACAGCATAAACATCAAAGATGCCGAGAAATTCGACGTTAAAATGGGAAAACTCCTCGTCTATGTAAATGGAGAGGAGAAGAAGATAGATCTTAAAAAAATAGAACTCTGCTCCGGCTGTAACATGTGCAGGGACTTCGATGCAGAACTGGCAGACGTCTCAATCGGCTCCACCGGAAGTCCAAACGGTTACTCAACCATCATAATAAGAACAGAGAAAGGGGAAGAAATTAAAAACGCTCTGGAACTTAAAGAAGGTGTGGATGTTGGAGCCGTGGAGAAACTTCAAAGCTTCAAACTAAAAAGGTTCGTGAGGGAACTTAAAAGAAGAAAAGAAAATGATGAGTTTGTATCATTTTACTGGGCTTCAGACTACGCAGGTGTTTCAAAAAGATCTGACGGTACATACTTCATAAGAATCAGGGCAAAACCAGCAGGTTGGTACGATGTTGATGAGGTAAAAGAAGTTCTGGACATAGCAGAACGGTACAATGCAAGGATAAAACTCACAAACAGGGGCGCCTACGAAATTCACGACATCAGCGGTTTTGACGTTGAGGAGGTTGCACTTGAGCTGAATGAAAAAGGTCTCACAACAGGTTCTGAAGGTCCCCTTGTCAGGGCCATACTCGCATGTCCTGGAAAGGAAAACTGCGGAAGCGGACTTATAGACACAACAGAAATATGCAACATCATCGAAGACAAATTTAAGGAGAAGCCAACACCTTATAAATTCAAAATTGCCATCAGCGGATGTCCCAACAAGTGTATGAGGCCGCAGATTCACGACACAGGAATCGTTGGAATAAAATTCCCAAAAACCAATGAAGACAAATGTAACGGCTGCGGACGGTGCTCAGAAGTCTGTAAAGTTGAGGCAATCAACATCAGGGGAGAAACATCCTATACAAACTACAACATCTGCATAGGCTGTGGAAAGTGTCAGAAAGCCTGCCCACACGAGGCAAGAGAAGTTAAAGAAGAAGGTTTCATGGTTTACATTGGAGGCAAAGGTGGAAGGGAAATTGTTGAAGGTGCTAGCATGAAACTGAAAAGTGTTGATGAGATAACAAATTTCATAGACGGTGTCCTGACAGTTTACAACAGATACGCTGATAAACCTCAGAGGGAGAGACTTGCCGGTACAATGAAAAGGATAGGTCAGACAAAATTCCTGGATGAAGTGAAAAAGGTAGTTGAGGGTTGAATATAGGAGTGTTTTTTTTACAACCCTTTTTTTCATTTCAATTATTTTTTTTCAGATATCTTGATTTATAAATGAAAAAAATATTAGTAATTCATGTCCCGATCTTCAAATTTTCGTTTAAACTTTTAAGAAGTCTAATCGCAGCATAAGCAGCTAAAGTGCTTGTTTTTGGATTTGTGGCACATGGCATGTTTTCTGTGATGGTTTTAAATTCTCCGAATTCTCCTATTACATGGACTTCGTGCATGTTTCGGTCAACTGCAGGGTCTGCTATTATTTTAACATCAACTTCCATTCCACAGGCCAAACTTAAGGTTGCTGCAACGTTTATGTTCATTGGGAACTTTAAAACTGCATCTCCTGCCTTTCCCTCGTAGAGGATCTTTTCCTCATCCGTTGAAATTCCAAGGGATCTTGGAGGTTTTCTTGTTACAAGACTTGCGCTTTGTATTTTACCGATGGATGCTGCTTTGATACCGTCAATACCTACAATTGCTCCTGAAGGTGCGTATATCTTTGCATTGTTCTCTTTTGCAAGTTTATCAAGGCGTTCCCTTAGTTCATTGTCTAAAAGGGCTCCAACGCTCATGACAATCATATCCACACCAGCACCAATGATGGTTGGAACAACTTCCCTGACAGCCTGGGGTGATGCTGCTTCAATTACAAGGTCTACCTTGTCCAGCATGTCTTCTATACTCAACAAAACAGTCCCATCAACCTGTGATGCCAGGTTTTCAGCCCTTTCAATATCTTTATCATAAAAAAAATTTACATCAACGCCAAGCTTTCCTTCAGCTGCAAAATTAGTAATTATATTAGCTATGGCACCGCAACCCAGGATCCCGACTACCTTAACACTCTGTTCATGATCATCGGCTAAATTTTCAGAGCTACATAAAGGAAAGGTACTTTCAATTCTGTTTATTTCTAAAAGTTCATGCATAACGGTTTTATTCATTTCTCCACACACCTATTCATTTATTAATTTTTAGAAACCTCAACCATCCTTTTAATTGCCAGTTTTGCCCTGTTTGCTATATTTTCATCAACCTGAACCACGACTTCTTCATTTAAAAGACAATTTTTAACCTTTTCAACTGTGTGCAGTTTCATGTTCTCACAGATTGCCTCGTTTAAAGCAGGGATAAATGTTTTATCTGGATTTTCCCGCCGCAACCGTGTGATCATGTCCAGTTCAGTACCTACAATGAAGGTTTTTTGGATTGATTGTGCCACATGGTGGATCATGCCCCCAGTACTTAAAACATGGTCTGCAGCTTCTTGTACCTCCCGATCGCATTCAGGATGGACCAGTATCTCTGCATCAGGATATTCTTCCCTCAGAAAATGTAAATCTCCTAAATGAAACATTTTATGAACGTAACAGTGCCCATCTTCAGGTATGGGGATAATCGTTTTGTTCACCCTTTGGGAGACGTACCAGGCCAAGTTTCTGTCTGGTCCGAAAAGTACTTTGTCATGGGGAAGACTTTCCACCACCTGAACTGCGTTGGCAGAAGTGCATAGAATATCTGCCTCTGCTTTAGCTTCAGCCAGACTGTTAACATAAAGCACCACTGCCGCATCAGGATGCCTATTTTTAGCTTTTCTAATCTCCTCTGCGTGTAACATCTGCGCCATAGGGCATTTTGACCCCATATCCGGAATCAATATTTTTTTACATGGATTAAGTATGGCGGCAGTTTCTGCCATGAAATCAACACCACAGAAAACTACAACGTCTGATTCTTCTATTTCTAATGCTTTTATACATAGTTCAAGTGAATCTCCTACAAAATCTGCAATTTCTTGTATATCACTTGTTTGATAATTGTGAGCTAATATTATCGCGTTTTCTTCCTTTTTAAGTCGTTCAATTTCTTGCAGATCATTCAACATGAGAGATCACTTTTAAGGATTGTAAAATAATTTTGATGTGATTCGAGTTCTAATAAACCATAAAATTGAACTCTATCTGGCATTTGAGTTCTTTAAATATCATTTGAGTTCCTTACTTTAATTCATAAATTCTTTGACCATAATCTTACTCTGGATACTAATTCTTGACACTTTAAAAAAAAATCAGGGCATCCTGAAGGTGATATTGAGCGAAGATAATTTTAGATGCCCCGTTCGATTAATAATGAACTTCTATATTTACTAATTTGCTGGATAACCCCCTTTAAATGGCTCCTGTCAAATCAACGTTAAGATTTACTTCCCAAATGCCCTCTCCCATATCAGCAACGGGAGATATTACTTCTGCTATTCCCACAGTGTTCATTATTATGTCCAACTTCCCAAACTCATTTAAAGCAGTGTTGATGGCATTTTGGATATCGTTTTCATTGTTAGCAATTCCGTCAACAGCTATGGCTTTTCCACCATCAGCTTTTATTTGATTGACAAGATTTTCCAATGTTTCTTTTCTCCTTGCAACCACAACAACAGATGCTCCTTCTTTTGCAAGAAGTTTAGCAATTTCATTTCCTATCCCAGAACTTCCATCAGTAACAATTGCAACCTTGTTTTCCAATTTCATTTATGAAACCCCTGCTTATTTTAGTAAGTGATTGGATTTTTATGAGTAATTGGATTATTTATCTAAACCTGTGATTCTTATTCCTCCAAATTGGGTTTTGTTTCTTATGTTTAATCCAATCAAAAGAGGGGTGATTTTTTCTATGATTTTAGCTCTTTCCAATGGTCCGCAGTCAACAACTTTGACACCAGGTATTTTCTCGATTACTTCTGTGGCCACAACCTTAGAATCTGCATCATCACCAGAGATGAGGCAATCACAGTCAATTGGTTCTGTGAAGTTCATTAAAGCTGATGAGCTGATGTTGTTAAATGCACAGATTACGTTGGTGTCTTTTAAGAGTCTAGCTGATCTTTCTGCTGCTGCACCGTCCCAGAGAGCCAGGTAAGTTATAGGGGAGCCACCTATAGCTGATTCTAAAGGTCCTGTAGCATCCAACAATGTTTTACCAGCTGCTCCTTCTTTAATAGAGAGTAAAGTTGACTTTTGAGCGGCTAAAGGTACCGTTAAAACCAGTAGTTCAGCTTCTGTTGCGGCATCAGAGTTCTCAGCGGCTTTAAGATTTGGAATTTCATCTTTAGCTAAAAGTCCTTTAACTTTATCCACAGCCGCCTGAGCTTTTTCAACTGTCCTTGAACCAATTATAACATCTTCTCCAGCTTGTACAAAACGTATGGCAATTCCTAAACCCTGGCCACCTGTTCCACCAATAATTGCTATTTTCATTCTATCAACACTCCATTTTATTGTTTAAAAAGAAAAAAAATGATTGAAATTTACTCTAGAAGGACAACTGGTTTGATTAAGTCCCTTGGTTTCTCTTTCATGAGGAAAAGTGCCTCTTCTATTTTATCGAAGCCTTTGAAGGTGTGAGTGACCATAAGTGTTGGGTCCACACGTCCGTAAGTCACAAGGTCTGCCAGTCTTTCCATTCTGGTCTTTCCACCAGGACATAGTCCAGTGATCAGGTCTTTGTCAGCCATACCGAATCCCCAATCTATACGGGGTATTGGTACGGTGTCTTTATCTCCCTGTCCTTTCCCGAAGTAGTTTATGTTGGCAATTTTGGATCCTGCTTTGGCCATTTTGAATGCATCTAACAATATTTCAGGGCCACCACCAGCTACTATTACAGCATCAACACCTGCCCCACCGGTTGCTTCAAGAATCTGTTCTGCAGTATCTCCATTTTTGTAACTGACTATATCAGTTGCCCCATATTTTTTAGCTACTTCAACTGATATTGGTCGGGTTCCAACTGCGAATATTCTTCCTGCACCTTCTAGTCTTGCACCAGCTATAGCACTGAGTCCTACTGCTCCGATACCAAGGACAGCAACAGTGGCTCCGAGTTCTATTGCAGCGTTTTCAGCACCCATGAATCCCGTACTCAACATGTCAACGATCATAACCCCTGCTTCTCGGGACATACCTTCTGGTAAAATTGCTAGGTTGTTATCTGCCATGTTGACATGGAAAAATTCACCGAATACACCATCTTTGAAGTTGGAGTATTTCCATCCTCCACAGGCACCTCCGGTTTGTGATGGAAAACCACGTTGACATGCTTCAGTATCCCAGTCGGGAGTTATAGCAGGTACAAGTACCTCGTCACCAGGTTTGAAGTCTTGAACTTCGCTTCCTACTTCATCTATTATACCTACAGCTTCATGTCCTAGGATCATGTTATGTCGGTCACCTAATGCTCCTTCCCAAACGGTGTGGACATCAGAGGTACATGGAGCCAGTGCTGTTGGTCTAACTATAGCATCCCTTGGGCCGCATTTTGGTCTATCTTTTTCTATCCATCCTGTTTCACCAATCTTTAACATTGCATATCCTTTCATTTTTTTCACCTCGTTTAATCCATGGATAGGGATTATACATTTATCCTATATAAACATACCGAATAGTTGGTCTGTAACGATTAATCAATTATATTTATAGAGACTGTTCTCTTTTTAAGTGGCCTGAAAATAACGTTTTGCACCGATTTATCCAAAAAAAATAGGATTTATAATATTTACCCAACGATAAGTTTCTTGTTAAGAAATACAATGCTGCTAAAATCATTCCAACCTTATAAAAAGATCTTAATGTGCTAAACCAAAGTATAACTGTTGTATATGTTTTGTTATTGCGTATAATCTGATAAAACATCTCCCCATTCAACTACTAAAGGGGAAAATATATTAACTGGTTTCCAGAAACTACCTTTTAATGTATCTTGGAGTTTATAATACCATATACAGATCTTATAATACTTGAATTTTACCAAACCAATTAAAAAGAAGGATAGACATGGAAACAAAAGTTAGGATCATGGAAACGGCTTTTAAGCTATTTCTAAAAAAAGGATTTGCTGATGTTTCTTTGAATGAGATTATAAGAGAATCAGACATTACTACTGGCGGATTTTACTATCACTTCAATAGTAAAGATACTCTACTCGTCGAAGTGATTAACAAATACATATTTAACTATTTTAGCTCGACCATAGAGCAGATGAAAGAGTGCAAGGGCACACCAAAACAAATATTAAAAACTGTGATACTGTTACTTGTAGGCGACGATTCAGTTATTAACGAAACTACACAGCTATGTGAAGGCGCTGAAAAAATAGATTACAGGACTCTACATCTACTGCTATTTGAAGGTGTTCAAAAATACGATATCATAAGTGAACACTACACAGAATTTTATTACAACCTGTTTGAATTCATCAAAGACGTCATCAACGATGGCATATCTCAGGGCGTAATAAGAGAGGATATTGACTCCACTGAAATTTCACTAACTATTGAAACTGTTATGGTTGGAACAGTCCTGATGTGGATAGGAATGCCTGCAATATCACTAGAAAAACGAATGGAAGCAAATATGGAGCAGATATGGAGTTCTATAAAAGCATAGACTAACTACAACTTCTTTCATGTTCTTTGAAAGAGTTTAATACTTATTTATTCTTTTTTTATTCATATTACACATTAATACTCCTTTTATTCATATTACATGGTTTTAATGCTTTTTTTATCCATATTGTGAGAATCTAAAACATTTAGTCCCAATCACTTTGTCTAGGTCACTTTACTAGATTACAAACAGAACATTCGCTATGTTTATATATGATGATTCCATTATATGGAATTAGTTTAAGGATGTTTTAACCAGTTGAGAAAATCCTTTATTGATGGATGAAAATTTCAGGGATTGTCAAAGGAGGAAAGGAACATGATAATGGTAACGGCTAAAATAACTGCTAAATCTGGTGAGAGGGATAATATTATTTCAAAATCGCAAGATCTGATTGATTCCAGTCGTTTAGATGCGGGTAATATCAGCTACAATCTGTATGCAAGCACTGAAGACTATGACCTTTTGTTGATGCTCGAACAGTGGGAAAATCCTGAAGTTTTAGAGGCACATATGCAAACAGAACATTTCAAAGCATTTGGCGCAGCTATCGAAGATATTGTAGCTAAAGAAATGGATATTGGTGTTTATTCAGCTGAGGAAGTATAATCGCATTAAGTCTTTATACTCCTCTTTTTGCTATTTTATGTTTTATCAGTTTGTATTTATGATTTACCCATTCTCTGATAATTGATTGTAGTTTGGGGGTTTAATTGTTCTTGTTTTTGTGTTTGTAGAGCGATACAACTAATTGTACCAAGTATCACATTTTAAATAAATAGACTGGTATAATTAAATATACTAACATTTTAGAGTATAGTTAGTAGGATCAGTATAATTAGATATACTGTTTAATAAGTTGAACTAGTACAATTAGATATACTCAAATTAGAACTTTTAATAAGTTGAACTAGTATAATTAAATATACTTAAAAATTGTAACTGTAGGATTAATTACACTTAAAATTGTGGTGATGAACATTCCAATACTACCCTTAGGAGTTCCTTCAGACTTTGAAAAATATTTCTACAACCGGGAAAAGGAACTTAAAAAGTTAAAAAACCATTTAAATGCCCTAAATGAAGATGTAGCCGAACAGATACTCATTACAGGGTACAGAGGTGTGGGAAAAACTTTTCTTCTGAAAAAGTTACTAAACGAACTACCAGACAACATCCTGGTGGCATACATTGATATATCAAGGGCCTACGGAAATCAGAAGGGAAATCTTAAAGAAGAACTGATAATGCACTATTTACTGGACTCAATGAACCAGGCATTAAAGGATAGTTCCGGAACATTAAAGAACATTCATAACACTGTAAACACTTTTTTAAGTAAAATAACCTTGAAACAATATGATTTTAAAGAGGCAGGAAATATCCTTGGAATTGCAGTTCCAGAGGGTCATGATGACTATGAAAAATTAAGCAAATTTGTAATGGAATTCCCTCAAAAAGTAGTTGAATCATCAGACAACATTCAGGGCTTTGTAATTGTAATAGATGAATTTCAATTGATCGGTGAACTGGAAAATCCCACATCCTTCTTCTGGTTGATTCGAAGTTACACTCAAAATCAGGACAACGTGAGTTACATCTTCACAGGTTCTGTCTCAAAAACAAGTGAAATCATCCAGATGATAAACGGACAAAACGGTGCATTCGGTGGAAGGATGATTCAGGTAAATATTGACCCATTCTCCAAAGGAGAAGTAAAAGGGTATCTTAAAGAGAAGGTAAAAGAAATTAAATTTACAGAAGATGGATTCAACAGATTTTATGAATGTACAAGAGGTATCCCCGCGTATATAAACAGCTTCTGTAATACCATGTCCTCTGGTGAAATTTACAACAATGAAAAGGTCAAAGAAACATTTTCTGAAAAAATGGATCAGATCACAGTCATGTGGATACAGATCTGGGGAACCCTATCCCCAACTGAAAGGGAAATAGTGATTTCAATAGTTGATAACGGCCCTCAAAAATGGAGCAAACTTCTAAAAACAGTGAATATATCCCGGAATACTCTGGCAAAATATCTGGATATCCTCAAAAACAAGGGAATTATAATCTTCAACGATTCAGAGGGGTATAAAATAGAAGAAAAAATGCTTGAAGCATGGCTTAAACATAAAAAGAAAGTTAACGGTTATTATCCGCCTTAAAAACTTTTTTAATCTCCTTTATCCCCAATAACCTCTTCATGAGTTTCAGGAGAATCTTTATTGTAAAAACCTTGAAAATCTTGGTGTAGAAATCTGACGGAATAAAATCTAGTTCATATTATTATTTGCAGGTAATAAAATGAAGTTTAGAAAGAATTTGATATTGAAACCCGATCTTCAGTTTTCCTACGATAAAAACTCTGAAAAACATTCAGATTGGCTGGAACTCCTATTTGATCTGATATTTGTTGCTGCAATTTCCCAGCTTGCCTTGAACCTCAATGGTAACTACACTCTAACTGTCTTTTTAGAGTCCATACCCATATTTTTTGCAATATGGTGGAGCTGGGCCGGTCAAACATTTTATCTCAGCCGTTTCGGTACAGATGACATGTTCAACAGGTTTCTGACCATGCTTCAGATACTCGTTGTTGCAGCCCTGACAGTGGATGTTAAAAATGCCCTGGGCTCTTCAGGGCCAGGATTTGCAATTTCATACGCATTTTTAAGGTTCATACTGGTTGCAGAGTACATAAGAGTTGGCAGACACGTACCAGAAGCAAGGAGTCTTGTGAAACATTACGTTGTAGGTTTTGGAGCTGCAGCCATGATATGGCTGATTTCAGCCTTCGTACCCACACCACTACGTTTTGCACTCTGGGGATTCGGTCTTCTTGTGGATTTTTTAACCCCATTAACAGCAGGAAAGCTTCAGGCAGAACTTCCACTTCATCCAACACATATACCTGAAAGATTGGGACTTTTCACCATCATACTCATAGGTGAAACCATTGTAAGTGTTGTTTTCGCAATCACAACCACTGGAGCAAACTTTATAACAGGATTTGCAGGTTTTATGGGTCTTCTTATAGCCTTCAGTATATGGTGGGGTTACTTTGAGGAGTCAGGTGGTGCTGAAGCCCATGTTCAGGAAGCAGGAACTCAAGTGGGTAAGTATCAGCTCTGGCTTTACTCCCACTTTCCACTGCTTATTGGAATCGTTTCAGCTGCAGTTGGAATCAAACATGTGATGTACACTGGCTGGGGAAATATTATGCCTGCAGGGGAGGTCTGGCTTTTTACAGCGTCCCTGGGCCTTGCACTTCTATCACTCACTGCAATCTTCATATCCTCCTACAGCCTGGAAACCTGTAAAAAATGGGAGCTGCAGATATTCAGAGCACCTTACTATGTTATAATAGGTCTGGTGGTACTTACAGGATTTTTAGGTTCCCTATTTTCAGGATATATGATACTTGGAATTTTAACCCTGCTCTGCATCGTGAAGATGATTTTAAGCTTCAGAGAGCCTCCAACAGTTTGTAAAATGTACAAATGACTAAAAATAGTTTGAATCCAATACGTAAATGTTACTCACAGAAATAGGTACAGATGAAGGAATGATTGTTTTATACTCTTTGAATGAGAAAATAGCCGCTGAACACGAATATTCCTAAATAATATAGCATGACTTATACGTCCCTTTTCAGTTAGTAAAAAATAACTTTTAAATTATCTCTATTTTTTTTATAACCCATTCTAGGGGGAATAATTCTTTTAGGATGTTGAAGAGATATAGTATGGGGGATGTTAATTTATGAGTGGGAGCGATGAATGGAATGTTGTTGAAAGAATATTGCGTAATGTATTAAATGAAGATGATACTGAAAAATTGGTATACGCATTGAAAACTTCTGTGAAACACGATTTTGAAAGGGTTTTGAATGAGTTTATAAAAAAGATAAATGAAACAGTTGAAATTCTATTAATTGGAAATGATCCAAAGTTTATGCATGAATTAATTACAACATTTAGAAGAACAAACCTTACTACTAGCATCCGCTTTACAGGAAGTGTGGAAGAAGCATTTAATATGATATTCCAAGAAGGCGTGTTTGCTGATTTTCCTATAGCTAATATAATAATATTTGATTTTCCGACCTTACGCAGTGAAGGTCGATTGGAAATTCTAGAAGATATTATGAAAAAGAAGAGTATAATAAAAAATGTACCGGTGATTATTTTAACTGATGATTTTGAAAAATTGAAACATTTAGAGAAATATCACCCGGATCTATTTTTAACTAAACCCAATAACTTGGAAGAATACAAAAACGTAGTTGAATCCATAAAAGAATTCTGGCTCACCTATACATCGAATACTGAATAGGACCCCAAAATATGTGAAAACTCCACGCTTTACATCCCAACAAATATCGCTCATTAGTCACCAAAACTAAAGATAAGCCATTTTCATTGCTTCTGGAGATAGGGAAATTGGAGTCCTAAAATAAAAAAAGAATACATAAAATGGATATTAAATTAAACTATTTTTTTAATGGAGATGGTTTTTTATGGAAAATATTGGCACTGTGCTTAAAGGGTTTATTTTGGCAATTGCATTTACGGTAGTTTTAACTAAATTAGGTGTTGGATCAGCGGTTGTTGGTTTTCTACTTGCAGGTATGATCGTTGGTTACATTTCATATGGGCTTGCTGATGGGGTGATTAATGGAGCGCTTATGGGTGTTGTAGGTGCATTAATATTGTGGTTACTAATCTTATTCAAAGGTCAATTTGCTACGTTTTCTGCACAATTATCAACTTATATCCCATTAAACACACCTCAAGAATTAATAATTCTAATAATCATGGGTGCAATAGGCGGTGCAGTTGGCTCATTATTACCCAGATTAAGGCGAAAAATCAAAAGAAACAATAAAGATCAAAGAGACTGAGACATATTAAGGGATGCATGAAAAGTTAAAATGATGAATGTGAAGAGGAGGAATAGACTTTTATATTACATCTTAGGGATATTTCCGAATTTCCGATGCTTTTAATTTTTCATAATATATTTCTCCAGTACCATGAATTGAAACAAACTTAACATCCCATTTCGAACTTTTTTCAAATTCTGTTTTAATTAACCCGTCTGTAGGTATTTCTATAGATTTTATATGATTTTCATTATTTTCAAATTTTATTTTAATCACATTTCCATCATCAAGTATTATCAATTGTACTTGATTTTTATCTCGTTCAAACTCGGTTTTACCTTCTAAACCTGGAACTATTTTCACTTTTTTAATCAATAATGCTTTCCCCATCAAATATCACTAATAATCAATTAATCATTCACCAATATAAAGCATGTTATTTGGTACTCTAAAAATGCTGAAAAATTGAAAACACTTACTAATTGAATTTTTTTTATATAAATAATCTGGGTTTAAGTTAGATTTTATTTAAAACGTGCATATACTTCATTTTATCTTAAAAAATGATGTATTATCGTCCATTTATAGTTCTTGTTAGGAATTTATAAATTAATTTTTAACAACATCCCAATAACCGGTTTCTGAACTACTACTCTTTATTAAGATAGCCTTCATCTTCCAGAATATAATTCTTTAAAGTTTCCCATATTCACCATAAAATATTCTAACATCATTTTACTTTCTTTTAAAGTTTTCATTGGTTTCAGGTTCAAATGTAATTGGACCATTTAATCCGTCCTTACTGGATTCTATGGTGTTTATTGCTGATTCTAATTCTGCATTCCAAATTTGTTGATCAATTATTAAACGATGAAATATGAATCCTATAACTAATGATATTGCTAAAAGAATCAATGCATAGAACATTAAAGTTAAGATGTATTGGTTAAATGTCATATCTTCTAGTGTGATGAAGGATAAGAATATGGATACTACAACTGCGAAAGCGAAAACAAGGGCAATGATCAGTAATAATCTTTTGTCTTTGTCTTTTTCCATAAATGCAGAATATGCTGCTATGGATAAGGAAGATCCTGCCACACTAATAACCATGAACGGAGGTATTAAAGTGTTAATATCCATTTTTTTAGACACCTCTTATAATTTTAATTTTTTCAACCTATGTAGCATTGCTGTTTTAGTATATCCTCTTTGGTGAGGGGTTTGGCATGCTTTAACATTTTTTTAAATGCTTGTTCATAGAATTGTATTAGTTCGGGGTTGGCATTTTTAATTCCAGTTGCGCCACGTTTTTCGGTGTGTCTATGGACTTTTTCAATGAATAAATGCTTTTTACTGAAGATCATGTAATGTTTTGTAGGTCTTTGAGGAAGAATTAAATATTTTATGAACTTGTGATTGGCAAGAACTGTGTATATTTCACTTTTATCCTCACACCATATTTTAGGGCCACTTATAACTGTTATTGATTCAAAATTGTGGTTAACTGCGTGTTTAATGACCTCTTGTGTACCTTCGTCAAATTCTCCGACAACAATTTTGAGTTCTAATTTTTCAGTGATTTTTCCTTTGCCCTTTCGGTTTTTAAGATCTTCAATTACACTAAATCTCCATATTTTTCGTTTATACCTTTCTTCACTGTGAAAAAGAACAATTTCATCCCCATAACGCTTACTATAATGAGGGTTATGTTTATATAACTGTTTTATTAGACTAGCAGCTATAACTACAATGAATATGGTCAGTAATGTTAAGATTTCAAGGTTAAATTGAATTTGGGTACCTCCTTAAGAAGTAGAGTAAATACTTTACTCACAGTTGGTTTACGGATTTTTAAGGAGAACATTAATATTTAGATCTCATCCATCCACACAAATCATATTAATAATTTAAAATTTTGCCATATTAAGCGAAAATTATATAAAATTGTGATCAATAAAATATTTATTTCTTTCCTTTTTGTTTAATTAACACGATATTTCAGCTCACATAAATGATCTAAAATATATAAAGATTATTTTGGTATTTTTACTTAATTAAACCAATAAATCTTTATTAACCTTTACTTTTTATAATAAGCACTGAAAATGAGTATCATATTTTATGATAGAATAATTTAAACTTATTATTATTATAATTTGTACAAAAAATAAAATTATGGATAACTTCCTTCAGAGATTATCTTTTGATGGTTTATTGCCTGTCATCAAAATCCGTCATTATGTGAGTTCCATCACAGAAAGGTTTATTGGATGATTCTCCGCAGCGGCAAAGGGTAGCTCTGTTACGAACTTCATATACAGTTTCATCTGCTGATTCTATAGATATTCCTCCACGGACCCATAGTGGGCCGCTTACACCTTTTTCAGGTTCTTCAGTGATTGCGATGGATGGTTCAAAGTCAGGTTCAATTGGATTTCCAGTTTCCTTGTCCCAAACTACAAATCTTCCGGAGTTACAGTTTCCAGCTATCTTAATTGCTGTTTTTTTAGATTTATGATCGTCGGAGTGTCTGACTAAATATCCAATTCCACCTGCACGGTCGCAGAAACCAGCATGGTTACATAATCCATAATTGTCTGTTAATAATAGATCTGGACCTTCCATTTCCTTAGCATTATTTACATAAAGTTCTTGACCTGCAGTTTCAGTACCTTCAAAGCGGATTTTTTCATGGGTTCCATCACAATAAGGTTTATTTTTTGAGTGCCCACATCTACAAAGTGCATATTCTTCTTGTAATGGATATTTCTCTTTTTCAACCCATTCACAGGGATAACCTTTTTTATCAGTTTTGATTGCAAGTTTTACGAGTGGAATATTACCAGAAACTAAAAATGGACCATTTTTAACTATTTTAATGAGTTTTTTATTGTTTGTCAAGTTTATTCACACCTTCATGTATAAATTCTATTTTTATATCCAAAATTTTAAAAACCTTCAGTCAGATATCTCCGCGAGATTGTCCATCATTCCGCCCCGTTTTGATGAATTTCAAAGCGTCCTGTTTTTTTTGAAAATCTTTGAACATTTGTCGTTACAACATTTCAAACCATTTTTATCTGTTTTAAGTTTAGATCCGCAGATAGGACAGAATAATTTATCCATTTTTTTTCAGTATCCTACGAATCTTTCGAATTGTTCTTGTTCGTGTACAAATGTCCAGTTTTGAGCATCAAACCCAGTTATCTGCTTTGCTGTATGACAAAAACATACTTCTTTAATAAGTGCCATGAAGTCCTCTTTAGACATATTGAATGTTGTTAATGCATCTTTTAAGAGTTCATCCGGGATGTTCTGTTGACTTCTGTATGATTTCCAGGCCAAGCTCCAGACTACTTCCTTCTCATTGGAGTTGCGGAAGTCCGTGACCATATTGAGTTGGCCGTGCAGAACATTGATCCTATTTTCACTCCTAATGATTTGTTCTTCTTCATCCCTGATTTGCATTTTGATTTTAAATTCATCTGTGTCTTGTGTTTCTAACATCATATTCAACGTGCCATCTATGACTCTGCTAATGTTTGGAATTTGTTCTTTTGCTTGTTTTACAGCGTTTTCATCAAGTGATAGTTTTAAAGGAATTTTTTTACCGGTTTTTTCAGCCATTTTTTTTCTTACCTTTTTTTATTTAATGTCTATATTGTTTTATCAGGATACGAACGAAATTTAGGTACTTATAGATTGAAAATTAGTAATTAACGAACTTAGAATGTTTTTTTTAATAAAAATCGATAATATTAGTTTGATTTTAAAGGCCTTAATACTTTGTAAATTTTTATTAACTTTTCATTGTATTCGAGTGTATGAAAAGTTTTTTGGAATTCTTTGAACTTTGAATGTATATTATCCAGAATAAACTCTCATTATACGGCAATATAACTTTAAATAGATTAATATAGAAAAAAAGATATTGAAAAAGAGTAAAAAACAGTTATTTTATTGGACAAAACCTGTCCGACTCATTTAAATTGATTTTTTTAATTACTGTATAAATCCTAATTGTTTCCAATACGCTATCATAATAACTTATTTCATTAAGTAAACATCCTTTTATATTTAAAACATCATTGGGTTTGGAATCTACCTTTTTGTTTTCAATATATCTCTTAAATGACTCTAATTCATTTTGTGGTATTGTGTCATGTATACATAATCCTTTATTTTCAGCCATTTTGAACCCCCTTTAACATTCCTACAATGATATTGATCCTCTGGAGATATGGATTTAGCCCTTTTGATATTATTTTTATTATGATGGAGTTTATGACATTCCCTGGTGTTTTAAGTCCTAAATGATTACGCAGACCATTAAACACAGGAAATAATGCATCCCATAAAAGAGTTTTATTTCTTTTTTTAAAATAAATTCAAAGTTTAAAAAAGGGTTAGTATTCTTTTGGAAAATTGATTTAAAAAAAGTTTAATTAAATTCAATGACATCATTTATGACTTATTTTCTGGTTTTGTGATTTGATATGGGTTTTCAGTCCCATAAACCAACACATTAAATTTTATTTTATTTTTGAGTAGGTCTTTAGGGATATAAATCCTTGAATAGTAAGGATTCATCTCTTTTTTAAGTTTTATTTTTGATTCTAATTCTTTCAGTCCTTTAATCTCTTTATTTTTTATATCAAGATCCATAGTTTCACCTTTTTATTCAATTTTCAAGAGTTTCAAGAACTTTCTGTTTTTATTTCACATTTTGATGTTTATTTCATATCTTGATGTTTATTCCACATCTTGATGTATATACATTGTATGAACTTACTTATACTCTTGTAAAAAAAGGATAAAAATCATTTGATTATTTCATTCAATTATTTAAACTTCTTTTTTACTTCTTTTTGCTTTCTAAGAAATATTACACAAATTTTGTAAAATAAAACTATTTAAAATGGAAAATAGGTCTAAATTAAGGCATAAATCAGAATAAATATCTCATGAATAAACTGGTTTACTCATGGAACGAACCAAATATTTACTCAGGGATGAACTAATTAGGATAACTGAAACCCATTATAGCATTACAACTGCTTTATCATCCCCTCAACTATGGCCTTCAGTACCACACCATTTACAGGGAGATCGTAATGGTTGCCATGGGCCGTGACATTAAGGCTTGATTTATCAGTGTTGAGGAAGTACTCTGTTTTCTGCTTGTTTTCCCGCTGAGATGCTATCCCATCTTTATAAGCTTCTATCGACAGGACCTTTTTCAAGTCAATGTTGATTGTGCGTTTGCTGCCTGCAAATATCAGCCTCCGGGTTGTGAGGGTGAGCACTCCACTGTCTATTTGCCTGAGCTCTTCATGGGACTCGCTTCGAGCCTGCATACCCCCAACCCTGAAGGACACACCCTTGGCAACCCTGATACTTGGTCCGCCATACATTCCACTTGTCTGCCTCACAGCCCTGGGCTCCCAGAAAGCAATGTTGTGCAGTACAAGAACCGCGTTTTCATTCTTTTTCAATATAACAGGTGATGCGGGTTCTGTGAACCTCACATTCCCGGCCCTTGCATCAGCAATCCAATTGTTCAGGTCGCTTGTTCTTTGAAGTGCCTGGGACATTCCCCCGTTTGCGATGCTGGTCCATTCAGATTCTGTAAGGGCCTGCTTACCATAATTTTTCCATGCAGGATTGTTTGTATCTGAAACCCTGGATAATGTATAATTTTGGCCTTTTTGTGTGAACACCGCTCCACAGTGCTGGCAGCGAAGTTCGCTCTCGTTGACCAGACCGAATAGTTTCTTTTCGGTGCAGAGGCTTAAGGTTCCATTTTTACAGACAGGGCACCGATCTCTCCATGATGCAGTTTTTGGAGGGTTTTTAGCTTCTGAATTTACATTTGGATTTGAGGGTATAGCCTCATGAAGGTTTTCCTGTGCCTCTTTAGACTGTAATCTTGCCTTTAAAGTTTCCACGTATTTATTTAACCTGTCTTTATCTGCGTTTGTTGTGATGTTTATCTTGTAAGGATTTTCCTTATCCTGGATGATGGTAACGCTGACAATCTGCGGGCTCACGCAGATTAATTCTTTATTTAATGCCCTGATCTTTGAATCTATCTCATCTATCAGATCCTGAAGAAACCCATCGAAATCATTTTTATCCATCTTCGTGTTGTTGAATTTATGTACAAGGTCCATGATCTCATGGTTACATGCTTTCAGTGTGTCCATGTCCTTCTGGAAGTTTTCCTTGCTCAAGGATTCTAAATGTTCAACATCGTCCCCCACCAGCTTAACATCTTTCAGACTAGGTTCCACACCTTTTGCACTCTTCTCAGGTACACTCTTTTTTGAATCATCCTCAATGTCTTTTTCATAGATTAAATGAGCACCACAGTTAAAACAATATTTAGCCCCATCTGGATTCTTTTCTCCGCACTGCGAACAGTAGACCATGGAAATCACATCTCCCTTTTTCCAGTTTATAACTTATATTTACGGTTACATGAAATATATATACTGCTTTTTAAGTTTGGGAAAAAGGAATCTGAAACCATTGAAACAGTTTCAGTTGATTAGAAATAATTATGAACAGAAATAAATTAAAAATAGTTTGGATCGTCAATTTCAAGGAAATTTCTGCGATTTATTGACATTATTTTAAGAATACTTTAATAGTTCCCAAGGACCTTTCAACAGCAACTTCCTCTATTTACCATTCCAATAAAAATTGATATTTCAAAAGGGGATGTTAAAAGATTTTTTATTTAGATCCAAAAACATTTGAAACTTAAAACCTTCAAAAGTATCATACAAGTGTAAAAAAAGATAAAAAGAATGGATAAGGATCTAGATCAAAATATGCATGTAACTTAAAATTAAGGCTAAGGCACCTACTATCCAGCAGTAGTAAGCGAATATTCTGAGGGTTGTGGCTTTTATTATTCTTATTAAAAGTCCAATTGACAGGTAACCAAATATTACTACAGCCAGATAAGCAGCTATGAGTGAAACTGAACCGGTTCCATAGGATAATGACCCAATATTTTTAAATTCTACTGCAACTGCTGCTGCTATTACTGGTACTGCCATTAAAAAAGCGTATCTTGCTGCACATTCTCTTTCAATACCTGAGAACAAACCTGCAGTGATGGATGAACCTGATCGTGATATTCCGGGAAACAGAGCAAGTGACTCGAATATACCAATGAACAATGCATTTTTAAATGTAATCTCCCTTACTTTCTTGTTTCCTCTTCTTGCATATTCCGAGCTCCATAATATGAAACCGTTTATAATTAAGAAGATGCCTACAGCAACCACACTGTTGAAAAGCATTTCAAACTGTTTCGTAAACAATATGCCTGTTATACCGGCAGGAATGGTACTTACCAACAGAAGCCACGCTAATTTCTTATAAGAATCATCTTTTAAGCCGTTTTGAAATTTGCCCTGGAATATGTCCATAATGCTGGAGACAAAAGCAACTACGATCTTTATTATGTCTTTCCAGAAGAAAATAACAATGGCAGTAAGCGTACCTAAGTGGAGTAAAGTGTTGAATGCAAGTGCTGATGAATTACTGGGGAAAGTCACACCCATTGCATGTGTTGCTAGAATAACCTGTCCCGCACTGGCCACAGGTAAAAATTCAGCCAACCCCTGAACTATCCCTAAAATAATGGCTTGAATAATATCTATTTGATCTCCTCCTATAACTTTAAAACTAGCTTTCATCTATCTTATTAATTTTCTTATTGTATATGCTCAGATAGTACAATTAAGGCTTAAAATACCAAGGATTATTTTTTGATATATATCAATGGCAAACATGATCATAGTCACGGTCCGTTTAGATATCTATTTTATAAATTATTCGCCTTTTAAGGCATTAAAGCTCGCGTTGAGAAGTTCGTACGTCATATTGCTAGCTTCAGTATTCCCAACCCATTCTGGTATTTCATAAACAAATACTGGGAATCCTGCTTGGGTTAAAGGTTCATCTACCTGGTTTATTGAACTGCTTTCTCTACTATCTGTTGAACCGGGATAGTAATTGAATTGAGGGAGTGATTGATTCACAGCCTGACCTAAAGTAACAGATTTATTGTCATGGGTTGGTGTAGCAATGTAGTAACCAGTTCCGTAGCCCTCTTTATGGTCATGGCAGATTATCACAAGGGAGTCATTGGATTTTTTAATGTCCGGAATCACGTACTGTGCAACTAAGGCTTGTCCATTGCTACGTCCGATACTGAAATCTTGTGGATCGTCTGTTACATTGACCTGGTAATTAATAATTTCCACATTATTTTGAAGTGCAAATTCTTTAACCACCTGCGGAACAAGGTCAGTAGCATGAAGCTCCCTCGGATGCATACCCGTAATAACTGCAATTTTAACTTGAGGCGAACCTGAAGAAGCATAAACTTCCTTTGTAACGTAACCTTTACTATTTGAACCAATTTTTGAGTTATTCATGTTAGCCAGTAAAAAGAATGTCCCAGCAACCACAATGCAGATACTGATCATAATTATTATAACTTTGTATTTTCCTTTCATAATACCACTGTTAAACCATAAATAATCTTAGTTTCTTGTATTCTGTAAAAAAAAGGTTATTTCCATATTTTGCCTAACGTGCAATGGGTTTTTAACACTTTTTGAGTTACAGTGCATTAAATATTTCCATTAAAAACTTATCAACGTTTTATTGTTTTATCTTACATGAAATACAGTATTCTTTAAAAAAAATAACCCCACATATTTCTGGGTCTTAGTTTTTTGAGTAATATTTAAGTAGTTATTCCTTAATTTGGCCCCAATCTTATCCCATCTCCATTTAAAAATTTGGGTATTCAAAAAATGGAAGTGTTTGAAAATCTTAACCAGATATCATGGATCAAATCAAGGAAAATTATAGTGATATTATGGCTTTTTGAGGGATGCGCTATTTATAATTTGCTGAATTTTTCGTATTTAGAAAGAATGGGTTCAAATTGGGGTGTAACTGGGGAATAAATATTTAACCATAACTTCTAATATAAAAGGAATAGTTCAAAAAGATTGAAAATTAATATTTTATTTTAATTCAAGTAATTTTTCACTCAACGAAGGGAATACTGAACAAATAAACTAATTTAAGAGAGAAAAAAAATGGATTACCATAAGTTTAGAAATAAATATTTACAAATTGTTGTTAGGAATATTAACTTTCACATCGTATAAAGAGGCTGTCTCATAGTTCAGAATTTGCAAAAAAATAATGGCAAATAAAGGTTTAAGTTCCAAAATAAGCAAAATTATACATGTCAAAAGTAATCATGAGAACCATCATAAAACAAAAAAAATAGGTAAATCTTATAGGACCCCATTAATCTGTAATTGTTTAAAAATAGAAATTCATGTTCTTGTAATGAATTTAAACAAAAAAATTTGAAAAAGTTGATATAAATTGATTAACAGGAGGATAGTACTGAATTTTTTGTTTGTGATGTTAGTTTTAGGATTAACATTATATTCTTACGAGGGTTACCACAGTAACACCACCTATCCTGAAAGTCATTCTATAGGACAATCAGATAAGGTTCTTGTGGTGGCACCCCATCCTGATGATGAAACCATTAGCAGTGCGGGGGTTATACGGTATTGTATTGAACATAATATCCCTGTAGAAGTTCTTGTGGTAACCAATGGTGGAGATTCTAAAAGTATAGGAAATCAAAGACATTCCGAAACCTTAACTGCAATGGGAAAATTGGGGCTTAAAAGTGATAAAATTATATTTTTGGATTATCCTGAAGGTTTAAGATTTTTATTCAATCAAAATTGGGATTACAAAAATCTATACGAAGAATCTGATGGTACATCCCACTCCAGAAATTCATTTTCATATGATTTAAACGCACCATATTGCGGTGAAAATCTAGTCAATGAATTAGAGCAGGTAATTGGAGATTTCAAGCCAACAATAATAATTTATCCTGATCCAAATGATAAAAATACAGATCACTGGGCAACAAGTGCATTTATAAACTATGCAACCACTCAGATGAATTATAAGTGCATTAAGTATGGCTATTTGGCCCACGCTTATTCACTCTGGCCTTACCCTCGAGGATATAACCCAAATTCTTATTTAACACCTTCTCCAGAACTTTCAAACGAGGCATCATGGATAACATTTCCATTAAACAGATATGATGAAGCACTCGAATTTTTAGCAATAAAATCTTATAAATCCCAGATTACACCAGACTCATCATACCTGATATCATTTGTAAAAAGAAATGAATTATTCTCAGTTTATCCTGATTTAAATATATCTGTACAGAATAGATCAACGAACTTCCTCAAAGGATCAGTGTTTCCCCCAACCCTCTTTAACGACCCTGAAAATGACCTCATGGTTAATGACATCTTTAACGACCCTGAAAATGAACTGATGGCTAACGATATAAGATATTTAAATGATTTAAATCTCAATAACACAGATTCCTTAGATCTAATGGCAGTAGGATTTGAAATGGATAAAAATACCACTTGGATCTCCCTAAAAACAAGAAATGGTATTTCAAATAATATTTTTTACGATTTCCATTTAAGAACATTCGCAAGCAACGGCACCAACAGAATTGACATTCAAATTATGAACGGAAGGGCAAACTACCAAATGATTTCACAAAACAGTGTTAAATCCAACCTTAAAATAAAAACAATTGTTAAACACAATGGGATTATAATAGGAATACCATCAAGCATGATTAACAGTAATCAGTTCATGATAAACGCCGATGTATCGAATAAACAGGGAATTGTTGATACAACCGCATGGCGTACAGTAGATATTACCTGAAGCATATCCAATTTGAAGCATATCCAAGAATTAAAAAGAATTCTAAGAAGTTTAAAAAAGAATTTCAAGGTTTTAAAAACCCTTATTTATTATTTTTTCAAGTTAAAGAAATATATAAAGCTTCATTTCATAAAATTCAATTATTGGGTTTTCTTGTGGCTGACGGAAATATCTGTACAGTAAGGCTCCAAATTTAAGGCAATCCTTTTTAACAGTTCTTTATCCGGATTCTTTCTACGATTTAAAATATATTTTGGAACTGTTTCTGGTACCAGAACCATGTATCTTTCTGGTTTTTTTACTACCCGGAAATCTTGATTTATGAAAGCCACAATAGCTTCCATCCACAACCCTGGAATTCCTCTCTTTGTCATGAAATTTTTGAGATTCACAACATTCCTTACTACTTGGGAACCCGGACTTTTTGATGTTTCTACATACTTTCCGTTTTTGTAGTAAAACCATTTATTACCGTTTATACGGTACTTTCCACTGTAATTTTTGGTTTCTATAACAAATACTCCACTGGGGCCGATAACAATATGATCTATGTTTCCACCTTTCCCAGGTAGTTTAACATCGTTGAAAATAAAATAATCCTTTGGAAGGGTTTCAAGACATTTGAAAACCTCATTTTCACCTTTTAAACCCTTGATCCATGAGTAACCTTCCGCACCATTTACAGCCTTTTTATATTCTCCCCATAGGATAGATAAGGCACCAATTAAGATCAAAACCAAATAAAACATGTTATTAAACCCAAACGCTAAAATTAAACTTAATAAACTGATTAAAAAACCTGCTATAACCATTTTAATTCCAAGATTTTTTTCAGCAAGGTAAGAGTATGCTTGATGCTCAGTGTAAGTTAAACCTTCAGAAATACGGTCTCTCACATATTCATCATCTGAATTCTCACTATTGTTCCCATTTTCATAGTAATCTTCGAGATATTTAAAATAAACTGGTTTATTGCCACATTCACAAACAAAGTTTTCAGCTTCCATCTCATCTTCAGATTCGTAGTAAATGTTGCATTCTTCACAGATCAAGTAGCCCATTGAAACACCAGATTTTATATTAAAAAATCATATTTATTATTATTTTCCATTTTAATCTGTTGAAAATTAGTTGTAGGGCCATTAAAGAGTAATAAATAAATATTTATAGTTATTAATGATTGATTTGATTTAAATTAGATGGAGAAAATACATGTTGAAATTTAAGAAAAAATGTGATGAATAAACTCTTTAAACATTTAAGATTAGAAATGCTTTTATTTGATTTCAAGTATAATCAATTCCTTCATTATAGGTTAATCCACCCCAAAAAAATAATTTTAAAAAAAAATAACGACTCAACCTCTGTTATTTTGATCCTTAAAAAAAAGAAAATGGGGTAAATTAGGTTTATTTTTTCCTTGGTGCTAGTGTTCCACCGAGTACTGCAAGTACTGCAAGTACTAATCCTGCAATTGGCACACCAGTGGTTTGCATTGGCACGGTTTTTGTGGTTGATGCTGCATTCACAGTTGCGGAGTTTGCTGTTGAGTTATTGTTAGCACTGTTTTGTGTTTGTACGTTAAGGTTAAATGATGTTAATGGGTCTGTGTTCTGATTGAATGTATCTGATGTTATCGTTGGCAGGATAGAGTAGCTTCCAGCTCCTGATGCCCTGACTGTAAGATATAGATATGGATCTCCCACGGCCACATTGGTTAAGTTCCAGGTTATTGTCCGGTTGGTTGGGTTGTAGGTCCATGTTCCATTGTCTACAGTTGCAGTTATAAATTCTAATCCTGCGGGTATCTGGAAAGACATTGTAACGTTTGTTGCATTGTCTGGTCCATTGTTACTGAGTTTGTAGGTTAATAAGAATGTTTCACCCACATTAGGATTACTATTCGAGTTTGTAACGTTCAGGTACAGGTAAGCTGAGGGGTTCAGTGTTAATAAGGTATTATTTGTGGAATTTAAGTAGTTATTGCTTCCTGAATAGTCTGCAACGACGGTGTAATTACCGGCAGTCCATGTTGTTGGTATTGTCCATGTTTTGATGGCTGTGCCGTTAGAAACGTTTGCAGAACCAATATTGTTGTTGTTCACTGTGAATGTAACATTTCCATCAGTCACGTTGTTTCCATTAAAATCCACCAGATTAACTGTGAAAGTCACATTCTGACCAGCATAACCACTAACACTTCCCATAGTAATAGTAGTTGGATTTGGAGTCACAGTCAAGTTCGTACTATTGGTAGAAGCCAAATAATTAGTACCAGAATAATTTGCAACGACATTGTAGTTACCTGCAGTCCAGTTAGTTGGTATTGTCCATGTTAGGATGGCTGTGCCGCTAGAAACATTCACAGTGCCAATATTGGTGTTGTTCACTGTGAATGTTACCTGCCCATCAGTCACGTTGTTTCCATTAGAATCCACCAGATTAACTGTGAAAGTCACATTCTGACCAGCAAAGCCACTAACAGGATTCACGGTAATGGTGGTAGGTATGCTATCACTGGTTAAATATGCAGTGTAATTAGCATATCCCTGGTAAGGTGACGTGCTCTGGTTTAGTGTTTCTGCGTAGTTGGAAACTGTTCCAGTCTGGTTAACAATTACTTCAATGGCCAGCCATCTTTGACTACCAATCATGGTTGACAGGGAGCCTACATTCCAGTCTGTGCCGTTGAATGTATAGCTAGGGTCATTAAAAACCCACGCTGATTCTGTATTAGGATATGATCCCACAGTACGGTAAACATAATAGTTACCGGTCCATGTAAGACCATTTAACAGATCCCGAACATTTATTGAAGTGGTATCCGGTCCCAAGTTGTGCATCTTCACAATGGCGTAAATCTTGTCATTGTAATAAGCAGCGGTTATAACACTACCCCATGGAAGATCCCTGAATTCATTGGATATCCCCACAAAAGACGCAGGGAGAATGGTTACATATGCTGAAACGTTCTGTTTATCAGTTGTGGCATTGATCTGTTGAATACCTGCACTACAAGATGTGAACAGTATAGAAGCAGTTCCATTAGTTGTTGTTACGGTTAATGGTTCATTCAAACTACCTAGGATGTTGCCAATTAAACTGAAAGTTACTGGAAGTCCATCAGGTATATGACCATTAGAGGGGTCCAATGGACTGGAAGAACTACCATCACTGCTATGATTGTTGAAACTCACTATGATTGAACTGGTCTGGGTGTTGTTGATGGTGCTGGGGGTTGCATTGACAGTTAAAATAACCCAGGGATTAGCATCCACAGGACCATATATGAGGTTAGTAACCGTTGTTGGATCAACATTAGATCCCCACCAGTTATTTTCTGCATTTATTACCCTATTTATACCCACATTATATGCAAAAGCACTACCTAACCCGGCTGAGTTATTGTAGAACCTGTTAAAATTAGCTGTTAAAGCGGCATTATAAACATAGATGGCACCACCACCGAAACTATCAGGAATCGGATCTACAGAGTTTCCAACGAAGTTACACCCAGTAACAGTAGAATTACTAAGGCTATATGCACCGATAGCACCACCGCACCAGGATGCAACCCCCTTTACAGAGTTATACATGAATGTGCAGTTAGTTACATTGCAGATATTTAGATATGCAATAGCACCACCACCGTTTAATGCAGTGTTTTTAGTGAATGTGCAGTCTGTCAAAGACATTATACTTTGGTACGAATCGCTGTAGATAGCACCACCCCAATGAGTTGCAGTGTTTTCGGTGAATGTGCAGTTCGAAATGGACAATATTCCATAGTTTAGGATAGCACCACCATCATATGCGATTCCGTTGGTAAATGTCAGATTACAGATGGTGACATTCACACCAGGTGAGATATGGAATATCCAGTTAGTGTCTGTTCCATTAATTATGGTTCCATTCTGGCTTAGGCCCTGTATGGTAATGTTCTTATCAATTGTGATATTGGTGTTGCCTGTTCCAGAGTAAACTCCATCTGCAAGTTGCACGGTCCCATTTTCATCAACACTACTTATTCCTTGAGCCATTGTTTGATATGGATTGTCAATTGTTCCAGTGTTAGAGTCGTTTCCCCCGGTTGCGTTAACATAAACAGTTGAAGCTGCACAAACACTTGAGGATGTTATGACAATGAGAAGACCAATTAAAACCATCAATATCAACATTTTAGTTGTTGTTTGTTTTTTCACGTTTTTCACCTCCTTCATGCTCGTTCCGGATAAGATATTATCTTAATTTCGTATCCATTGTTAAGTAATACCTTCACAATAATAAAACTTATGATTTTATCCTCAAAATACGGACAATCAAATTGTATAAAAACAATTTACAAAAAATATCAACTCCATGGGAGATAATACTCTTAAATTAAACAGTTCCGCAATATATTAACTAAAATATGAAAATAAAAATCATATATTACACTGCAAATTGATAAAAGAATACAAAAAATATCCAATACACACGTAAACTGTTTAACCACAACAAATAATGCTATTCACAAAAAACACAAATAGAAAAAGAATTCCAGGTCCTGTGGTGCACCCGTGGGAGGTTCAGCTCCAAGTCTTTACCGAGTCAGGCTCAAATGACCAAATCTTTGCTACCCCGAAATCAGGTTATCCTTCAAATACAGTTTTAAAGGGTTTAAAATAGTCTTTCAAGGATGAATTCAGGTCTGTCACATGCACCTGCTGATTATTAATATTCAATTATGAAAGTAGTAATTCACATTTTAATGTAGAATCCAAAATTAGATTTATCATTTCTTCGCAAACACGATTTTAAATTATTATAGCCTTAAAAAAAAGAAAAATGGGATAAATTGGGTTTATTTTTTCCTTGGTGCTAGTGTTCCACCGAGTACTGCAAGTACTGCAAGTACTAATCCTGCAATTGGCATACCCGTGGTTTGCATTGGTACTGTTTTGGTTGTTGATGCAGCGTTCACTGTGTTACCATTAGAGTTGCTCTGTTCCTGTACATTGACCGTGAACGGTGCTAATGACTCGGTGTTACTGTTATATGTTTCTGAGGTTATTGTTGGTGTGATTGTGTAACTTCCACTTCCCACTGCCTTAACTGTAAGGTATAGGTAAGGATCTCCCACAGCCACGTTGCTGAGCGTCCATGTTATGGTTCGGTTGGTTGGGTTGTAGGTCCATGTTCCATTATCCACACTTGCAGTTACAAATTCCAAATCAGATGGTATCTGGAACGATACTGTAACGTTCGTTGCATTGTCCGGTCCACTGTTACTGAGCTTATATGTTACAATGAATTTTTCACCAGCACTTGGGTTCTTCTTTGAACTTGTAACGTTCATATACAAGTACGACACGGGATTCACAGTTAACAGTTGTGTAACTGTTTGATTATCCGTAGTTGCATTGAGATTACCTGTTCTAGCGTTGTTTGCTGTGAATAATGATGTTGCAATACCATTAACCGTTGTGGCGGTTACAGGACTGAAACTTCCCAGTGCACTGCTGTAGGTTACAAGCGTTCCATCAGGTATGTGACCTGTACTAGGATCGAATGGAGTAACTGTAGTACCATTATACTGGTTGTTGAAATTAACTGTGACTAAACTGCTTTGAGTATTGTTGATAGTGGTTGGTGTGGCATTTATTGTCATGTATAACCAGTTTAGGGGATTTGACATTCCATATAGGAGGTCTGTCCATACTGGATTATTAGAACCCCACCAATTAGACTTAGCATCTATAACACCATACTCATTATAAATAGCACTACCAAAACTTGCAGAGTTATTCACAATACTAGTAAAACTAACAACTGTAAACTGATAATTACGATTGTAGATTGCTCCACCTTTTGTTGCATTGTTGCCTGTGAGTGTGGAATTTGTAACTGTTAAAGTAAGATAATAGCTATTGTAGATCGCTCCACCATCATTTGTTGCATTGTTTTTAGTAAGTGTGGAATTTAGCACTGTTATTTTACCATAATCATTGTAGATGGCTCCACCATCATTTCCTGCGTTGTTTTTATTAAGTGTGGAGTTTGTCACTGTTACATCACCATCATTGTAAATGGCTCCACCATCAGTGGTTGCAGTGTTGCCCGTGAGTGTGGAGTCTGTAACTGTTACAGTACTACTGCCACCATTGTAGATTGCTCCACCAATATATCCTGCAGTGTTGCCTGTGAGTGTGGAATTTGTCACTGTTACAGTACCCATCATCGCATTGAAGATTGATCCACCATTATATGTTGCATTGTTGCCTGTGAGTGTGCTGTTAGTTAAAGTTAAAGTCCCATAATTTTCGATCGCTCCACCGTAACATGCTGCGGTGTTTTTGTTAATTATGGAGTTTGTTACTGTTAAATTACCATAATTGTTGATTGCTCCACCATCAGTGGCTGCAGTGTTGTCTGTGAGTGTGCATTTTGTAACTGTTACAATACCATCCATATTAGTGATTGTTCCACCATTACTTGCGGTGTTGTTCTTAAGTGTGGTGCTTGTCACTGTTAAAGTACCATCATTGTAGATTGCTCCACCATAAGTTGTTGCGGTGTTGTTGTTAATTATGGAGTTTGTTACTGTTAAATTACCATCATTAGTGATTGCTCCACCATTACGTGCAGTGTTGTCTGTGAATGTACTGTTAATTACCGTTAAACTTCCACCATTCAAAATAGCACCACCATTATCAATTGCAGTGCTGTTTGTTAGTGTTAAGTTGGTTATGGTAACTGTTATTCCAGGTGCTATGTAAAATATACTGTTTCCACTTTGTTGTCCGTTGATTATGGTGTTCGTAGGGTTTTCACCTGTGATTGTCATGTTAGTGTTGATGTTTATTCCGGATTCGTTGTAGGTTCCCTGTGCTATGTAAATTGTTCCGTTTGTTGCAACGGTACCTGTGGCATTTGTTATAGTCTTTTTTGGCCCGCTTGTAGTATTATATATTGGCAATAATCCATCCCAACTATCATTTCCTTGTGTACTAACATAAATTGTGGAATTATCTGTACCGGCTGCACTTACAGCACTAATACCAGAAAATATTAAAACACATATTAGTAACAATAAAGGAATTTTAATTCTTATTTGCTTGTTTTTAGGTTTCATCTTGTCTTTTTCACCTCCTTTATGCCCATTCAAGGTATAAAATGAATATATTATCATACCCGAAACAAGATAATATTTTCACAATAAATAAAACTTTCGATTTTATCCTCAAAATACGGACAACTAAACCGAATAAAACCAATTTAGGGTCTTAGATTTTTTAGGTTTCTTAAAGCTTTTGTAGGGCTGTTTTGGAGTTGTAATCTCGTGTTTTGATGAGCCCTGCTAAAAATACAATTCGAATAATGGTTCCTTTGGGGATGTTGGTGTATATTTTTCAGGCTTAGTCCTGATTTGCACAATTTAAAAAAAGTCTTCAATTTTACCACACCATCAAGTATGTTAAACCCATTTAATGGAGTTTTTCAATGATTTCAGTCCCAAGGTTTAAATATAATCTCTAATCATAGAATGTTCAGTGATATCCCATAATTATTACGGTTCATTAGACAATGGTTGGGGGCATGACATTTGTGGATTTAAGTAGGACATATACGTCAGAGGATGAACTAAACGAATTAGAATATGAATTAAACCCGGCAAAAACAGCTTTAATTTCTTTTTTAGAAAAAAATCTCCCAGGTAAATGGAAGATATTCATCGAACCTTATTTAAATGGTTCTTATCCTGATTTAATCCTTTTAAATCCAGATAGTGGAATTATGATCTACAAGATCATGGATACCTCCTCCAACAGCACCCCTGAAATGGATAAAAAACAGCTCGACTACTACAGAAACAAGATCATCCAGGAATTAGTTCCAGATATGGCTGAAAAGATGGACATTAACTCAAAGATATTTGTGGTTATCCAAACTGGGGTTTATATCCATGATCTATCTGGATCCCAGGTCCGTGAAAGGTATTCTGATTACCCATACCTTACAGCCTGTGGTTACGATGATCTGGAGGAGTATAATTTAACCAACGTTGTTCCAGGTGCTGAGTTTTCCAGAAGTAAGTTTATGGAACGTAAATGGGCCGGTGAACTTGAGTCATGGCTGAAACCATCCTACCACCATGATAAACGTACAGAACTAAAATTAACAGGAGAACAGAAAATACGTGCCAAACCCCAACCAGGACATCGTAGACTTCGAGGATCAGCCGGAAGTGGGAAAACACTGGTTATAGCCTACAGAGCAGCCCAACTTGCCTCAGAAGGTCATAAAGTACTTGTGATCACCTACAACCGGACCTTATGGTACTACATTAAGGATTTTGTGGATAACACCCCTTACAACTTTGACTGGGCAAACATAACCTTCAGACATTTCCATGGATTCTGTCGCGACATTTTAAACGAACTGATGGTTCCAATGGGTGATATAGAGGATGTTCCATTTCTGGTTGAAGAATCTATCAATGGTGTGGATATAGAAAAATTCAAATTCGATTCCATACTCATTGATGAAGGTCAGGACTATGAATGGGATTGGTACAACCTTTTATCCCAGTTTTTAAACGAACGTGACGAGCTTTTCTTTGTCTGTGATAAAAAACAGAACGTCTACGAACGCGAACTCAACTGGATCGATAACATGGGTAAATTTGAGGGTAAAGTTAAATTCAAAGGAAAATGGCCAGAATTAAACACTGTTTACAGGCTTCCAAAGAAAATAGCAGATTTTTCCAATAAATTCAGTGAAGAATATGGTCTGGATCAATCAGTTCATATGGACTATTCCCAGGCAACTTTACTGAAGGATTCAACCTTATTTCAATGGAAAAATATTCAAACTGCAGACTGGCTTTCAGAGGTTAAGGAAGCTTACGAAGTGATAAAAAAACAGGGAGTGGTTGATAACTCCCAGATTGTGATCCTGATACCTAAAAACAGTATGGGTGTTGAGCTTGTGGAGTTTTTTACCGAACAACAGGTTGATGTGGACCATGTTTTTGTGGTGGATGGTAAAAGAGATTGGAGAAACAAAAAAACCTTTATTTCAGGAAATGGACGTTTAAGAATCAGTACTATCCACAAGTTCAAGGGATGGGAAGCAAACAACGTTATAATGCTCATACCGCCAAAATGGTCTGTAGATGAAAATCTGGATTCAATAGTTTACACTGCCATGACCCGAACCCTGAAAGATCTGATAGTTCTCAACTCCAATGAAAGGTACTGGGATTTCGGGAAAGAATACGAAGAAGATTAACCTGAAGTAGGGTTGAATTCAAGATTAATTTTTTTTAAAAAAGAGGGTGTCTCATGATTACTTTTGACATGCGTAATTTTGATTATTTTCGAGTTTAAAACATTATTTGTCCTTATTTTTTTGCAGATTTTGAACTATGAGACAGCCTCAAAACGCTTAAAATGGAAAACCTAGAAGTTCAGGAACAGATATAATATTTTGATTAAAAGGGTTTAATTCATAATGCTTTTTTTTCTGAGTATGAATAAATAATTAAATTTATAATAAAGAAGCTCAGTAATCAGATATAGAGTGTGAATATTAATTCTTTCTATAATAACGGGGGGATTATTTTGGGGGAAAAGTTAGAAGTTCCAATAACGATTCTGGATGAAATCTGGGTGAAAACTCTGGAAGTTTTAATGACAGAGGAAGAATTTAAGCCAGAAACTGTTGAAAAAATCCATAAAATAATGGAAAAGGGCAAAATAAATCCAGACAGTATCATTGCTGCCTTAAAAGAGTAGGGTGTCAGTAATGAAACTGATGGAACTGGAAATAAAAAATTTTCGCGGTATTAAAAGCCTGCAAATCAAACCACATGGCAAGAATTTTCTGATACTGGGCCCCAACGGTTCAGGTAAAACTACCATAGTTGATGCAATTGATTTTCTCCTCACAGGAGAAATATCCCATATGAAGGGTAATGGAACCCGGGGAATTACACTAAAAAAACACGGCCCCCATGTGGATTCTGCACCTGAAGACTCCATTGTAAAGGCACTGGTCAAATTACCTGGAATTGAAGATCCCGTTGAAATTAAACGCTCACCCAATCATCAAAGAACGTTGATCTGTGATGAAGCTGTAAAGAAAAAAATTAAACCAACATTGGAAATGGCTAAAAGAGGACAGCATGTTTTAACTCGACGTGAAATACTCAACTACGTGAATGCAGACTCAAGCACCCGATTCAAACAGATTCAAACACTCCTCAAGATCAAAGATGTTAAGGAAACCCGCAAAGCACTGGTTAAAGTTAAAAATGCCCTGAAAAATGAGTATGATGCTGCAACAAGTTCATTAAATTCAATTAAAACCGCCATCATATTCAAAACTGGGTCTGAAACATTCAACGAAGAGAAAATAATACTTTTCATCAACAACAGCAGGAAGATCCTTGGTGGAAAACCCATCAATCAATTAAACGCATCGATTTTAAAGGAAGATATAGTAGCACCTGCCTTCATCAGGGATAATAACATAAACACGGAACTGCTTGGTGAAGATATTAAAAACGTTCGTAAGATAATTTCAGATGAAGATTTAGGCATTTTTGATCTTGAATTACGTGGTTTGAAGGCCAAATTATATTCAAACCCCCATCTTGAAGATGCTGTAGATGGTTTGAAGTTAACACGTCGGGGACTTGAATTAATGGATGTTGATAAATGTCCCCTGTGTGATACTCCATGGGCACCTGGAAAACTCAAAGATCACCTGAAAAATAAGATCAAAACATTTGAAGCTGCAGCCCATGATCTTGACAGAATAACAGAGCTCTTAAATGAATTAAAAGAAAGTGCAGATAATGTTAAAGTTAATTTGAAAGAAATAACAAAATCAGCGAAGATCTTAGAATTAGAGAATGAATCTGAAAAACTTGAAGTATGGATGGATGATCTGGAACGATTCTCTTCACTCATTGAAAGTGAAACATATCTTAATCCAGATTTTACCCACAGAAGGGTTGAAGTTCTCCTTGCACCGGATGATCTGTCCCAAATTTTAGATAAAATCTATTCTGCAGCCAGTATAAATTCCCCAAAACCATCCATGGAACAGACTGCCTGGGACAATCTTACAAGACTTGAAGATAATCTTAAAGCATTTGAAGCTGCAGATAAAGAGGAAAGATTATCTCATGAAGCTTATAAAAAGGCTGAAATTCTTTTAAATTCATTTTTAGAGTCCAGAAACTCCATTTTGGATGATCTTTACAACGAAATCAAGGATCGTTTTGTTGAACTTTACAGGCAGATCCACGGGGATGAAGAAAATTTTGATGCCCTCCTTGTTTCAGATGGTGCAGGACTGGATTTCAAAGTAAATTTCCATGGAAGGGGAGTGAATCCTCCCCATGCACTCCACAGTGAAGGTCATCAGGATACCATGGGCATCTGTCTTTATCTGGCCCTTGCAGAACATATTACAGAGGGTTACATTGACATCATTATCCTGGACGATGTGATGACATCTGTGGATGCACCCCACCGCAGGGAAATATGTCGTTTGCTTGCAGGTTACTTCAAGGGGCGTCAGTTTTTTATCACAACCCATGACAGGACCTGGGCCAACCAGCTCAGAACCGAAGGTGTGATAAATACCAGACAGGTTGTGGAGCTTTACAACTGGAATATTGAAACAGGCCCCAGTGTGAGTTCACATGGAAACATATGGGATGGGATAGAAAATGATCTCATAGCCCATGATGTGAGTTCTGCGGCCTTCGAGCTTAGAAGGGGATCTGAAGAATTTTTCCGCTCAGCATGCGACCTTCTGCAGGCTGAGGTGATATTCAGGGATAACGGCAGATGGGGTTTGGGAGATTTCATTCCTGCAGCCCTCAGTAAATATAAGGAATTGTTAAAAAAGGCTAAAGATGCTGCCAATTCATGGGGTAATCGTGACGAAGTTTTAAGATTAAAAGAAATTGATGATCATTCCAGGGATGTGTTTGAACGCCTTAATGTGGAACGGTGGGCTTTGAACACGAGCGTGCATTACAATAACTGGGCTGAATTTACTGTGGAAGATTTCCGACCTGTTGTTGACTCTTTTAAGGATCTTTTTGATGTTTTTCAATGCCCCCAGTGTGATGGGATGCTGAGGGTTTCTGGTAGGGGAGAGCAGGCAGATAATGTGAGATGTAACTGTGGGGCTGTGAATTGGAATTTGGATAAGAAACCGTGATTAACTATTCAAAAATTCCTAAAAATTCTTTTTAAACTTTTCTTAATTATATTTAATTAAAAAAAGTTAGGTTGTTTCAAACTGTCAGATAAAATTCAAATTTTCAAAAGAAGTTTTTTTTCAAGAATTTTAAAAAATTCTGATTTATTAACCAGATCTAATTTTACCAATAAATTTATGATGTAATATAAAAGAACTTATTAAAAAAAATTTGGAAAGTAAACTTAGTTTTATCAGAACCCCCTCCAACAAACAGATTATAGAAATATTAATTTATAATCATTGTAAATCCTTTCCGCATATTCTATTGGTATTGATGACTAAAACCAAATATTTTCATCTTCCTTCATTATCAAGATTAAATCTAAATCAGTTTAACAAAGAGATCACCACTTTAAAATCATTAAATGGTAAAAATATTTCTGATTCCTTATTGAAATGATAAGAAACAAACCTAACTCTGTCATTTTTTTTATCATAATTATTGTAAAAGTAACAGGCTTCTTGTTTCATTTCTGGACTCTCTATAATATCAAAAAGTGGAATCAACTCAATTGGAGTTCCTTCATTCCCATGAATCAAATATTTCTTTGTTGAATCCATTGGCGTGCGAGTTTTGAGTTCCTCATTTTTGAAAGGTGCCCTTGTGCTCATGAGTTTCTTAACTTTATAATGGAAAACCCCATTTTCATATCTAGTTTCTCCAGGTAAAACTAAAGAAATATTATTATAGGCGTTTGATATCAACTTACGAACTTTTAAAACCTCATTGCGTAAGATACACAAACGTTCTTCATAATCTTTAGGACTGACTATGGGTCCATGCCCTTCCCACTGATTACGATAGTTTACTACTTGATTTAATATATTATAAAGCTTTTTGTTAGTAAGCATATTGATAAAAGCTTTTTCAGGGTTCCCCAACAACTTAAGGCATTTTTTAGATTTATCATTATCTTCTAAAAGCCTTCGAACGTTTTTAGCAAGACAACTTCCAAAGAAATTCCAATTACCAAAAGCCGGTTTGAGGTACCAACCCTGAAATCTGGGATCGGGGCTTTTGCACCGATTGAATTCTCTTTTATAAAACTCTTTATCTGATGATAAAGCGCTAACCATTAAAGCAACGTTAAACTCAGAAAGGGCTTCAAAGAAATGTATCAAATATTTTACTTTGTGTTCATTATTTGAATCAGTTATACAAGCCCACAATATTGAAGCTAAGGGGAAAGGTAATGATTCAATCCACTGATCAAAAGGAACACCTTTATTGAAATTAAGATTAGTTTGCTCTTTATCTTCTTCAGATAACTCTGTTTTAAACTCTTTTTCAGTTAATTGTGGGCCAGTTTCAGTAAATACTTCTAATAATTCTTGGAAGCTTTTAAGATCATATTTACTGAATTTTTCTTCGTCAACATATACAAAACCATATTTAACATTTGATTGCAGGACATTTATGTCTTTGCACCATTGTTCAAGTCTTTTTAATTTTAGCACATCATCAAGGTCTTCTTCCCCTTTGGTTTCAATGATATAAATTTCATCTTCATTTCGTTTAACCACAAAATCAGGGTAATAATTTGAAATTTCACCTTTGTGGTTTTTATAATCAATTTTAAAGTGAACTGCAAAGTAATTTTTCACATATGATATTATATCATCACATTTTTCCAGAAATTTAGCGAAGTTTAATTCAAGGAGACTATCCCCAATTATCCTGTTGAATGGACTTTTTTTAGGGACTAAATATTCTCTTTCTTTTGTAACAAACGGTCTACAATCACTTATTTTTATATAGTCCCTTATTTTGGCTTCCCCATGATCTAAGACTGTCAATTCATTTATTTTTTTCTTAAAAGTCTCTGTTATGGTTTTTCTTGCTTCTAGTTCCGATAAATTTCTTAAAACATTTGGATCCTCAAGATCTACTTCTTTATAAAAGAGATAGTATTTTATGAACTCTTTTACTTTACCATAAATGAGATCATAACCACTGAATATTTTAAGTTCATCCATTATGACTTGTGCAAAGTATCCAATAATGCCCCTGTAATCTATTGCATTTCGGTCTAGTTTGGTTTTATGTTTAATTTTATTAGACAGAATATCTCTGAATACTATTTCACGCTGTTGTTCCTCAGTGAACTCTTTTATTTTTAATTTTTTAGTATTAAATCTTGAAACATTTAGGTCTGAAATGTTGTTGTATTCCCTGTAAATACGTGGTGTGAGAATTGGTATTTGAATATCCAATTCGTTGATGTCTTTTTTTAGATTATCATTATCTATTTGAATTACAAGTGGTGCTAACGGTTTTGTTCCATGACCCATAGGCTTGTGAGTCAATTCAACACCTTCTTTCTGTATAGATTCAACGAATTCCATGAAAGCATCCGTTCCAATGACACTAACCATTTCCTGGGCTTCTGGATCCCTGTACATCCTTCTTAATCCCCTACCCAAGGTCTGTTCTGGCAATATTTTTCCTTTAGATGCAAAGGCCCTTAAACCTACAATTGTAGTTACATTTCGGACATCCCATCCTTCCTTAAGGACTAAAACTGAAACAATTGCTTTATATCTACTATTAGGATCATCTATTTCATTTGCAGCTTTTCTCAATTCATCTAATTCTTTTTTCTTCTTACCCGTGCTTGATTCTGATATTTCACCATTCTTTTTGGTGTGAATTACCAAAACAGAATCTTTAAGGTCAGGATATCTATTTTCTAAGTATTGGGCTACTTCGTCACAGTTTCTAGTATCATCAGTCATTACAAACATGACAGCTTTTTTACCAAGTTCTGCATGTTCTTCATAAACTTTCTCCCATTCAAGATATCCTAAATCAATGTAATCTTCATATTTCTCAGAATATTTGGCACTTTTTTTAACACTTAATTTTTTTCTACTGGCTTTGTCAGGTAAAACAGGAAGTTTAACTATATGCTGATGTATAGCTTCCACTAAAGGATAATCTGAAACTGTCTGGACAAAAATAGATCCATTGGAGTGTTTGGGAGTTGCCGTGAAATCTACTTGCATTGAAAGTTTACTACCCTTCTGTAAAAGACGATTATGAATCTCTTGAATAGATTTGAACCATGCCAGATTTTTATCATGAATATGGTGAGCTTCATCATTTAATATCATTAATTCATCGATATCCCTGACAATTACCCCAAGATCAACTTTTGAATCTGTTGTAGAAACAACAGCTTTTTCACCGAGGAAATAATCCATTGTATTATCATCTTCAATGGAAGGAGAAGTCTGGTTACTGGAAAAAACTCTATGGATATTGGTTAAAAATATATTTCCAGTTTTCCTAACCATATTCACATTGTCTTGGATATGTAAAGTGAGTTGGAAATCATCATGCCAGTTATGACCATTGTACCCATTTTCAGGAAGTACAGGATCATTAAAAAATATTTTAAGTCCATCGAAATCCGATCTGATTCTATCTAAAACAATTATATTTGGTGTTATCACAAGAAAGTTCCTTGCCAATGTTGAATCTGCTTCATAAAGCCTGTGGAAATATGACCAGGTAAGTATTAAACTCAAAACCTTTGTTTTACCACTTCCTGTGGCCATTTTAATGACAAAACGCCTCCAACTTTCATCAAACATACTCTCCGTAAGTACTCCACTACTATCAAACCGCAAAAGATCATATTTGTCTTCCACTTTAACAATTTCATAGAGATAAATTATGGTCTCTACAGCTTCCCTTTGGGCGAAGTAATATCTGAAATTAATCATACCCTTCTTTGAATGCATTAAATGTTCAGTTTCAAACCAGTACTGAAGTAAAGATTTACTGGTATCACTTGCACCATTATAATCAGAATCTCTCCATTTTTTAACTTCTCTTCTGATTTTATCGACAAGCGGAGGTATTAATTGCCCGTAAAATTGATCCCTAAAATGTTCATCGGCAGGTAACCACCTTTTATCAGGATCAAGAAATTCATATGGTGATTCAGGGAAATCTTTATGTAATGCCATTATTTGCCACTTCCTATGTTAACTGGGATTATTTTCATGGTATCATTACCAAATATATCAACTACTTTGACAGCTATCTTTCTCCTACCTGGTTTAACTTTCTTAAAAACACTTTTAAGTTCAATATTACGATTTTTTCTTGTTCTAAATGATTGCCATTCGTTTTCAAATATATAACCTCCAGTCCATTTTTCTTTAATTTCACCTTTGTCAATTATTGTGATGATCTCTTTCTTACTCTCAAAATCAAAATCTACAGACCAGTAATCGATCCAATCTGTCCATTTTTCAGTGAGCTTTTTGCGTTTTAGAGATCCATCCCTGTTGTAAACTTTTATAACCTGGCCATTCTGAACTATAACTTCACTACTATTCTTTTTAAGGCGGGATTCTACTTCTTCTATTGATCCTTGATTATAAAAAACAGAAAAATCAGTTAATTCAACCGCAACAGCATTTTCTTTTACTTGTGGACGTGCCTCAATGTATGCAACATCATGAAAAACCACTTGTCCTTTTTCAACAGCTCTCTTATCAAAAACATCACGTGGAATATATTTTAAACCTAAATCAATTCCTTTACCTTTGGCTTCTTCCTGTATGTTTGGGAAAAGACCCATTTCAAATTCAAATCCAAGGACGTCTACCTTGGTTATACTTTTTTCAAGGCACTCACCAATGATTTTATCCACAAAAAGCCTTGAAACTGGCAAATTCACTGGTCCAATAGCTACTAAATGAGCTGATTTTTTACCATGAAATGTTCTGAAACCTTCAATAGGATGAGCACGATAAGCATATAAAATAAGCTTTATAAATTCCTCTTCTTTTTTTGCTAACTGTTTTTGTTGCTCTTCCTCTCTTAAATTATGATTAATACCCACGTAGTGTTGTCTCTCATATTTTCCCAAGTTCAATATTTCAAATGCCCTATAATCTTTGCTTGATTTTTTAAGCTCCCTTTGAGCATTAATCATTCTTTTTCTTGTTGTATGAATAGCAAATTTACCAAGGTCCGAACCTATCCATTTTCTGCCTAATTTTTCAGCTGCTGCAAGAGTTGTTCCAGAACCACAAAAAAAATCTGCTATAATGTCCCCTTCATTGGAAGATGCTTTGATTATCCTTTCAAGTAACTTTTCAGGTTTTTGAGTAGGATAATCAACCTTTTCATTTAAATTTTTGGGATCAACTGCTTTAATTTCCCATACACTATCAATTGTATTTCCAACTAGCTTTAAAATCACATCTTGAGGTCCCGGTTTTCTATGGTTTTCTTTCACAAATCTCTTGTAATAACCATTAAACCTTGAATCTGTTTTAGGGTAACTTGCACCAGTAATCTCATTATTATCATTTAGGTATTTTGACCAACGAGTGAAATCAATCGTTTGCTCAACATTTTCATCTTTCAGCAATTTAAAAATGGGATTTTTAGATTTGGAATATAAAAAAATTGAATCATGTTTTCGGGGGAAATAATTTTTTACTTGACCTTGATATGTTTGGTAATGCCAAATAATCTCATTTCTAAAATTATCTATATCGAAAATCTCGTCTAATATTAATTTAATGAAATTATTAACTCTCCAATCACAATGAACATAAATCGAACCGTCTTCTGCAAGTAAATCTCGCATTAATATCAAACGCTCATAAATCATTGCAATAAAACTATCTGTGCCCTTTCCCCAAGTGTCACGATAGGCAAGTTCCTCAAGAACTCCTGGTTCTTTTGTAAAAGAATTTCCTTCACCTATATCGATCTTCATGGAAAAATCAGCACCCACATCAAATGGTGGATCAATATAAATGAGCTTTATGCCTCCATTTCTTTCTATTTCTTCACGTAAAGGGCCATTTTTGAGACTACTTAAAATTAACTTGTTATCTCCCCATATTAACTTGTTTGTCCAACCTGCAAGCTGTCTTCCTCTGCTATCAAAAAGAGTTACTTGTTTATCGGTTTTAATTCCTTCAGCTCGAGGTTCATCAACCTGTTCTATGACTTGAAACGGTAAAACAACATTAGAAACTTCATTTGTCTTACCGTTCCAAACGAGTTCAACTTCTCTCTTATCTTCGAAAAGTAAAAATCTATATTTTTCAGGTAATGGCTTTCCTTCTTCCAAGTAATGGTTGATGTCCCGTATTTCATTGTCTGTTAAATTCATTTTATCGCCTAAATTTGGGTTATTTGATCAAACGTTTCTTTATTTTTACTAAAATTTAACATCAATTATAATAATTAAATATCATTTATATGGTTCTTAATTTATGAATATACTCTAAATATGTGTTTGGTGTGAATATATATAGCATTTACTATTACAATCAAGCTTAACAATGAATAATACAGTAAGATAAAAAGAAGAAGCCTAAAATCATTATTATCTAGTCTGATTGATAAAATTCCTCATTTTTTACCATTCGTACCACCAATCTATTTTTTATTCCAAATTATAAAAAGTTTTAAGTATTTAATACAATGTTAATTAAAATTAGAAAGATTAGAGCTGGAAAAAGGGGATATGAATGTTAAAAAATTACATTGAACAAATTCTAAAAACTTATAAAACTGCTCGCAACGAAAATTTTACGCAACATCCTATGGCTAAACTATTAAGAATTGATTTTCCAAAATACCTTGAAAAAATCGTTGGTAATTCTAATAAATATAAATTTTCGGGTTCAGCAGGAAGAGGAACATGGACACATTGCCCATGGGTAGCAATACTCGATAAACATATTACAGAAACAGCTCAATCAGGATTTTATCCTGTTTATCTATTTAAAGAGGATATGGAAGGGGTTTATTTATCTTTAAACCAAGGTACTGATAAACTAAAAGAAACCAAGAAATCTAAGACAAAAAATATCTTAAAAATACGATCACAAGAATTTAGGGATAAACTAAATAAATTAACCAACATACCTGACGATTTTTTAGAATCAATTGATTTAACAACTAATAATAATTCAAATGCTCCATTCTATGAAGCCGGTAATATCTATGCAAAATACTACAGTTTAGAAGACATACCATCAGAAGAAAAGCTTGAATCAAATTTGAAGGAAGTTTTAGAGATGTATGATCTACTAGTTTCAGAAAATAAACCACTTAAAATAATTGAAAGTGAAAGTGAGATATCAGAAAGTCAGGAAAAGTTTCTGAAAATTTTCAAAGACACTGCAAATAAAGTTGTGAATGGTAAAGCTGGTTTTCAAGGTGGCCAGGAAGAAGGAAATTTCTATTGGTCGAATAAACTTGGAATTTGGTTATGTTCTAGAAAGATTGAAAATAGTAGATATTGGAATGGTTTTGGAATTGAAGAGCCTAAAGAAGATTCAGGTCATACAATTACATGTGAAATAAATTTCCCAATAAGAGGAATTAAAAGATCGGTAGCTGGAGCATTTGCAAAGGATGAATCAGGAAATGTTTATGTAATTCATAGGGGCAAATTAGGTGGAAATTTTGCTAAGAAAGATTTTGATGAAAACTATGAAGGGGAATGGACTTCAGTTGAAGATGGAGATGTAAAAACTGATGTTGTTGTAATTGGAAAGTTAGATGACACAAAACTCCCTGAAAATGTTCGAGACTTTGTTTATGAGATTGATAGAATAAAAAAAGGCAAACCTGAACCAATTATACCACCAAATACATCATTTTATGAACACTTAATCAAATCAGGTTATTTCTTTGACCCAAAGATAGTTGAAAATTTCTTATTATCTCTAAAAATAAAACCATTCGTTATTTTAACTGGTAATTCTGGTACTGGTAAGACCAAATTAGCCCAGCTTTTTGCTCAATATAACTCTACCAAATATAATATTGTTCCTGTTGGAGCAAATTGGACTGAAAACAGGCATTTACTTGGATTTTACAACATCATCACCAAAGATTACCAAGAAACTCCTGCTTTAAATTTAATTATGGGAGCTTCAAATAACCCAAAAACTCCACATTTATTAGTTTTAGATGAAATGAACCTTTCCCATGTTGAAAGATACTTTGCTGACTTTTTATCTGCAATGGAAAGTGAAGAAACCATACCTTTACATTCAAATGATGATAAAAAGATTCCGGGAGAGTTAGAAATACCTAGAAATCTTTTAGTGGTTGGTACCGTTAACGTTGATGAAACAACGTATATGTTCAGTCCTAAGGTTTTAGATAGGGCTAACACCATCGAGTTTTCCACTTCTCCTGCTAAAAATTACATGTTAAACAATTATAAAAACACCAATTTAACTGGAGATACTGAATATCTTGAAAATCCTTTATCTGATCTTGAAACTAGGAATTACAGAGTTCAAGAATTAAAAGAAAGATTAAATGATGTCAAGATCGATGAACAAGTCTACCTTTGGGATATTTTAGCAGATGAAATTAACAAATTCCAGGAAGTTCTGGGCAAAGCTGGTTTTGATTTTGGTTTCAGGGTAATTGATGAAATTTTGCGTTTCATGTATGTTGCTTGGGTTTATGATGGTAAACCCGAAATTTGGGACAATTGGATGCGTTATTTTGATGCACAGATTAAACAGAAGATGCTTCCAAAGCTGCACGGGTCACAGAGAGTTCTTGAGAATGTTTTAAAGGAACTCTTCGAACTTTGTTACATTGAAGCCGTAGATCTTCCACCACATAAACTTGGAGATATCCAATCAGAAGAAACAGTTAAGTATCTTTCCTCTGCTTTGAAGATTCAAGAGATGGATAAAGTATTGTACGAGCAAAGATATGTTTCATTCATAAATTAGGGGCTTTTTTAATGGTGGAACAAAGAGTTCTTATAAATCTTCAGGATAAAAAAGGGAATGAATTAGGTCTTTTAACCATAAGTGCTGTTAAAGATAACCTAAACTATCAAAGATCCCTTAAAAAGGGAATTATGACCTTTGAGAATATTCCTTTAGTTGAAAAACCGGATGATAAAACACCAATACAGTACTACTCCAATAAAGAGGTTAATGGTCTTTCTAAGTTAATGCTTCTTGAAGAAACTAAGTATCAGATCTTATTTGAAACCAAACTTCAGTTTAAAGAGGAACCTAATGTTTTTCAAACCATTCAAAGGAGTGAAACTAAAATATTTGAGGAATTAAGGTTCAAAATTGGATCCGATGAAAGTTACAGGTGTGCAGGAATTCTCAATTTTCACAGCTACGTTGGAAAGTCATTTTTTGATGTTGAAATAGATGGTGTTGAATCAGTTCCTTGTCCCTTTGAGGTTAGATCCAAGAAGATAAATTATTATGAACACTATCCTGCCATGATTGCAGATCTATCTGAAGTTGCCTCTGGAATAATCTATGAGATGGATTCACCTTTATCTCAAGACCTTGAATTTTACAGAAAGCCTAAAGAAACATTATATGAAGATTTCATGTTTTTGGAGTATTTATTCAGGCTAGAAAATCTTCCTACAGCCTATGAGTACATAAAAAGAAACATGTACAGTCTCTTGGAAAGTTACGTGGAAGTTGTTCCTGCAAGTTTTGCATCAAATTTAGGGCCTTCAGAAATGTTAGATATATTATCACGCCCTGATAATCTTTTTAAAACTGAAGATATACCAAGTGATTGGCCCAGTAGTTTAAATGGATACGTTCCAGATACTGTAACCCAAAGATATTATCACGAAACCATAGACACTCCAGAAAATCGTTTTCTCAAATATTTCTTAGAGTTACTGGATAAATTGATAGACGATCTCATCGAAAAACTTTTAGAACTTAGAAAAGGTGGTTACGTTCTTTATGAGCTTTATAAGTATCAAAGAATAGTTCAAGACTACTTATCAGAAAAATGGGTGAAAAATGTTGGTAAACTCAATTATTTACCCCTAAATTCACAAGTTATACAAAAAAGAGAAGGTTACAGGGACATATTCAAGTACTACATTCAATTTGAATTTTCCTTTAGACTCCAGTGGGAAGAGGTAGAGGATCAAATCAAGGGATATGAACGTAAACTAAGTGAATTGTATGAATATTGGTGTTACTTCAAGCTTGTAAAAGTTTTAAACAAATTAAGCAATGAAAAATTAGTTTACAATGATATATACAATGTCAGTCCAGACAAATGGTCTATAAAAGTTAAAAGAGGGCAAGATTCCCTTCAAATATTTAGCATGGACTTTAATGGAAATAAAATTAAATTTGATGTATAATCGTCTTTTTTCAAATAATACCAAATATAAATCTTATTCATTGCCATTTAGGCCAGATTATACCTTATTCATAGAATCTGATGGTGAAACTTATTTTGTTCATTTTGATGCTAAATACAAGTCTGAAGGAAAGATCTTGGAGTTTTATGAAAAAATTGGTTCAAAAAAGCTTCCATCTGATGAGATTTATGAAATTGAAGATGAAATTGTAACTAAAAGGGATGAGGAAGAGCAAATTTCTCGTAAATATAAATATGGAGATATTTACAAGATGCACACTTATAAGGATGCAATACTTTACACTGAGGGAGCCTACGTTTTATACCCTGGAGATGAGGAAAAAATATTCCAGGAGATTTATTCTGAGCCAATTCCATCTGTTGGTGCCTTTCCCTTAACTCCTGGTGAAGATGGTGTTGAAGAGGATAATTTAAGTTTATTTATAAAGGCTATTTTAAAAAATATTTTGGAGAGATAACTATGAGCGAAAAGAACGATACTATATGCATAATACCCTGAGGAAGCAAGAAAATATGGGATAAAGAACCTCAAAATGGGCCAACAAAAGCTAAATATGTGTATATAGGTCCATTTACAACTAAATGTCGTGAATATGCTGAGAAGTTTTATCCCAAATCTTGGTGTATACTCTCAGCAAAGTATGGATTTTTATTTCCAGATGATATTGTACCTGGCACATACAATGTGAGTTTTAATAATAAAAAATCTTGTCCAATAACCTTAGATGAACTAAAATCTTCTAAATCAACCAAAGAACTGGATAAATATGATAATATAGTTGTTTTAGGTGGCAAAAATTACACTAAGATGGTTAGTGATATTTTCACAGATAAAAAGGTTTATAATCCACTTAGTAAATGTAAAGGAATTGGTTTTATGATGCATGAGCTTAATGAATCCCTTAAAAATGATATTCAACTTAAATGAAGATTATTTAGATCATACTTGTGGAACCAAAAAAAATGGAATGAAAAGCCCAAAAATATCAAACTTCGTCTAAAAGTAAACAATTCAATAGAGAACATATATAAGCTAAGTTGAAATATAGAACTATTTAACTGCACATAACCTTTTCAATAAAAGTAACAAAGCAGGAAAATGAAAATAGGTCGGGTTTCAATTGAAAAAATGGATACTTGTAACAACTAATGTATTAGACTGGTTTAGTTTAGAAGAAGAGGATGAACTCAATAAACTAATTAAAAATGATAGACCGGACCCAGGAGATATTGTTTTAATATACAAATCCAGCCCCCATAAGAAAATTGAGTATATTTACAAGTTAAAAAAAAATAGTGCCTACGATAAGTTAACTCTAAGAAAGGAAGACCGGATTAAACTTAAACATCCTCCAAGTTTTCAGGACCTTAAAGATGGAAACTTCTTTGAAAGTGAGATCAAACGTTTTAGAGAAGGAATTGTGGAGTTAAATCCTGCTAGCTGGAACATTTTAAACAACATCATTAAATCTAAAAATCCCTCCCAGGTTGAAAAGATCAATCAACTGCTTGAAAATGAAGATAAAAGTGCAGATACTGAAGTTAAAAAATATTATAAAAAAGGTTTGGCCTGTTTTAGATATGGAAACTACCCAGAATCTCTTAAGTATCTGGACAAGGTTACAAATTTGGATCCCACATGTCCCAACGCACATTACCATAAAGGTGAAATATTCGAGAATATAAGTAACTTATTTTCTGCTATAGATTGTTATAATAAGGTTTTAGATATTGATTCAAACTGTATTAATGCTCTTCACCGTAAAGGAATATGTTTCCGAATATTGAATAAAATAGATGAATCTAACAATTGTTTTGATGTAATTTTAGATAAAAATCCATTGAATGTTCCTGTTCTTCTTGATAAAGGCTTTAATCTTTTTACCTTAAAAGATTATGAAGGTTCAATTAACATCTTTCAGAAGGTACTGAAACTTGAACCTATGAACCTTGATGCACTCCGATCAAAGGCCAAATGCCAGAAAGCAATGGGAAATTATTCCAAGGCAAGAGAAACCTATGAACAGATTTTAGAACTAGATCCCAAAGACTCAGATTCATGGTACTATCATGGATCTACACTTTTAAGGGATAAAAAATTACTAGAAGCAGCATTATCCTATGAAAGATGTGTAAAACTGGATAATAAACATTATGAAGCTTTTTACAGTCTTGGAAATGTCTTATTCAATTTAAAGGATTATTCCAAAGCATTAGAAGCCTTTGAGAATGCAATTGAATTAGCACCCCTTTCAGCAGAAGCCGGGACATGTAAATCCAGGGTTCAAGAAAAAATTGAACCTGAAAAAGCAGCTGAATCACTTGAAAAAGCCATTCAAATTGATCCACAGAATATTAAAGTTTTATATACTCAAGCTAAACATTTTAAGGCACAAAATAACACTAAAATGGCTTTAGATGTTTTAAATAATATTATTGAGATTAAATCCAATTTTTCTCCAGCATGGCTACTCAAAGGAAAGATCTTGATGGATGATGGAGAATATGCAAATGCCCTGGAAAGCCTGGAATTTTCAATAGAGATAGACCCTGAAAATCCATTAACCTGGCTTGGAAAGGCTGAAATGCTTAAAATTATGGAAAAATTTGTAGAATCCCTTCTCTATTATGGTAAGGTACTCCAACTGGACCCTGAAAATGTCCATGCCCTATTAGAAACAGCAAACATACTTGGAATTAAGGGAGATTATGATGAGGCCCTGAAGTTCTGTGAAAATGCTGTGAAGATCAATCCTGAAGATCATGAATTATGGAATGTTCAAGGAATGATATTTAAATGTTTGGAGAGAAATGAAGAGGCTTTAGAATGCTTTGATGCTGCTTTAAAATTGAATTTTAATTTTTCGGATGCTTGGTCAAATAAAGGTTCTGTTCTTTTAGAGGCAAAAGAAGAAGATCAAGCTAAAAAATGTTTTAATGCAGCTTTAAAATTAAATCCACTTGATACTTATGCCAGAACAAAATTGGAGAATATGGAGAGATCAAAATGAATGAAAAAAACGATTTTTATAGGGAATATAATCTTATAAAAGCTAGAAAAAACCCTTCAAAAATAAATTTGGCCCAATATCAAAGAGATGCCCAAACAAATCTTAGGAATTGGTTTGAAGAAGAAAAAACTGGTAACAAAGGCGGTATTTTAGTTTTACCAACTGGTGGTGGTAAAACATTAACTGCAGTTAGATTTTTATGTCAAGGACCTTTATCTAAGGGTTATAAAGTTCTTTGGTTAGCACACACACATCATTTATTGGAACAGGCTTATTATAGCTTTGGACCTCATGAAATAGATCAAAATAAGGGTTTTGAAATTGGATTCATTGAAGAACCGAGGGAAAATCTCAATGTTAGAGTGGTATCTGGAACTAAAAACCATTTCAATATACAACAGATAGAAAGCACAGATGATGTTTTAATAAGTACGTTACAAAGCGTAAGTAGCGGATATAAACGAAAACAACCTCATCTAATGAAATTTTTAGAATCTGCTGAAGATAAACTCTTTGTAGTTTTTGATGAAGCACATCAATCTCCAGCTCCAAGTTATCGCAACCTCATTCTTGAGTTAAGAAAACAATTTTCACAGATGTATCTTTTAGGACTTACGGCAACACCAACATATTCCGATGAAAAAAAGAAAGGTTGGTTAAAGGAACTATTTCCACAGGATATCATTTACCAGGTTACATTAAAGGACTTGATGGCACAAGAGATATTAGCTGAACCAATATTTGAAGATCCAAATACAGAATTTAAACCTGATTTTGAAAAAAGAGAGTATGAAAAATGGATTGATACTTATTCAGATTTACCTAAAGATATCATAAATCAACTTGCTGATAATAGGGGGAGAAATCAGTTTATTGCACGTGCATATGCTGAGAATAAGATTAAATATGGTAAAACCATTATTTTTGCAGATAGATGGAATCAGTGCGTTCAGTTATGTGAATTTTTACGAAAAGAAGGAGTCAAAGCAGGGACCATGTTCAGTCATGTTCATCAAACAGGTACGGGTAGGGTTATAGGTGGTGGAGATGAAAATTCAAAGGTTTTGGAGAGGTTCAAAAATGATGAACTTGATGTTCTAATTAATATACGTATGTTAACTGAAGGTACGGACGTTCCAGATGTAAAAAGTGTTTTTTTAACGAGACAAACCACCAGCAAAATTCTTTTAACACAAATGATTGGAAGGGCGCTTAGAGGCCCTAAATTTGGTGGAACAGACTTGGCTTATATTGTATCCTTTGTTGATAACTGGAATCAAAAGATCAATTGGGCGGAATGGGATCCGCTTGATGAAGGTGGTACTGGTGGCACAATAATAAATCCACAAAAAAGACCACCATTACAGCTAATTTCAATTGATCTTGTGAGACACCTCTCCAGAATAATGTTCCAAAATAAAGGCCTTGAAATTGGCCCATTTTTAAAGAACATGCCCCTAGGATGGTATCAAACAAAATTTTATACTCTCTCTAAAAATGAGGATGATTACATAGAAGTAAATCGTTTAGTAATGGTATTTGAGAATGAAAAAGAGAGTTATGAAAAATTTATGGATCATTTGGAATCTTTGGACCTATCTGACTTTGAAAGTGAAGAAATTAACGTTGAATCAAAATCCGATGTTTTGAACGAGTGGGTTGAAACTTTTCTTGATCCTGAAAATAGCTATGACGATGGATTAGAAAACAACATATTCAACATTGTATGCCATATAGCTCAAGGGAAAGAAAAACCACCATTTTTCGAGTTTGAGGATAGAAAGAATCATGATATGGATCAACTCGCTCGGAAATATAGGAGTATACAGTTATTTGAGGTTAATGATAAATTAAAACTTGAATTTGAAAGGGAAGATAGATACTGGGATACGATTTATCCAAACTATGATTCTTTTATTAACCAGTTTTATGCATGTGTTCGCAGACTGAACGAATTAACTGACGGCATGCCCGATGATGTCTATGTTAATGGGGAAAGTAAGAATAATGAATTGGATAATGAAACCAAAATTGAAGTGAAGAAAAGATATCCAAACTGTCTTTCATGTGGAGAAAAAAACAAAATGCTCCTAGAAGTGGATCATGTCAATCCCCGTTACTTCGGAGGAAAAGATTCCATAGATAATCTGCAAACTCTCTGCAGATATTGTAATAGCACAAAAAATACCATGGAAATTGATTTCAGGAACAATACAACACCCTTAAAACAAGCCCCGGAACAGTTGAGATATTTCAATCCTCCACAAAGCCATAATCACGAGGATGAAACCTGGAATAAATACATTAAAAGAATCTTCAACATGTTTTACTGCGCCAGTGCCGTGAAACATTCAAATATGGACTCAAATGGTGAATGGAAAGTTGAACTATATTCTGGTAACGATCCTAAATGGATAAGGCCATATTTAAAAGGTTTGACCAATGAAATTATTGATAATCGGAGAAATTTGGGTTTGAAAGGACCTGAAAAGATAATTGTGATTTAAAGAGGGTGTAAAATTGCAAGATCTAAATAAAAATGAAATTGAAAGTAAAGTTTCATCTTTAAATGGAAACTGGGCATTGTTAAATACTCTTAAATTAGAGAAGGTTTTTGAGTTTGAAGACTTTAAAGAGGCGTTAGAATTTGTTAACAAGGTAGGTGAAATTGCTGAAGAGGTTCATCACCATCCTGACGTGCAGATTTCATATGGTGAAGTTATCCTGAACATATTTACCCATGATAAAAATGCCATTACAGATTTAGACTTTAAATTGGCGGAAAGAATAGATTCCATGGGATCCAACAATGATGAAGAAGTTTTGGGTAATATGAATGTGCTTAAAAATGGATCCGATTTTGAAAAAAGGAAAGCTACTGTAAGGTTAGGTAGATTAAGAGATAAAAGATCCATAAATTTATTAATAAAAGCCTTAGATGATGGTGACAGATTCGTTCAAAAGGCTTCTGCCCGTTCTTTAGGTAAAATAGGGGATGAAAAAGCTATTAAACCATTGATTCGAATTTTAGGTTTTGTTGATCCAGAATTTCGTTGGGCTGCCAAAGAGGCTCTTGTGGAGATTGGAAAAAGTTCAGAGTATGATCTAATTTCTGCACTAAAATCAAAAAATTATCACCAGCGTGAAATGGCAATAGAAGCTTTAAGTGAAATTGAAAGTGAAAAAGCTGAGATTCCCATAAAAAAAGCCCTTTCAGATGAGGAAAGCACAGTTCGTTGGAGAGCTGCAAGAGCTGTCTCTAAATGGTACGATGAAAAATCTGTGAATACTCTTAAAGAGTTAGCTCAAAAAGATCCAGACCGCAAAGTTAGAGATGAAGCAATTAAATCCCTTAAAATTGTAGAATCTGAGGTAAAAAATCTATTTAATGACTTTGAAAAACATTTAGAGTACATAAGTACGGATATTAAGAGTAAAAATATAAAAGGTGGTAAATCATTTAGTTCTCCTGAAAAAACATTTTTCTCAGCTCACTTTTTCAATCCCTACAAAATTAGATTTTACATTTATCAAGGCAACAAGGGAATAGAAGAGTTAGATAGTATGAAAGGTGATTCTCAATGGGGTGCTATTTACCTCCAAAAGGAAGGGGATCTTGAAAAAGTACTTGAAGCTGTTAAAAAGTCTTATATAATTACTAAAAAAGACTTTAAATAACTTCATTCATTTTTTTATCCATTCCTGCACTGAGAAACATGTTCATTGTGAACTTATCGAATCCATTATCAACCAACATTTTTACCACTTTACGATTGTACTTGTCATGTTCATCTTCCAGTCGCTTCTGTTCTACAGGATCCTCACTGATTTTAACTATGCTGGAGAGTGTTAGGAGGGACTCTTCCCTACCATCTGCATACATGCGCACATGTGAATCCCCTGTCATTCTATGAGTTGCGTAGTAATCCAGATACTCACCAGTTTCATCTTTTCCAAAGCAGTACTGAATTAGCCAGCCAGAATCTTGGATATATCCCCCACATCTATCTTTTATGTCTTTTTCAGCAAAGTAAACCCCCAATGACCAAAACGCCAGGCAAAATTATCTGCAATCAATTTCATAATATCCTCCTTCTATATAATTCCCATTCTATAGATTATCTTTTAATAACTTATCTAAAACCTGTTCAACATCCTCAATCTCACATATAGCAAAATCTTTGAGGTTTGAGTATTCACTGTCCAGATCCATGACTCCTCTAAATTTATCATTCAAATCCAAGATTCTCTCACTTCTTTGACCATTTTCCTCTCCCTGATCTGGAACCACAATCAAAAGAAGGAATTTAGAATCCTTGCTATTCAATTCATACTCCTTTTGTCCATCTTTTTTGTTGATAATCATGTTTCGTGCTATCATGCACACTGGAATTGGTCCCACAAGTTTTTTAGGTGTGGGTTTTTTAGGAATTGCTTCAACAACCATTACCAATTTTTCACCGTCAAAAACTGCCATAGTTGGATTTGATATTTTATATCTATTCATTTCTCCAGGGATTAATTCTGGTTCATCAAATAAGACTATTCTACCTACTCCATCTTTACCCTTTAAATAAATTGTTTCTGTTTTAAATGCCTTTGATACTGCCCCATATACCTGGTTGATAAATTCTTCATCCTTCACCACTTGTACCACCAATCCATTTTTTTATTTCAAATTATAAAAAATATTAAGTAGTTAATAATAAACTAGTTTTATGAATAAATGTTTGTTTTAATTTCAGGAGGCATTTCATGTCAGAAGAATCCATTGAGAACAGAGCCGAACCTAAAAACTGGAAAAATCCTAAACATCCACAATATCCTAATCTCAAGAATATGGATGCTCTGCTGGAATATTTACCCTACTTCAACAACCCAGAGAACAATTTTTATGGGATAATCCCTAATCTTAACCAGTTACCATTTTACAATTATTCTGAAGAAGTTATAACTTTTTACAAGGCCCTTTACCATGAAAATATGATTCAAACGTTTAAAAGGTCTGAATGGGATGATGAAACACGCAGATATTTCAATGATCCTGAATTGATAGGCCGTGCAGATCTCGTAACACTTCAAAAACTGTTCACCACCATAGTAAGGGCAAATAGATCCTTGGAAGGTTTAATTGCAGAGATGATCGACCGTCAAATATTCTTGAAGCTCCTGATGCGTTTAAAGGAAATTAAAGAAAGCATGGTCGACAGAACCAGGGGAAGTATCATTGGACTGGCAGTGGGAGATGCTCTGGGAGTTCCACTGGAATTTAAACCACCAAAAACCTTCCAGCCCGTGGATGATATGATTGGCGGCGGTACATTCGGCCTGAAACCCGGTGAATGGACTGATGACACCTCAATGGCGTTGTGTTCAGCTGAAAGCTTGATTGAAAAGGAAGGGTTCGACCCGGTTGACCAGCTTGAAAAATTTTTGTCATGGTACAGGGAAGGTCATCTAAGTGTTAATGGAACATGCTTTGACATAGGCAACACCACAAGGGAATCCTTAAACAGGTTTGAAAAGACCCATGAACCATATCCCGGAGCGGACCATGAAAGATCCGCTGGAAACGGTTCAATAATGCGTTTGGCACCTGTTCCACTTTTTTATTTTTCAGATCCAGTTTTGGCCATTGAAACATCAGCAGAAAGCTCCAGAACAACTCACGCCCATGTTTTAACTGTTGACGCCTGCAGGTACATGGCAGGACTGATAATAGGCTGTTTGATTGGAGAATCCAAGGAGAAAATACTTTCAAAAAGGTACTCTCCTGTAGATGGGTACTGGAAAGAGAACAAGCTGGCCCCAGAGATTGATGAGGTTGCCTGCGGTTCATTTAAAGATAAAAATCCTCCAGAAATTAAAGGCAGGGGATTTGTAGTTAAATCGTTAGAAGCAGCTCTCTGGGCTTTTTATAACGGTGAAAACTTTGAAGAGGGATGTTTAATGGCTGTTAATTTAGGGGACGATGCAGATACCACAGGTGCAATATACGGGCAGATTGCTGGAGCGTATTATGGTGAAAGTGGGATTCATGGTGAAAGTGGGATTCCAGATAGGTGGCAGGATAAACTGGTCAAGTTTGATGTGATAGATTCCATATTAAACGATCTGATAAGGGTTCAAACATCAATTGAGCTTCCTTGATTCCACATTTCAAAGATCAAATAACAATTCAAACATCACCTAAATTTGAACTTCCTTGATTCCACATTTCAAAGATCTGATAACGGTTCAAACATCACTAGTTTATTTCAGATTTCAAAAAGGTCTGATAACAGTCCAAACATCACAAAATAATAAAGATTAAATAAATTAATAATACAACTTGTATTAATACAACGTGTAAATAGTAGTTTAAGGATTAAATTGATCTAACCTGTTTCATCTTGAGGGTTTTATTTATTAGGGGGATTTATAAAAATGGTGAAGTTTTTACACACTGCAGACTGGCACTTAGGAATAAAATATGCCCAGCTCGGGCCAAAAGCTGATATAGCACGCAAAATTCGGATGGAAACCATAAAAAGACTCCTGGAAACTGCCAGAGAAAGGAACGTTGATTTTATTCTGGTGGCCGGGGATCTATTCGACAGCAACGATGTTGACTCAAAGATAATCCATGAAGTATGCAGTGACCTGTCCGGGACCTACCTGCCAGTTTACATACTTCCTGGAAACCACGACCCCCTCACCCGGGACTCACCCTACAACAACCCTATCTGGGATGCTGCAGAAAACATCCACATACTCAAAGAGGCCGAACCTTTGGATATTCAGGATAATGTTACACTGTACCCCTGCCCTGTAAACCAGAAGCAGTCACAGAGCGACCCCACAGAATGGATAAATCCCGAAAATAACCATATTTCAATTGGACTGGCCCATGGAAACCTGCAGATACCAGGATTTACAGATGAATCCAACTTCCCAATAAACCCCAGGAGGGCAGATATTTCAAATCTGGATTACCTGGCACTTGGGGAATGGCACTCATTTTTCCAGTACGAGAAATGCACAGTCTATCCTGGAACCCCTGAAACCACCAAGTTCGGGGAGAACACCAGCGGCAACGTGGTCTTTGTAGACATTGAAAGATCAGAAGATCTCAATATTGAAGCTGTAAAAACAATCAAAACAGTAACCCCCAACATAGACTCTGTTAAAGCCAATGGACCAACAAACCTAACCATCGAACCTGTAAAAGTGGGCAAACTGAACTGGGAAACAATGAACGTAAACATCACCAGCCTGGAAGATGTTGAAAACCTGGAAAATACCCTAAAAACAACATTAAATCCTGATTACACAATTTTAAACCTGAAACTCAAGGGTGTGGTTGGACAGGATGCCTTTGATTACCTGGAACATTTGAATGTGAAGGATTTGTTCTTTTTTAACCTGAAAACAGATGAACTTTACCTGAAACCCAACATGCTGGAATTTAAGGCCATGATACCCGAAGGTTCCTATGTTCCAAGAACATTCAAGGCATTGATGGCCCTTATGAAGTATGACCCCATGACACAGGAACTTTCAAGCATCTCACCTGAAGATGCTGAGGAGATCTTCAAGGATATAAAGGACGTGGATAGCATACAAAATGCAAGCCCCGAAGTCCTGAAAAGAGCTTCACTAATGTTGTACCAGATGGTTAAGGCGGTTTCACAATGATACTTGAAAGTATAAGCCTTGAAAACTGGAAAAAGTTCAGAAACCCCGTGGAAATCCAGTTCAAAGACGGTTTAAATGTTGTATACGGCCCAAATGAAAGCGGTAAAACCACCCTCATGGATTCTTTGAGAACAACACTCTTCTCCAAACACTCAAGCAAAGCAAAAAACATTAAATCAATAGTACCCTGGAGTTCCCAGCTTGCACCTCAAGCCAGAATAACCTTCCGAAACAATGGAGACAGATACAGGATAACCAAAACATTCATACAACCAAAAAGCATCCTTGAAAAGTGGAACAACAACTGGGAGAAGATTTCAGAAGGCGACCTTGCAGATAAAGCCGTGACAAAAATAGTTGGGGGAGAGCTGCCCCGCACAGGCGATACAAAGTCCCAAAATTGGGGAATAGGCCAGTGCCTCTGGATGGTGCAGGGCGAGCCCATAATATCCGACGAACTCAACGATGAAACATTCACATCCCTGCAGTCCATGATAGGTGCATCCATAGAATCAGAAGAGGAAAAAAAGATATACCAATCCATAAAGGACAGGTTCTCAGAGTTTTACACCAAAACCAAAAAACAGAAAAAAGGCTCCAAACTGGTGGAGTTAAACACTGAAATAGAAGATATCAACGAAAATATCAGACAATCAAAGGAAAAACTGATTGAAAAGGATGACCTGATGCGCAAACTGGAGGACAACGAGTTTTTAACGGGTAAAAAGAAACTCAGCTTAAACGAAGCCAAGGACCACCTCTCAAACCTTCAGAAGATCATTGAAGAAGCTCAAAATCATAAAATAGAAAGGGAAAACCTACAAAGAGAAGTTGAAAACCTCAACACAAGGTACATTTCCATCAAAGGGAAAATTGATGAGATCACCCAGATAACAGACCAGATCAACAAAGTGAACCTGGAAAATGATTCCCTAACTGAAGACAAGAAACTACAGGAATCAAATTTAAGAAAAGTTGAAGGTGAAATAGAAGGTGTTAAAGAAGAGATTAAACATCTCAAGTGCAGTATGGAGGATCTTTCCCAGGAGAAAACAGCAGCCAGCATAGCCCATACAACTGTTATGAGGGAGATACAGCTTGAGGATAAAAGATCCAGACTCCAGGATTTAAGGTCGTTGAACCAGGAACTGGAATCCAAAGAAGATGCGCACAGATCCATCAAAGCACCTTCCAGATCCCAGTTAAATGAAATTGAAACTTTAATAAACTGTATCCGAGATACCAGAACCAAACTGGATGCCATAGGATTGAACATCCGGGCTTCTGGTGAATTTAAAGGTTCCATCTACCTTGACGGGGAAAGATCTGAATTAGAAAACAATAACTGGACGGCACACCAGTCTGTTAAAATAGAGCTGGATCAGGGTACCATTGATATCAAAAGTGGAAATGAAAATGTTAAACTTTTGAAGTCTGAATTGGAGAAGATGGAAACAGAACTCACACGTTTAACTGCACCTTATGGTGAAAAGGAGTTAGAACCCCTCAGGGAACTTTTAAATACTAAAAATAGTTTAGAAAAGGGAATTGAACGTATTAACGCAGATTTAACTAAAAAATCTGAAGTTGGTATGGATTCCCTCATAGGAGAAGTTGCAGAACTTGAAGGTAAAATTGAACGCAACTGGGCTATGATACCTGATGATTCTCCCTTCAAAAACTGCAAGGACAGGGACAAAAATTCTGTCGTTGAAATACTCTCAGGAAAGATACACGAAATCGAAGAGAATGAAAGAAACCTTAAAAATAATGAAAGCAAACTTGACGCTAACATGCAGGCACTTCAAGATCAACACGTAAACATTGATAAGTGTATATCTCGCGATGAAACTGGAATAAAAAGCAACGATCAGTTCATTGAAAGATCAAATGAACGTTTGAGAAATTTGCAAAAAGATGGGATTACAGTCGAGGCAATGGAAGTTGAACAGAACCAGATTTCCCTGGAACTAGAGAAAAAGGGAAGGGTCCTGAAGATGTACCAGGATGAGGTACTGGAAAAAGAAGAGGGACCCATCAAAGATTATGATACCTACGAGACTCAGGTTAAAAGATTAACAGAGGATCTGAGAGAAATGGAATTGTCCCACGTCAGGATGGAAACCGACCTCAAAAATATCAGGGGACTTGACCTGAATACACTTGAAGAATCTTTAAAGTACAAAGAAAAAACAATGAAAGACCTGAAAAGAGATGCAGATGCTGTTGAACTCCTTTACGATCTCACAAGACACTACAAGGAAAACACCATCGTCTCACTTACAGACCCAATCAAGAGGATCGTGACCGACGATCTCACGAAGCTTCTGGGTCCCAGGTACTCTTTAGAATTTGACAATAAAATGAAGCCGTGTTCTGTGACACCTGAAGGTCGTGATGATGAAGCTCTACTGGATTCACTTTCTTTTGGTACTCAAGAACAGGTCTGGTGCATATTCAGACTGGCTTTAGGCAGACTTTTAAGTAAAGAAGACAAACAGCTGGTGGTGCTGGACGATCCCTTGGTCAACACAGACCCTTTGAGAATGCACCATGCCCTGGAAATACTGTCTGAAAGTGCAAGGGATCTTCAGGTGGTTGTGGTAACCTGCGACGTGGATAAGTACAACTCTCTTAAGGATGCTGCTTTCATATCCATGGAGAATCTTTGATTAACGCAAACACATTCAAAGGAAATAAAATCAGTCGTTTATTTCTTTTATTGCTTTTTTAATTATTTTAAGGAGATTTCCAGCATTTCTATGGATCTATTAAACCAGATTTCGTTAATTAACAATTACAAAACGTATTCATTAATTACCAATTACAAAAGTATCCAGAAGTATTTTTATTCATTAACTATCAAATAACCTAGTTTAAGTAGATCTAATAAAAAAAATAAGAAATTATAGATTGATTTATTCAGGCATTAACACGGCATCTATCATATGGCATACCCCGTTGGTGCACATGATGTCCAGTTTGATAACATTGGCCTTGCCTACCCTAAAACCCTTACGAGTATTAATTTGTACTTCTCCGCCTTGAAGGGTTTTTGCAGATTTCATATTCTTGAGATCCTCTGCTTTATAAATGCCTGGAATCACATGATATGTGAGAACTGCAGTCAATTTTTCCTTGTCATTGAGGAGCTCTTCAACAGCACCTTCAGGCAGTTTAGCGAAAGCATAATCGTTTGGAGCGAAGACTGTGAATGGACCATCATTACTTAATGTTTCAACAAGCCCCGCAGCCTCAACTGCAGCCATTAACTTATTAAACTTCCCCATTTCTATGCCTGTCTCAACTATATTTTTCATTTAATTCAACCTCCATGTAATCTCAAAAAAAGGTAACCTGAAATATTTTATTTCATAATATTTGTCTTCATATGTTACTATGTACCCAAGACACATAAAATGTTTGACAATAATCAGATAGAATAAAATAAACTTAAACAGATTCCAAATTATTTAAATAATAAACTTTGAACTGGTTTTTAAAAGAAACCCCCGATACATTATGTTTGCAGGAGTTAAATCTAGAGTGTGCAAGGTTAACTGCACCCTACATGTTAAGGAACTTGAACATCACAGAAACTTTTAATTATTTATACTTTTTTAAGTTACCATTTAATCCAGCTCAAAATGAAAATCATTTTACTGGTATTTCCAGAATTCCCTGTTCATATTTCTGATGTATATGGTTTTTATGAACTTTAAAATTACATTTACTACATTTAATGACGTCTTTAGTTTTGGTGGGTACCATAACGCCTTTATCTTTTGTGTGGATTAACTCACTCATATCTTATCCCTACTTTTATTTTTGTTAGAAACGAAAGCTTTTATTCGTCAAAACAGAAGCTTTTATTCATTAACTGATTTATTGCTAAAACCAGCCCTGTTTTTAACATTCAATTCAAAATTTCGAAAATCAATTTCAAAGATTTATTTAATAAATATTCAAATCAAAAAAATTTCTTTATTCATCTATAATATCAAATAATATAAGCCCTTCTCTAAACCTATAAAAAATTCCAATAAAAAAAATTAATTTTTATTATAATGTCCTTAATTTTTTATTATAATGCCACTACTCTGGCAGTAGTACTGCATCTATCATATGGCACACTCCATTGGTGCACATGATGTCCGGTTGGATAATATTAGCCCTACCTACCATAAAACCCTTTGCAGTATGGATCCTTACTTCCCTGCCCTGGAGGGTTTTTGCAGATTTCATTTTAATGACGTCTGATGCCGGATACCTGCCTGGAATCACATGATATGTAAGAACTTCTGTTAATTTTTCCTTGTCTTTGAGGAGTCCTTCCACGGTTCCTTCAGGTAATTTAGCGAAAGCATCGTCGTTTGGAGCAAACACTGTGAATGGGCCTTCACTACTTAATGTTTCAACAAGTCCCGCGGCCTTAACCGCAGCCACCAATGTATTAAACTGCCCCATTTCTATACCGGTCTCTACTATGTTTTTCATAACTTCAACCCCCAATTTAATCCAAAAAAAAGTAACCTGAAATAATATATTTCATAATTATCTATACTCCACATGTTACTATGTACCACATAATACTTAAAATATTTGAAATATTTTTAGAAAATATGAATTTACATTAAACAAATCTTAATCTATTTATCTCCTATCGAAACAAATTTATCCAAATGCTTGTTCACTTTATCATATAAATCTTGGAATTGAAGTTTATATTACATTAAAAAATCATTATCTATTTAAATGGGAATAATAAACCAGTAATATTAAACTTTAACTAAGTATTGGTCGTCATGGAACAAAATAAGGATCAGCCTCATGTAAGTAAAAATATTTGAAGGACAACTCTATGAAAAAAAAGTTAAAACTCTTTATTACTACAGCAATAACATTCATGAAAGAAAAAAAGCCAGAATCATCTATTGATTCATCCATAACACCAACATTGAAACGTTTTGCCGAGATGTTCATAATAGTTTTAATCCTCCTGGATATTATTTTACTTACCATCATAACATTCATTCCTGTAAGTCCTGAAATTTATACATTGATTGTTTATTTTGATTTAATTGTAGTGTTAATCATAATACCTGATTTTATTAACAAACTCTTGAAATCAAAAGATAAAAAAGAATTTCTAAAAGCTAACTGGACTGACATTATTGGAATGGTTCCAGAGATCCTTGCACCACAGGTAGGATTTTTGTTTCGATATTTCAGATTAATACGGATTGTTTCACTTTTCAAAAAGGAGATTGCACATGCATTTGAATTTTTACATAAAACACGGATAGATTATGGATTTTTTATAGTAATATTAATACTATTTTCAGGATCGATGGCTCTTTTTTTAGTTGAGAAAGGTGTAAATAGTAACATTCACAGTTTAACTGATGCTCTATGGTTCACATTAGTTACCATAACAACAGTGGGCTACGGTGACATATCACCAAAAACTGATATAGGTAAAGTTATAGCAGCCATAATAATGTTCACTGGAATAGGATTTATGGGCTTTCTTACAGCCACAATAACTTCAAAGTTAGTTGAACGCTCTGAAGAGGAAGAAGAAAAAACTATTCATGATAAACTGGATAAATTACAGTTAGAAATGGATGAACTGAAAGAACTGATTAAAGGTAAATGAAGGTCGCTTCAACACATAAATATCAGCGCTCAACCTTTAACTGCTCCTTAATCCAACTACAATTTGAAGTTAAATCCCTTTAAGTATCCCCAAACCCATTATTAATAATAAATAACTTTAAATAATCAGAATATAAATAGATTATCTCTAGGCGGGGTTACCCGAGCGGCCAAAGGGGGCAGGCTCAAGACCTGCTGGCGTAGGCCTACCAGGGTTCGAGTCCCTGACCCCGCACTTGAACTTTTTTTCATGATACTGAATCTTTTCTATGTCAATTTAAATAAATTTTAGAAAGAAATACAAGGAATATTTTTGATAACACAAAAAATATTTTCTAAAGATAAAAAATAGCTCTTAAAAAGTCTTTAAGATTTTAAAGATGCAATGAAATTTTGCAGAAAGTCATCAATGTCAGTTATATCCTCTCTTATTATATCATAAACCAGTTCATCATCCACTTCCCAGTATATATGTACCAATCTATTTCTGAACTTTGCCATTTCTATCAATCTTTCTGTTAAGGTTAAAGGTATAATCTCAGCTTCAGCCATTACTCTAAATGTATCAGAGTAGCTTTCAGGTATTCTAAAGCTATTTTGTGAGATAATATGATTAGATAAATCAATAATAGCTTCTATTGAAACTATGAGGTAATATTTGGCACCAGCAATTAAATAATGTTTTTTCAGAAATTCTTCCTTAGAAATATCTGAAATCTCCCTTAGTCCTTCCAGAGATTTAAGTACCTCTGAGGACAGCTTAGCAACCCTATCTTCATCAAATTTCAAGGCCAAAAACCTCTTTCATGTATCGTTTTCTGTAAAAATTAAAATCATGATACTCGTTCATAGTTAAAGACTCAAAATCACTTCTTAAACCTTCATCCTGGGTTATCAAAAGCTTTCCATCCTTTAAGACCTTGAATTTGAAGGATAATGGTGAATAATTCAGAATTCTAACATCTGCTGGAAAACTTAAATGTTCATCCAGCTCCCTCTCCAAAGCCAGTTCAAAGTGAAATGCTTCCTTCCTTCCAATGTCTTGGTCAACATAAATGGCCAGGTCAACATCCCTGAAAAGGTTTTGCAGAAAGGATCCATGAAGGTATGCAAAGAGAATTTCCTTTTTTCCCATTAAAACAGATTGAATAGAATCCAGTATATTCTTCCTTTGAACATCTGTAATTTCATATCGTTTAATGCTCTGCATATCCAACACCATTTCCAATTTTACTTTACTTATATTTAGCATCCTTGGATTAATAAAATTTCTTATTTAAACCAACACCTTATTTTTAAATCCTCCTTTTCCAGTTAAAAACCATCCAAAAATCATTACCTATTTAAATTGGAATAATAAACCAGTTAATATTAAAACTGCAACTACATGGGTTTGTCCAGTTCATGGAGAGGTTGAACCTTCTTATCTTGTAGTTTCAAAACATTTAAAAAAATATGATTACAATGTTAACCTGGTCAAAATTCCAAAAAATAGTCATAGAAAACCTCAACCGTGATATCAGGGAGGACAAAAACCCTGATCAAAACAGGGCAATCTCAGCCAATAAAAATGAATCTCAGTTCATAGTTGCAGGTCCAGGTTCCGGGAAAACCACGGTTATGGTGTTGAAGATCCTTAAATTCATCTACGTGGACGACGTCAATCCCGGAAGCATCCTTGCAACAACTTTCACAAGAAAGGCAGCTGCAGAACTTCGATCAAGGATTTTAAGCTGGGGCGACCAGATAAGACAGAGGCTCCTTGAGGATCCAGAATATAAATCATTTAAAACCCGCCTTCAAAGACTTGATTTTAACCAGATAATAACCGGGACCCTTGACAGCATCTCCGAGGATATTTTAAGAAATCACAGGGACCCTGGTTCTCCTCCGCCTGTTGTTATTGAGGATTTTGTTGCAAACGCCCTGATGATGAGGGTGGGGCTTTTTAAGGAGGAAAGGCACCACAACGAAGATTTGAAGGATTTCTTGATAGGTCTTCGAGGGACAAAATTCGGTTTTAACACCAACGAGATGAGCAAAAATCTCCTGGAAATCAAAGACCGTGTTTACTACGATCAGGTCCGTTGGGAAGAGTTTCAAAAAGAAAACAAACATCCTGGGGCTCAAATTGCCTGTGATGCAATTAACGATTACGTGCATGAACTGCAAGAAAGACTTCTTTTTGACTTTGCAATTTTAGAGGCGGATTTTCTGGATAAGTTAAGGGATAAGAAACTGGAAAGTTTTCTTCAGGAACTTAAACTGGTTCTTGTGGACGAGTACCAGGACACCAATCTGCTGCAGGAGCAGATATACTTCGAACTTGCACGCTCTGCAATAAATAACGGTGGCAGTTTCACCGTGGTTGGGGACGATGACCAGTCACTTTACAGGTTCAGGGGAGCAACCGTGGATCTTTTCACCAACTTCAAGGATAGAACAGTTCAGCACCTCCAGATAGAACCTGAACTCATCAACCTTTCCAGAAACTACCGTTCCACAGAATCAATAGTCAATTTCTGCAACAGGTTCGCCCTTCTGGACAATGAATTCCAGGAGGCAAGGGTTGAGGGCAAACCTCCAATAGAACCTGCAAGAATGCCAGAATTTACTGATTTTCCAGTGCTCGGCATGTTCAGGGATGATGTTGAAACCCTGGCAGAGGACCTTTCCAGATTCATCCACCAGGTGATCTACGATGGATTCCACTTCACTTTCAAAAACAAAGAGTTTGAGGTGAGGGCAGATCCAGAGGATGGTTCCCCAACTGATGTGTCCATACTTTTAAGCTCACCTCTGGAGATCACAGCTTTTAAAAAGAAAAGACTGCCATTTTATCTGAGAGAAGACCTTGGAAATCTCAACCCCCCAATTGATGTGTTCAACCCCCGCGGACAGAATCTGGAGAGAACAGATGATGCCGGAGTATTCTGCGGCCTTTTACTTGAATGTATAGACCCACAATGCCAGGTTCAGGATTCCATAGAAAAGCTCCCAAAAACTGCAGTCCACCGATTAAATTCATGGAGGGAAACTGCCCAGATGTACGTGGAAACAGAGCCCGAACCTCGATCACCTATCTCTCTTGGAGAGTTTGTTGCAGCATGGCAGTCCCGTACTCCACTTGGCCGTAAAAAGTGGAAAAGAGATGTACCACTTTTGGATTTAGCCTACAAACTTGTGACATGGATACCATCCATGCAGGACGATGTTGAGGGACTGGTGTACCTTGAGGCCATAACCCGGACCATTGCACAGACCGCCCTTTTCAGCAGTTTTGGAGGGGACATGATCTTCGATGAGGATGTAGAACTGGAATTATCTTCAATTAAGGAGCTTTTCTGGAATGTTTTCACACCCCTAGCCACAGGGGCGATAGACGTTGATGAAAACCTTTTAGAAACACTTCCAGACAACAGGATCAACATCATGTCAATACACCAGTCCAAGGGACTGGAATTTCCAGTGGTGATAGTGGATGTGGGTTCAGATTTCAGGACAAACCATCATAAAAATGCATTTAAACGCTTCCCAGAAGAAGGTGGGAAATCCTGCAACCTTGAAGATGAGCTGAGGGCATGCTCCCCACTGGAGAGTCCCAACCGCTCAGGCCAGGATCGGGCTTTCGACGACCTCATAAGACAGTACTTCGTGGCCTTCAGCAGACCCCAGGATGTGCTTCTGCTTGTGGGAATCAACCCTGTTAAAGGAGGTTATGAAACCAAACATGATCACCACGAAATTCCAAACGTGGCCACAGGATGGTCCCGGGATGGTTCATGGCACTGGCCCGGTCTTGAAAACTTGAAGCAAATATAACAGGCCTTAAATCTTAAAAATGTTCATTAAATAGGATTAAAACTTGAAAAGGATTAAAAGGAGAGTAGTAGTAATATAAATTTGAACCTGAAAAAAGTACAATTGAAGTTTAAAACTTGAAACAAATCGAGAATTTAATATTTTCATATAGCAGTATAAAAGAAATTAAAATTTTTCGTAAAAAGGTGACAATAAATGGCACTTTCAGTTAGATCTAAACCCTACATCATCCCTGAGTACAGTCTCACAGGAGACCTTCTTTCTTACCTTACCTGCGGCCTGCAGTACCGCTACCAGAACAAAGGAACTCTACCTCCAGCCATGCCAATACAGTTATGGTTCGGTGACTTTATTCACGGAGTTATGGAGGAGGCGTACCTGCGCTGGGATGAACATGATTGGAAGGATTTCCCATGGGATTGGGAAACCCAGATAAGAGATATTGAACTTGAAATAGATAAAAGAATGCGTTCAAGAGGATTGCAACCTCCTGCCAATCTTTTCTGTCCTTTCAAAGCTGAGGATGAAAATCAGGGCCTCTGCCCTGACCACAACCATCCTCATAAACTGGTTGCAAGCATAAGGGCAGAAGCAGCTATAAACACCTGGGGACCACACCTATTTCCATTAATAGACGATTCTGAGGTAAAGCTTAAGGGCATAAGGGACATGCCGCACTACCAGAAGGGTACAAGCCGGTCAAACTACTATGGAATCACCGGAATAATCGATGTTTTAAGCTCTGTTAAACTTGATGAAGCCTCAGATAAAAATTTGATAATTAAATACCTGCACCAGAACCCTGTTTTCCAGTACAAACTTGAAAATCTTGAAAAACCTGAATATGAGATAATAGTGGATTACAAAGGTATGCAGAGACCTCCAATAAATTCTCCCTCATGGCAACACCACCAATGGCAGGTTTTAACCTACTCCTGGTTAAGGTCCATGCAGCCAGAATCCAGCGAAGTTCTGGTGGGAATCCTTTTCTACCTCAACGAACTCTCACTTTTCAAGGACGATATCCAGGAACTTAAAAGAGATGTTGAGGAGGGTAAAACAGATATTAAACCCTACGCTGATGATCTGGAGAATATATTGAGATGGAACGATCAATCTGAACCTCCTGCACTTTCAAATTCCCTTAAAAAACTGCGCTCAATAAGGATAATTCCTGTTGATTACGATAACCAGAAAAAATCCCTGAGTGAATTTGATACAGTTGTGGATGATATTGAAGGCAGCATAATCAAGGAGGTTAAGGGTTGTGGAATCCAGTCTTCATGGAAGATAAATCCTGAAAAAAGAACCTGTGATGCCTGCGACTTCAGAACGTTTTGTAAGGAGAGTAAAACCGGTAAGATTTATCCTACGGTGCCTTGAAAATTGTAAAGATAGTTTGATTATAACTCACAAAAGGAAAAGGAATGTTATGTGTTTAAGGGCAATTACTGAAATATTTGGCGGAGCTTTAGGCTTGTTTCTTATTGTAGTGTTAGGTGTTGTAGTTTTAATGGTAATTGGGGTATTGATCTTCGATTTGATCATGGTTATTTTAGCAGTTATTACATGGATCGTGGTTTACGTCTTATGTAACCCTCTTTTCTGGATCTTACTACTAATAACTTTAGTGGTTCTAATCTTGGCACAGAAAAATAATTAAGATTACTTTCTGCTTTTAAATTGTGTTACTGGAAACTATGGGTGAAATTAACACAATAAACTTGCCAGGGATAGAAACTTAATAACACAGATTATTATAGAAAATTTTAAGCCCAAAAAGAATAGAAAATGTCATGGAGGGGTATTGTGTGGATAATAAAGGGATAGTTGGTTTTACAGGAGCATTCAGGAAGAGTGTTGTAGATATACCTGAAGGTTCCAAAGTAGTGTTTACAGGTTCAGCAGATGTATGCACGCCTTTTATTGAACTGCTTTCTTACAGTATCAGGGATAAAGGTTTTGATATGGTTTATGTTCCGAATGCAGATACAACTGAAGCAAGGAAGATAAAAAAACAGGAAAATATCGGAATCAGTGTGGTTGATGAAATGGCTGACCCTGAAGATCCTGCAGTTGTTGTGGTACTTGGTGGTCTTGCCATGCCCAAGTTTGGATGTCCTCCTGAAGATGTTGTGGACATGATCCATAAGATTTCAGAGGAAACCCCCAGAATCATTGGTGTCTGTTTCATGGGCATCTTCAAAAAGAGTGGATGGGATAAAAAAATACCCTTTGACACCATAATCGATACCAATATGGAAACCAATGTTGAATAAGTTTCATTCCAATTCTTTTTTTAGATCTTTAAGATTTTTTTTATATACCAGTGCAAATCTAACATTAAAGCCGTTTAAAGAAACTGTGTAGAATTTGAATTAAAAAATTAAGATAAATAAAAAAAATAAGTGAATTTAAACTCAACTTCATTTACGAAACTCTTATCATCCCAATAACATGAGTTAAAACTTCATAGAACTTTTCAAGCTGGTTTTTATTTAGATTATCATTTATATCCAATCTATAACCATCTGAAACTTTTACAGCAACACCATCCATTCCTTTAGCATACTCATCTACAATTGATTTTCCATCTGGAACTTTACTGGATATACTGCCAAATATTACGAATAAAACCTGTTTAAATGCACTCAAATTGCAGTACCCTCTGAGAACAGTCACATTGTTTCCATTCAGATCAACATTCAAAGAGAAGCTTTTTGTGCCCCAAATAACTTTAAGATCATTTTTTCTGGAAAATTCAAATAATCCTTTGAAGAAATCTTTTCCAGCATCATCAAGGTTTTCAAAAAATATTCTCTCATCAAGCTTTTTTGAAATGTTTCTCTTTTTTTGTGCCTCAGCAGTCTGTCCTGTGAGTCTTGGCACCAGTGTTTTAAGTCCCTCACCCACGTACTGTTTAACTTCCACTGCAAATGCTTCTGCAGGGTCCATCTGTTCATTGAGAAACTCAACTATTCTTTTAAGCTCTGGAGGTATACTGTCCGCCAAAAAGATCATCCTGACTTTACCAGCTTGAAGATTCGTTTTAACCTTAAGCCAAAATTCATCGGGATCCCCATCAAACCCAAGTTTATAAGATAAAATATCTCCCATCTCATGACCCGAAAAGTTGGATTCAACACTGCTCATCATCTCTTCAACTTGGAGGTATACAACTGCGTTGGATGCATAATCAAGCATCTGCCCAACTACTTCCCTCCTTATACGGGTGTCGCTACTTCTTTTAACCTCCACGAGGGTTGGAACACCGTCTTGATCTACGAAGAGGTGATCCAAGTAAACAACGTTGGATCCTTCCTCCTCCAAGTATAGTTCCTGTTCTTTTTTAACTAAAAGCCATTTTCTAGGATTTTCTTCATCCATCTGATCCCCTGCAAGTAGATCAGGATAATCTGCAATTAGATCCTGCAGTATAAGTTCTGAGGCGTATTCTCGCTCTTCCATTTTAATCAGTTCGTTCCCATTTTCCAGTAGAAAAATTTTTCCGTTCATGTTGTAACTTCCTATGTTCAATTTAAATTTAGACATGAACATATTTAGTATTATCATAAAAGAAAGATAATGAACATCTATTTTCAATATTTTACTCTGGAATATGTGTTCCAATTTGGATTATTGATTATATGTATTTTAATTTGGATTACATGACATCTATGGGAGAATTCCATTTCACGTCATTATGTAAGATATGAATCAGAAGATTGATGCAAACACAATAACATATAAACTCATTACACATAAATAGTTGAAATATGAAGACGTGGATAGTAAGAGCTGTTGATTGGGGAAACATTCAGCGCGGTCCAACATTTCAAGCAATATTTAATTATTTTTTTTCAGATTCCAACAATTTACCATTACCTGTTGTTTTTGATAGTGCTGGAACCCAAGTAGATGCTATCCTGCGGGATTCAACACCAGTTACAAAGAAACTCGATATCATTGATGCGGGTATAACTTATGATATTCTCAAAGGAGGACACAAACGTTTGGCAGATGATTTCTTGAGTAATTGGTATGGAAAAAGTGATGCACATATCCCCGATAAAGAAAAAAAACGAATAACTCAGTTATATTCTGAGATAAAAACCGATGTCCATTTGCTTCAGATGGGATTCAGAAATGAAGCATTGCTCGATGCAGGGATCCCAGAACAATATTTGCCTGGAATGAGAGTTCCATTCAGGCACGATGAAAATTTGAGGTTGATCATACCTGTCGAAGAAAGCATTGCCCAAAAAGTCGAGGATTATTACCAACCTTTCAAAGATAAAAAACCAATAACAAAAATTTATAGCAATTTAGTAGGTATAAATCCTCTAAAAGATGAGCTAACTGGTGGAATTGAAACTGCAAAAAAACAAGTTAAATATTTTATGGATACACGTGAAAAAGCAATAGATGAAATAATAAGACTGTTCCCCACTGTTTAAAGTTTGTATTGGTGGCCAAATGCTTGAAGATTCTGCACGATCCTTTAATAAGATCTGTTCGAATAGAAACTTGGCTAATATAAGCACTACTGAGAAGTAAACTATGCCGTCCAGTATATGAGTTATCTCTTCTTAACTCCCCTTCCCCTTTTACTTCCAGGTTTTTTGTATTTTGGTTTTGGTCTTGTTCTTTTATTGGTTCCTTTCACTTTTGTCATGTTATTCAACTCCTATTTATTAATTTGATGTTTTTTAACTTTACTTGGTTTAAACTAAGAAATATCCAAGATTTTACAAAAATAAAAAAAGATGAAAATAATTAACGGGAACACCAAGAATTGATGAATAACTACTTCAATGTCTCAGGAACTATTTCTCCTCCTAACTCAAAAATCTCCATTATTCCTGCAATTATCAGGAAAGCACCTATTATTCCGGCTAAAACGAATATATTCCTGAGGTATGTACCAATTATCATGAATAAAATACCCAGCACAACCCCTACAGCACCAATAGATCTTCCTTTGACACCTTTATCAGAAAATAGGGCTGTTAAACCTGTTATTATTATGAAAACTCCCACAACGTAAAGTGCTAAAAATGTCAAAAATTCCAGTCCTTTAATATTCCCAACAAATATCAATCCGTACCCTATTGCAAAAATAGCCAATATTACGTCGGCTATTCCGGCTACCATGTTCTTGCCCCAGATATTGAAGCCTTGAAGCAGTAACCAGATACCCAGGAAAATAATTCCAACACCTACAAGAATACTGAATGTGGCAACACTAACTATTGGGAACAGTATAACTATTAATCCCAGTATTATCGCCAGAATGCCTATAAAAACATTTCTTCCTTCTGCCATTTTAAAACCCCCCACTTAATCCAATTTTTATTACATCCAAAGAATCTTTTATTAAATATCTCTTAAAAATTATAAATAATTATGGTTTTTAAATTGGGCGTTAAAAATAAGTTCAATAACAAAGTGGGCATTATTATCAGCTAAACTGTTCCTACCAAATGAAATCATGTTAAAAATTAATTGATAAATAAAGGCTTATTTGACAAAAGTGCCATTGTTGAGGTCTTCAAGGGCCTGTTCGATCTCTTCATCGGTGTTCATCACAAAGGGACCATAACGTGCAATTGGCTCGTTTAGAGGTTTTCCGGAAATTAAGAGGAACCTGACTGGAACTTGGTCAGCGTAGACTTTGACTAAATCTCCCTCACCAAACACTAAAAGCTGAGTTGACTGAACGGCTGTCCCAGACTCAAGGTCACCAAAAAGCCCTTCTCCAGAAAATACGTAAGCAAAAGCAGAATAACCCTCGGAAACGGGCTGTTCAAAGGAACATCCTGCAGGAAGGAATACGTCCAAATACTCTGGATCAGCGTATATTTCAGTGATAGCACCTTTCACACCATCTACCTCACCTGCGATGACCCTAACAACAACTCCATCCTCACGTTGAATTTCAGGGACCTTTGATGATTTAATCTCCTGGTAACGTGGTGTTGTCATTTTCAACTTGGCTGGAAGGTTTACCCAGAGCTGAAATCCTTCCATTCTCCCATTTTCAGGGGGTTTTGGCATTTCTTCATGAATAATTCCGCTACCTGCAGTCATCCACTGGACATCACCACCGTCAATAGTTCCCGAGTTGCCCAGACTGTCTTTGTGAACAACCTGACCGTTTAACATATACGTCACAGTCTCGATCCCTCTGTGGGGGTGCATGGGAAAGCCTGGAAGATAATCTTCAGGGTTATCCGATCCAAAGTGATCAAAAAGTAGGAATGGGTCAAGGTGATCCAGCCTTTGGGTCGCTATACTCCTGCGCAAGAGTACACCAGCACCTTCCATCACATAAACTGGCTCAATAATGTCTATCACTTTTTGAGGTATGTTCATTTGGTTCATTCTCCTTTAATTCATCTTGATCTGATTCAATAGAAAATATCTTGATCAGATTCATAAAAAAAATTAGATTCATGATTGATAATATTAATTCCAAGATCAACTTGAGAAAATGGCACAATTACAAAAGTATAAAACGAACTTTTTATGTTAAACAACTGTAATAGAAACGTTGTTAGCTTTGCATATCTGTATTATGTAATCTGAAGATAGGAATATACCTGATTCTGTTTTTGATTGTTGTTTAACTATAGAACCATAAATTAAGATTCCCATCACATTATTTTGAGAGTTAAAAACCGGGCCTCCACTATAACCTGAAGCTGTGGGTGCACTTGTTTTATAGTAAACAGTTCCATAGCTGGATATTTCTGATATCAAGGAGCCTGATGTTGATTTTGGCGTTACAGATGATTGGGTTTTTTGATAGTTCCCACTATCATTACCAGGATAACCATATATGCTGACACTTTCACCAATTGTTGGTTTTTGTGAGCTAACAGAAAGTACTGGCAGATTATTGTTAACAGGGTTAACTTTCAGTATGGCAACGTCTTCATCGGTTCCAGGATTTCCAACATCAATCAAGCTGGCGTTGAGTGAGTTTCCACCGTTAACAGATGCAGGAAATTTGACTTTTATAACTTGTTGAGATGATTTTACAGTTAATAAATTTTTTTGACTCAATGTTTCTGTTATTGCACTTATATCCTGTTGATTTGTTTCATAACTATATGAGTTACTACTACTATCACCATTTAGCAGTTTGGTACCCAGTTGAGGGTTAACATTTGATATGTACTCTCTTACTGCAGCCTCTTCCACATAATGGTTTATATCACTGCTATTCATTTTTTTAAGTGTATCTTGATTGTCGAGGGTATCAGGATCAGAAACAACATGAAATGCTGTTACTATATATCCATCCTTAGTCACGGTAACTCCTGAACCAGAGTCCATTGGATCAGAGACAACATTAATATTTATTGTTTTGTTCAAAAACGGATCTGTTAACGTAACCACACCTGAAACTCCATTTTCAATATATACTGTTGAAGCTGCTAATTGGGGAGAATAAGTGGTGTTTTGAGGGGAAAAATAGTAATTGCTTTCAATTAAGTAAACCCCTGAAATTGCTAATGCTACTGCCACAACCATTATTAATATTTTTTTACCCGCG